>JAEPMR010000057.1 GCA_017643845.1 Marivivens sp. | reverse complement strand
CTTCAAACCTAAGCTCGGGCAGACCACCCATATGCTCATGTCCTTCCCCATAGGCACGCGCGGCGAGGATGTGCGCGACATCGCGACTGATGTGGCCGAGCGGTTCTTCCAGACTGATGAGGGGCATTTCGACTACATCATCGCGGTGCATGAGGACCGCGATCACCCGCATGCGCATCTGGTGTTGAACCGCCGGTCGCAGGAAGGCGAGTTCTTCTTTCTGGGGCGCAACCACCGCTTCAACTATGACGATTTCCGCCTCGCCATGGTCGAGGAGGCGGAGAAGTACGGCGTGCGGCTGGAAGCCACGCGCCGGGTGGATCGCGGGGTTGTGCATTACCCCGCCCGAACCAGCGAAGTCTATGCCGCGAAAGACGAGGGGCGCGCACCCCGCGAGCGGGAACGTGTGGGGACCGACTTGACGCGGACGCTGGCGGAAATCGCCAACACCAGAACCGTCTACCATTCGCTTGCTGCGGAGGCCTCGAGGGAGGCCCGCGAGGATATTGCCGCAGCACTCTTCCGCGCGGGCGAGGTGCTGGCGCGTGGCGGGCAGGTGGACCGAACAGGAGATGTGTATATGGCCGAGGATCAAAGCTTCGAGGATCTGAGAAGCCTCTATGCGGAAAAGCTCGCGCGGGTGCAGGGCATGATCGCCGAGAAGTCTGACGCGGAACGTCCCGTGCTGGAAAAACGCCTCATCGAGATCCAGACGCAGGTCCAGTACATGCAGCCTCTCGGTTTGCGATCATCCGCGCTGTCAGAGACCCCCTCGGAGGGCGGGATATATTCCGAAGCCAATATCGACGCCAGCCAGCGCGAGCGTCTGGCAGAGCCCGATCTGAGATCGCGCATTGACGCGGCACTACACGGCACCGGGATCAGCACATCGGAAGTGGTGGCCCGGATCGACACGGGCGCCTCAAATGCAGCGCTCGAGCATCAATGGATCGCCAATGATCTCTCCAAGGTGGCTGAGGCGCGGGATCTGAACCTCGAGCGCCGCGCCGATCTGGAACAGGCCCGCGACATTCTCAATGACGTGCATGTGGAACTTGGCACGCTGTTGGAGCGCGAGAACGTGCTGCGCCGGGATGGCGTCATGGAAGCGGAACCGATCAGCGAGCGGTTCCATTATCATGAGGGCGCGGTCCGGGCGATGGAAGGGACAATCCGTCAGGAGATGCGCGCAGACGGCCTGACCGCGCAGCAGATCGAGGACCGGGACTGGGAGGTTGTCTCACGGGCGGAGCGCCGGATCGAGACGGAGCAGCGTGCATATCTCGAGGCACACCCGGATCTGCTCGCACGCCCTGGCGATGTGATTGACCGGTCTGAGCCTTACAGGGAGACCATTACCGATGCGGCCCGCGCCAGCGAGATCACCCGCGAGGTCGACCGGATCATGGAGGGACGCGACGTCCGCACGCCCGTTGCCGATGCCGTCACGGATGATTTCAGGGCGCGCTATCCGGATATGCCGACCCACCTCGCCCGCGGGCTCGGCGCGACTTATGCGGCTGTCGTAGAGATACGGGATACAGAGGTTATCAATCAGGTTCCCCGCGACAACGAGCTGCGCGACGGGCTTGGGTCTGACACGCGCGACGAAGTCCTCACCGCCCGCGGTGAAACTGCGCCACAGTCTGACCCTACCGACCGTGTCGCAGACGAAATTGCGCGTGTCTTGGACCATGAACGGGCAGGGGAGCTGTCCGCGCCTTTCGAGACTGCAGCGGAGCGGGAGGCTTTCCGAACCGAGATCGCGCGGGTGCTGGACGTTCGCCAACTCGACCGGCTCACATCTGGCGATGCCGATGCGCTGGACAGAGTTCTCGAGGACCGCCTCGACCGGCTCTATATCGCCAAGGTCTATCTGCAATCTGATGCCGCGACGGCCAACACGGAGGCCTTGCGCCAAGTGGTCGATGATCTGGCTGACACCGAATATGAACGCCATCGCGCCGCTGATCTGGATGGCGAGACTGAGCGGGGTCAGGTCCATTGAGCGCCTCAATGGGCAAAGCACGGATCGCCACAGGCGTTTTGCTGGTGACACTTGTGACCGGGGCCATGGGCTATACCATCGCCTCGGCCGTGCTGACCTATCAGGATCTCGGCTTCGGGGCCGAGATCGACTTTGCCTATATTGCGCAAAACTACATGGCGATCCTGGACCGCCGCCCGGAGGACGCCCAACTCATCCACCTGATCATCGGCAGCTTCGCCGCCGTCGGCCTGATGCTGAGCCTCGCCCTCTCAGGGTCCGCCCTGACACGCTTTGGCCAGACCCATTGGCAGACCGCGCGCGAGATGAAGGCCAATGGGTTCTTCGGGGCGCCCGGTACCGGGTTCATCCTTGGCAAGCTGGGGCCGCCGGGCTCCCGCGCCAATTACATTTGCTCCAAGGTCTTCCCCCATGCGCTGATCGTGGCCCCCACAGGCCGCGGCAAGACCACGGGCTTTGTCATTCCGAACCTGCTGACCTGGCAAGGCTCTGCCGTGACGCTCGATGTGAAGGGGGAATGTTTCGAGGCCACGGCCCGGCACCGCGCAGCCCAGGGCGACAAGGTCTATCGCTTTGCCCCCACCGATTGGGAGGGCAAGCGCACGCATCGCTACAACCCGCTCCTGCGCATCTATCAACTGAAGGACCCTGCGCGCCAGCAGATGGAATTGCAGCTCCTCGCGACGCTGTTCCTGCAAAGCGACAACGACCGGGTGCAGGGTCTCCTCAAAGGCGGGATCGATCTCTTCGTGGCGGCGGGGCTCTTGGCTTTCCAGCGCAAGCGACCGACCTTGGGCGAGATCTACCGCATCGCCGCTTCGGGCGGGAACAAGCAGAAGGAGTATTTCGCGCGGGGCCACGAGGTGGATAACAGGGCCGCCAAGTTGATCTTCACGCGGTTGGCCTCCACCAACAACGATACGCTGACCTCTTACGTTTCGCTCCTTATGACCTCGGGGCTGGACCAATGGCAGAACCCGGCGATCGACGAGGCGACGGCGGTCTCGGACTTTGATTTCCGCACGATCCGCAAGAAGCCGTTTTCGGTCTACCACGTGGACCAGCCTCTCATGGTGAAGCCTCTGGCACCTCTGATCCGACTCTTCTTTTCCGATCTGCTCTCCGCCATGCAGGAAAAGGATCCCGGGCCAGACGAGCCTTGGCCGGTGATGATCATGCTCGATGAGTTCAATCGCCTCGGCAAGATGCCCATCGTGGTCGAGAGCATCGAGACCCTGCGCACCTATCGCGGTCACCTGGCCGTGGTCACGCAAACCATTCCCGCCCTCGATGAGATCTACGGCGAGAACACCCGCCGTGCCTTGCAGGGCAACGCAGGCGTGAAGCTTTACCTGACGCCCTCGGATGAGAAGACCGTCGAGGAGCTGAGCAAGGCGGTCGGCAAGACCACGAAGACCGTCATCACGCGCTCCCAGTCCATCGGCAAGAACCCCTTCGAGGGCCGCAGCCAATCCACCCGGACCGAAGAAAGCTCCTTGCTCCCTGAAGACGAGGCGCGCCGCCTGCCGCTCGATGAGATCGTCATGGTGATAGATGCGCAGATGCCGGTCCGTGCAAAGCGGATTCAGTATTTTGACGACCGGCTGTTCAAGGCGATCCACGCGGCGCAGACGGGTGAATTGCCGTTTCCAGAGCCGGGGGGAGGGGGATCGCAAGGCACGCTGCCGCTGAGTGTGCGCGCCATGCCGATGACGCCGCCGTCGGATGGGCCAGGGGGAACAGAAGCCGATGTGGAGAGGGCGAGCCAGGCTGGCGATGGTCAACCGTCAGGCCAAGCCGACGCCGGTCCAAAGAAGACCGCGCCTGTCGTTCAAGCCGTCATCGCCGAGGAACAGCGCCAGATGGAGATGGATTTTGGCAGCGGCGTCGTGGATTCTGAAGCTGCGAGCGTAGCTGATGAGGCGCAGATGCGCTCTGCAGTCGATGGCTTGGACGAAATGGAAGCGATGCTGCGAGAGGAGGATGGTGAAAGGCTGGTTGCGCGATAGGGTGGCGGACATCGCCTGTTTGTCGGGGAGGACGGAAACCGGACTTTCGCTGCGAGCACGAACTGCCCCTCGTTCAATTTCCAGACCGGACATTCAATAAACCATCAAGCGACTTCATACTGCCGCTAGCTCACAACCGCTCATGCGCGGAAGCCGATAACCGCAGCAATTGTTGCGGAAGTAGAGACCGGCCACAAAAAGGCAAAGGCGATGAGTTTCCCAAAGGCTTGCTAAAAACAGGATGCGCCGACATGTTGCCTTAAACGGCAATGCATATTGTGATCAATATTTTTTTAGGTTCCCATAGAATGAATGATTTTTTTGATACGTGGCTCACCACATCCGAGGAAACGGATCAACGCAAGACTTTGTGGCGTGCAACCGAAGCAGACACACAACGGCAAAACGCTGTTTCTGAACTTGTTGGTAGGACGCGCTCCCACTACGTCAAAGACGAAGAAATCGCAACGTTCCTTGATACCCTGGGATATGAAGGGGCCGCAGAAATTATTCGAACCAATTACCCTGAAGGTCCGACGTGTCGTTCGGGCGATCTGGGTGAGATTTTGTGCGCTGAAGTCATTGAAGAATGGTGTGATTTTGAAGTTCCAATTCGCAAACTTCGCTACAAAGACCACCGCGATCAAGCCATGCGCGGTGAGGATGTCATCGGCGTCGGAGAAACTGAAAATGGGCAGCTTAAGTTGTTGAAGGCTGAAGCAAAGAGTGCCCAAGCACTTTCGACCGAGACGGTTCAATCAGCCCGTGCAGGTCTCGAAGCGAACCTCGGTCGACCAACGCCCCATTCATTGATTTATCTTGCTCGCCGATTACTTGAAATGGGCGGTGCCAAAGAAGAACTAGGAAAGAGAATTCTTACCGAAGCGGGTAGCCAAGCAGTTCCTAAGGGTCGAATTACTCATTGTCTGTTTACTATCACCGGAAATCCAGCCGTCGAGATGCTAGACGATGATTTTGCAGATGCTGATGGTACTAGGGACCAATTCATTATTCACGTTCAAATCCCAGATCATGCGAACTTTGTTGAGCAGATATTTGACGGAGTAAACAATCTTGCGCTCGATTGAAGAAATTGAGCAATTCCTCGGAAGCGCGCTTCAGCCCGAAGCCAGAGGTAGATTGATCGCACGCGGCGAGGCAAGAGCAATTATCCGTCGGGCCGGTGAGTTGCCCTTAGACGCGCCCCAGTTCGCGGTTTCCATCGACACAGATCTCGCTGACCACGGCTTCGCGATACTGGATGCAGCACTCGAATTACGTGAGCTCGACAGGCATCATCCTATGCTAAAGGATGCGTTTCGTACTGCTGGCTCGATTTTCGAGTCTCTTGTCAGAAACGGAAGTTCAAACACTACAGAGCGTGGATTTCATAGGACGGTTGCAGCCGCAGCTTTCCATTTAGCCAGCTACGCTGCTGTTGCCTATGCACTGTTTCCAAATTTCAATGATGCCAATCTCAACCTCAGCCCTGCGGAAAAATCACTTATTTTCCTCATCTTGCGGGACTTTCGAAGTTTACGCGCTTCTTCGCAAAACTGGCTAGGCAACCCCGAAAACAGCGATGGTTCTTTGACCGAAGCTCTACTGACGGACGACCAGGATCAAACAGACACGTTGGGTACTGCAATCACAACGGGCTTCATGCGCAGCTTAGCTTACTTTGAATTCGCTCTTCAGACCGGGGATTCATCTCTTGTAGAGTTCGCCTTGGCCCAATTGGACGCTGCACTTGGTTTGGCTGGTGAAACTGGCCATGTGTCACTGTGGTGGGTGGCGAGACTAGCAAGGGGTCTGATTACCGATCTGTGGGCTAGTTCGCTTCACGTGGTGTTACCTATGGTGCCAAGCAGTGGCCTTACTAGTAATTTTGCTTCAAATCGCGAACTTTTCATCGCCTCGCTCTTTGCACAATCCAGCTCACAGGTTGAGTTATGGCCATCTCAGATCAATGCAGCAGCGAGAGCTGCTGATCCAGAAGATGACCTTGTGGTTGCTCTACCCACCAGCGCTGGCAAAACGCGGATCGCAGAGCTTGCCGCATTGACTTGCCTTTCGCAAAAAAAGCGCGTGCTAATCGTAACTCCGTTGCGCGCATTGTCAGCGCAGACCGAACGTTCTTTTCGTTCGGCGTTTACACCGTTGGGATTTCAAGTCTCTTCACTCTACGGAGCAAGTGGCCTGTCGTCTGGCGACGCAAACGCTCTGGAAACGGATGATATCGTTGTAGCCACCCCGGAAAAACTCGATTTCGCCCTCAGAAATGATCCCGACATCATCAATGATATCGGTCTGATCGTTCTGGACGAAGGTCACCTGATAGGACCGAGTGAACGCGAGGTCAGGTACGAGATTTTAGTCCAGAGACTTCTTCGTCGGTCCGACGCAGGTGCTCGTAGGATTGTATGTCTATCAGCTATCTTGCCGGAGGGCGAACAGCTTGATGACATGACAAAATGGATCCGATCGGACGCACCAGGTGACGCCGTACGATCAGACTGGCGACCGACCACTCAAAGATTTGGCACGCTGGAATGGCGGAATAATCGAGGAGCTTTGCGATATGACCTCGAAGAGGACGGCCCGTTTGTTTCACAATTTCTGAGCGAGATGCCCGCTTCGGGTGGAGATCACAATCCACGCCCCAGAGATATGAAAGATGTTTCTTTGATGAGCGCGTGGCGGTTCGCCGCAGAAGACAAAAGGGTCCTCATATTTGTAACTCAAGCCAACTGGGTCGAAGGGTTCGCCAAACGAGCAATCCTATTGGTGAAAAAGAACTATTTCGATTCATTGCCAGTAGATCAAGATGCGATCCAAAATGCAGTTACGATAGGGGAGGAGTGGCTTGGTTCCGATCATCCCGCTGTGGCTTGTCTTAAGATAGGTATGGCAGTTCATCACGGTGGGTTGCCAAGCCCATTCCTGCGCGAGATCGAGAAATTGCTTGCGACTGGTACAATACAGGTCACCGCGGCTTCGCCGACCCTGGCTCAGGGCCTCAATTTAAATGCTGCTGTTTTGTTGACCCCCTACATCGTGCGTTCCGGATCACCAATCTCAGGTGAAGAATTTGCGAACGTCGCCGGACGGGCAGGCCGTGCCTATGTAGATACCGAAGGCTTGATCCTTCATGTGATGGAAGACAACTATGACTATCGTCGACAGCAATGGAAGTCGTTGGTTCAGCGCGCAAAGGTAAGATCACTCAGAAGCGGCTTAAGCCAGATCATCGATCTAGTCGTAAAAAAGCTCATGAAGCGTGGTGTGGCAAACAATGCCGAAGGCTATGAGTTTTTGGCGAATTCGCGCGAAGACTGGTTGATTGAGCCCGTTGATCCAGAAGGTATTCCGATTGATGACTTGGTCGCCCGTTTAGATGCGATCATCTTTGGCCTGATTGAAGCGTTGGATGCAGATGAAGCTGCACTGCCAGCGTTGCTAGATGAAGCGTTGAGCGGGTCTCTTTGGGACCGTAGGATGGCTGGGTTGGATCCCGGTGTACGAAGTCTGCAGCGAGTTGTTCTGCAAACTCGCGCGAGATTAATCTGGTCCTCCACAACGCCGATCCAAAGAACAGGCTTTTTTGCAATGGGGGTGGGACTCGACAGCGGTCTGCAGCTTGACTTACAAGCTCCTGCACTCGAAGGCCTACTTGATCAGGCGGACCTGGCGGCATTGCAGGGGAATGTAACCGAACTTCATACTTCACTGGTTGAGATGGCCAACCATTTGTTGATGATCAAGCCTTTCTCTCAAGAGGCAGGGCAGGATCTGCCAGCCGGCTGGCAAAATGTACTCCTACAATGGCTGTCAGGATATCCAATCTCAGAAATTGGAGGCGAACATACTAAGTTGATTGAGGACGCCTTTGTGTATCGGCTGGTTTGGGCCATTGAAGCTGTTCGGACACGAAGAATAGCCCATGGGTGGGACGGTGGTGATCTTGCAAATTCAGGTATGGCAGCGTCTTGTCTCGATACCGGTTTGGCAGACTACAGAATGGCAATGCTGGTGCGCGCAGGCTTGCCGTCCAGAGCTGCCGCTAAGCAGGTCGTTGCAGAACTGAATCCTAGCTTTTTAGAAAGAAGCGAATTGCGCACTTGGCTCAGTTCTTCAGCCGTGGAAGAGCTGAGCCAGCATGCGGACTGGCCGTCGCCCGAAACATCCAAACTTTGGGCGCAATTTCGGGAAGTGATCACGCAACAAAAAGAAGGGCGTTGGTCAAAACGCATCCAGACTGGGAAATTTGACCTTAGCGGACATCCCGCAGGGCCCTTTCGAGTTCACCAAATGGAGGACGGAAGCAGTAACATACTAACTGCAGACTTCCGTGAGATAACAAGCTTTTCGAACGTTCTTCAGGCGCCGTATCATGGAGTTCAGTACTGCCGTAGAACGCAAGGTGACCAGCTAGAGTTTGTTACAATTGGTCCAGAGTAGAAGAAACTTCATCACGCTGAGTGACGGGAATCACGCATGTTTAACTCGGCAAGAAACCTTGGGCAGGCCTCGCCTCAAGGTTTGTGAGCTGAGTTCCGGTCACTTACGTTTACACACGGCAAGTGCGGTGGGCCAAAGGCCCACCGAATAGATCTTTAGTTCTCTTCGGCTGCCATGCCGTCAGCCTGAACAGCCAGATCGATCACATGGTGAACAAGAAACGCTTCGATCAAGGAAAGCGCATATTCACTGTCGATGGGCAGCATGTCAGCGCTCAAGTGATGATTATCGACATAGTCCTCGGCGTCCCAACGTGCACGTGTGCCCTTGGGATTGTCCGGTTCAATGCGACGCATCACCATCTCGAACGTGCTGTTGGCCAGCTCGATTGCCTCTTTCCGGTAAGCATCATCAACCGGTAGTGAAGTGATTTGATAGCCCGTCCGCGGTTGCACAGACGGCTTCGACTGCTGTGCCTCATAGTCCCGGATCAACAGACCCCAGCTTGCATAGCCTTCTTCTTTGGCAATGCGCGCCAGCGCTTGATTGAGTGGGATGTCTTCAGCACGACGCAACAGCTTCGCTTTACGTTTCAGTTCATTGATCGGCGCAGATAGATTCATTTGAGTTTCTCCTATTGCGAGCAAAAATTCACAATCCCTCCTTATGTGAGCGCTCGAACAGAAAAAGCTCTATTTCATACCCTGCATGCTGAATACTTTCCCATTGGAGGGGGGAGGCTGGGGCGTCAGCCATAGTCCAAGAATGGGAACTCTCCGGCTGCCCTTCAACCCCAAAGCGAAAGAATGATTGTTTGGTCGCGGTATCAGCTAGATCTTTGTCCAGTCGATCACGCCATGGTCTTTGACATGCTCAACAGCTTCAAAGCTGACATAGTCCCCGAAGATCACCATGTTGCTGCCGTCATGCCGCGCATTTGGCACCAAAAGCGCCGAGGGATCTGTTTCATCCTCTGAGCCTAGGAAATGCGCAGCCTCGCCGATCTTTTGGCAGGCTTCATACTCACCTTCCCGCTTAAGATAAGGCAGCTTTCCATATGTCGCCGGATCAATCCCAAGACCGGACAGGAATGACATGTCGGTTAGGTCGAGAACGCCATCGATCTTCACCTGTAGCTCATGCAGCCGGTACTTGATCTTTGAAGGCGCAATCGGCTGGCCCCGCGCGACATGATAGTACATCTCCGCAAGCGCCCCTTCCCGGCTCAAGGAGGTGTAGAGCACCTCAAATGTGCCGTCATCCCACCGGTTGCCGCCTGCAAAGAACAGCGTCGGATCGCGCCCGTCGCGCGTGACGCGCCACAGAGGGCCTTCATATGCCTGGGTCGTTAGTCCTTCCAGAGCATCGATGAGCGTGTGATCTCTGGGACCTTCGATCATGTGTTACAGATATCCGTCAGTGTCCAGACGATCGAGCACGCGGAAGATCTCCACCACCTCGCCATCATGGATCAAGTCAATGGCCCGCTGACCTTCGAGCTGCGGATGGCGCGCGTATAGCCAAAGACGAATTTCGTCATTGGAGTAGTAGTCTTCCAACCGCCTCACAACATAGATTAGGTCAGACAGAACCCGCTCGCTGGTTGGCTGCGGGCGCTTCGTCCCATTGCGCCAGCGAGAGACCGTGGCTTTGGAGACATCTGTGACATTCGCAATGTCTGTTCCGTTCAAACCACCGATAGATTCAAGATCTGATATGCTCCTTGCAATTGCTGTAGTTGTCATCTCTCCGTTCCAGTCTGGTTGAGTGGAGTGCTCCGACGCAAATCGCCGATCGCCCTCACCGTCGCCCCCTGTTCCGTACGTTCTTGTGCAAGATTTTCATATGTCCCCCTGAGTTTTTCTGATGACGTACTGAATTTGACGAGCCGCGCGCGCAGCTTCGCCAAATCTACATTTTTGGCCTCGGCTATCTCGGCTTTCGGATTGAGCTTCGCAGCCTTGTTCGCCGTGGCAACAACCTCGCGCATGCGCTTATCGGCAAAGTGATCCGGACGATTGACTGTCGGAATGGCGTTGATCTCATCCATGCGGCGCTGTGCATCGTATACGTTGAACTTGCGTGGATCGCGGCGGATGTCTTCCACACCGTTTGGTAGCACCGTCCGGTCGTTGGGCAGCAAGGCCGATTTCGCGCCATGCGCCGACATCAGCACATCCAGCTCCGCACTTGTAAATGTGCATCCAAGTGCCGACACACCGATGCGGGTTGCCCGTCCACCAGGCTTGTCCTTGTCGCGTTCTTCCGGAGGTTCCGCCCATTTTGTGGTTGTGAAGGACGTTTGTTCCCCAAAGCCATGTGCAATGCCTGACACGACATTCATGGCTGCCAAGGATTCGGCCGACAATCCACCCATATAATCCATCACAATCGGTTTCCCGATATTGTGCCACCGGGACAGCGTGCGCACGAGACGCTGCGCATTCACCGGTCCAAGAGCTTTGGACATCGACGCCCGCACCCAGAGATTGTCGTAAGGCAGATCCGACAGGTTTGGCATCATCTTCGATTGGAAGCTCTCATCCATGAAGTCCGTCAGCCGCGCGGCCACGAGATAGTCTATTGCGATTGACTTTCCGTCTTCTGAATCAAGCGCGCGGCGCAACAGCAAACAGGCGTCATGATCGATCGCCTGCCAGCCTTCAAAACCGGGATCAGCAAGGTAATGCGACGGCGACAACACGGCACTGACGCCATGTTTGACGGCACACCGCGCAATGGCCCCATAGATATCGGTCGGGTGACGGCCCCTAAACACATCTGGCGCAAGCGGTACGCCCCGTGTCTCAGGCGCCCATGGGGCGCTCGCGGCTAGTCCGGCACATTTGCGTCGCGCGGAGAGCTCGATGGTGCGCGGATCAAGAACGATCTCTGCACCAAGGCCCTGCAGAACCTGGATGATGTCTTTCTGAAAGCCGATTTTCGACCCATCAACCACAAAGCGCTTGCTTTTGATCACGCCCGCAGCGGCCAGTTCAGCGACTTTTCGGTAACTCGTTTCCCCCAGGCGTATATAATGCGCCACAGGTTGAAAGACGGAGGCTTGCTTTGGAAATGCGATAACGCTCATGGTGTGACCTTTCTGTTTCAGATACTAGATTCGTGAAACGACAAAGTCAATTCCATACTTTTTGGCAGGCAGGTCAGGCCTTAGCTAAACTGGTTCTTTTTCGGTTTTGGGGGCGTTGGAAGTTTGACTATGGCCAATCTAAATCGCCTTAAGCTCGCTTGAGTATCGATTTTGCTTCCGCAGCGAAAGTCCGGAATGCGGGATGCAACCGCAGCATCCGAGCAAGGTGCTGAGAGTCCGGATTGGGCCGTTGGCGGTCATTGGTTTGGAATCAAGTTGGTGATGGATACCGCTAATTCTCGGGAAGACCATCAATATCAGGATGATTTGGTAAGGGAGGAACCATGCACCAATGACTTGGCTCGATACTTTCGTGCATGAATTGACCTGGAGCCGTTAGGCGCAGGGCATTGCTGAACACTTCAATGGCCCAAGTTCCGGCATCATCATCCCAAGAAAGCTTCCCAAAGTGATCTGTTGTGATCCTTCCTGTGAGATCTCGAATTCGAAAGTACCCAACGAGCCTGTCGGTCTGGATTTCTTCATTGGTCGGCGAACGGTGTTCGAACTTGATCCACGATGTTGCAGGGTCTGTCATATTTACCTCCGCCCCAGCCTTCCCAAACGTGCAAGTTGCGCCAGCATTTGAGACCCTGCCCCCGGTGACCCAGTGCCGCTTGCCTGACCCGTCTGTCCCATGCCTTGCCGCACTGGCATCTGCTGTACCCCGAAGAACTGCCGCGCCCTGAGGGCTGCGTATTCCGCGCCACTTGCCCCGCCGATCAGGTAACGGTTGTAAGCCTGCTGACTGCCCATGGCGGCGCGGGCGAAGCTGTAGCCGCCGCCGAGGCCACCCGAGAGGGCGGGCATCATGATGTTTCCGGAGATCGCGCGGACGATGAAAGGCGTGGCGATAATGAAGCCCTTGGCCATGAGCACCATCATAAAGAAGGGGATGAGTGCGCCGATGTTTGAGGCGCCTTCGGGGTCGCCTAGTTCGCCGATGAGCGCGGAGGAAACGCCTGTGATCGTTGCGAACACGCCTGCGACAACGATGGGGTAGAGCGCAAAGGAAATCAGCGCCGACAGCCAGCGCGCGAAATAATCCTTGGTCACTTCGAAGAGGGTCAGGAAAATCATCACCGGGGCGATCCCGATCAGGAGCGCGATCATCAGCCGAGAGGCTACCAAGATGAAGGCGGCCAGACCGCCCAGGATCGAGAGTAGAAGAACACCGACGATGTCGAGCATGGCACCGGCCATCCAGTTCAGCTCGGACCCGGCGGCGTTCAGGTAATCGCCGAGTTCCGAGATCAGCCGATCGAACTCTTCCGCGAACGTGCCGGAGGGTCCGGGGCTGCCGCCCCCGACCGAAGCGACAAGTGCGCCGGCGATGCTGTCGATCCCGGCGAGGATGGCGGAGGAGAGCGCGTTGAACTGCACCCAGTTTGTCGCAAATATCCCGATGAGCCCGATCTTGACTGCGAGCCAAAAGGCCGTACGACCGTCCATCGCCTTGTACTGGTAGATCATGTTCAGGAAGACGAGGATCACCACCAGCGTTGTGCCCAACACCAGCAAGGTGCCAACCGTCGCCGCGACAGATCCGAACTGGGTTTCGGCGGCGGTGTCGAGATAGCCCTGTGAGGTTTCAACGAAATAGGTAACGACGCTCATTGGGGTTGTGCCTCACCAGTTGCCCGCGGCTTCGCAGATTGCTTTGGCCTCGAGACGGGCGTCGTTGGCGCGGCGGTTGTAGACATCCGAGGCTTGCAGCATTTCCCACCGTTCGGCGCTGGCGTGGTGTTCGCGGAAGGTGGCCTCGGCCTCGTCCCAAGTTGGGAACCGGATTGCGCAGTCGCAGCTGCCGGTCTCGACGATCCGCTCGAGGTTCTGGGCGCGGTAGATGTCTTGGACCAATACGCGCTGATAGGCTTGGCGCAGGGGGATTTCTTGCATCCAGGTAGGTTCCGCCGGGCGGTCCGTACAGACGTTGAAACTGGGCTCAAGCGTCGGCACAAGGTTGCGCTCGGCGAAGGCGGGCCCGGCCGTCAGGCCAACGGCCATCGCGATCAGGGCAATGAGACACCGCGCCTGCTTCATGACGTTGCTCCGATGGCTGTGGTTTCGCGCTTCAAGAAGACCGTGTGTCCCACGTTGGCGAATTCCGAGGAGTTGAATGATACGACTTCCCATCCTTCCGCACCCTTTGCATTCAAGGTGTTTTTCATGTCGGCGAGGCTGGTCTTGCGGGTCATCGGAAAGGAGAGGATGTCATACTCAAAGGTCTTCATTGGGATGCTCCGATTTCGCTTGTGCCGGGGAGGTAGAATTCGGTGATACCGCGCCGGCCGTCATGACGACCGGCCTGGATGATCACGTCGATGGAGTTCTCGATGTACTGGATCATGTCCGCATAGGTCATCGGGATCTCGGTCTTGAGGGCTGCGATCGCGAGGCGTTGCACGGCGAGCTGCGGGGTTTCGGCATGAAGCGTGGTCATGGAACCGCCATGGCCGGTGTTGATCGCCTCGAGAAAGGTCATGGCCTCTTTGCCGCGTACCTCGCCAAGGATGATCCGGTCGGGGCGCATCCGCAGGGTTGCTGTGAGCAGCACATCGGCGGTCTGGAATTCCGCATCCCGGTTGGCGATAAGGGTCACGGCATTGGGCTGTGTAGGCAGAAGCTCGGCGGCTTCCTCGATGGTGACGATGCGTTCCTCTGATGGGACGTGAGACAGGATCTTGCGCGCGGCCACGGTCTTGCCGGTGGAGGTGCCGCCCGAAACGATCATGTTGAGCTTGTTCTCGACGCAGAAGGCCAGCGCATCATCGATGACACCTGCGGCCACGACCTCGCGCAGCTCCCGCGCTTTTTCGAGGCGCAGCTCTTCGAGCTTGCGTTCCTTGCCATAGAGAAAGTCGAGTTTGATCCCCTCGAGCGGCAGGTTCGAGAAGAACCGCAAGCTGATCGACATCGCGGAGAGCACCGCGGGCGGCGTGATGACCTGGGCGCGGATCGGGCGGCCCTTGTAGGTGATCGAGACCGAGACGATAGGGCGGTCCTTGCTCATGGTGGTATTGGCTGAAGAGGCGATCTGGTTGCCGAGGTCCTTCACGTCTGTCGCGGTCAGCCTCTGATCCAGTGCGCGCATGAAATGATCGCCTTGGAACTCGCCCCAGCAGGTGCCGTCGGGGTTGATACAGATCTCGATGACATCGTCGCGGGCAGCGGCGTCGATCCGGTCGAGCGAGGTTTCGAGATAGCTCAGCGACATCGGCTCAGAAGATCTCCAGATCGCGGTCGACCATCACCGTGACGCGGGAGCCCTGGTCGACATAGATGACGGGCCCGATGGACAGGTAGTCGCCGATCACAGAGTCGGTGGCATCGGCCAGATCGTCGCCCACGTCTTCGAGAACGTCCGCAGCTGTCTCGTCCTGCACATTTGCGGCGGCTGCACTCGGCGCCGCGGAAATCAGTGAAATCAGCGCCGCTGAGCCGAAGCGCTCATCGAAGCGGGTATCGACAAAGCCGGTCACGCCGGAGCGGCCAAGTTCATCGCCCCCGAAAGAGCTGATCTGGATCGTCTGGTTGTCGGGCAAGATGATCCGGTCCCAAGCGATCGTGACGCGGCGCTGCGCGATATCGACGCCCGAGCGATAGCGCCCGATGAGGCGGGAGCCACGGGGGATCAGGAGGCGGGAGCCGTCGAAGCTGAAGACATCTTCCGAGACGACAGCGCGGGTCTGCCCGGGCAGGGAGCTGTCGAGGGCTGTTTCCATGACGGCCTGGATCATCGTGCCCTGGATGATGGTGTTCGACGGATTGGCGATGACTTCGGCCTGGGTGACGGATGTGGGCAGCGCGCCGTTCAGCACGAAATCCGTCACCTCGCCGAAGGTGCGTTCCGTCAAAGCGGCCTCGCTCGCTCCGGACGTGCCACCAAAGGCGATGGTCGGTGAGGCGATGCGGCGTTCCTGAAACGCGCGTTCCTCGGCAGCGCGGCGTTCGAGTTCCGCCAACCGGCGTGCCTCTTCTTCGCGGCGCAGTCGTTCTTCTTCCCGAGCGCGCAGCTCGTCCTCAGACGGCCCTAAGGGCGCGGGGGCAGGGCGATTGGCTTCGAGTTGGAGCAGTTCCAGATCCATGCGCAACTGCTCGAGGTTTCGATCCCGGGCATTGAGCTCGTCCTGGAAGCGTTGCTGCGCGGCTTCCGAGGTGGCCTGCAGCGCCGCGATCTGGGCTGTCAGTGCATTGATGGCTTCTGCTGCGGCGGTATCTTCCTCGACGACCGGTTCGGGGGCGTTGCGCAATTCCTCGATCTGAGCCTGCAAGGCTGCGATCTGGCTCAGGAGTTCCGCGTTTGGCTCGACCGGATCGGGTGCAACCAAAATCACTTCGGGCTCGGGCGGCGGCAGGGTTTCGATGGCCCCGAACCCATCGCCCTCGTTTTGGAACACATCTGGCGTCGCGGTGGGCAGGGCTTCCTCTTCCTCGGGCTGAGAGAGCAGGTAGAGCATCGCCCCGCCAGCACCGATGACGAGCGCCACCACCAGCGCCAGGAGCGGCGAACGGCGCGGTGCGGCAGGCAGGCGACGCGTGCTGCCTTGCTCCAGGGCCGCGAGGCGTTTTTCCAGCTCGGCATTGCCTGTGTCACTCATGACGACGCCCCTGCTGGTGGCGTGGCCTCGATACAGACCACCTCGTCACCGATCCGCAGGACCCATTGCCTGTTCACGCCGGAGACGCGGATCACGCCGTCCTCGGTGGCCTGCGTGTTCACCGTCCGCTCGCGCCCGCCCCCATAACGGAAGATCGCGGGCACAGGGGCATTCTGCGGGAACGCAAAATACGTAAATGTTCCATCATCCCAGACGCGTGTCGGCGTGAACTCGGTGCGTGCGCTGGCCCCATAATTGTAGTTGGGAGCTTGCGCCGCGATGGCGCGGGTTGGGCGGGTAGCGTCGTTAGGATAGCGGAACTGGACCACGTAGAAGGTCGGGCTGCGCGCTTCCTGGACGTTGAAATAGTAGCTGCGCCGGTTGGTATAGACCGTCACATTGGTATGGACACCACGCGCGACGGGCTTGATCGCGAAAGCCTGGCCACCCGGCACGCCGTCGATCTCAAAACCTTCCGTGTCGCCCGCGATGATCGAGCGGATGCTTTCGCCCTCGCCAAACTCGACGGTGGTGACATGGGTAAGCGAGACGTTGAGACGGTAGACCTGACCCTCCTGGTAGGTGGCCACGCGCACGCGATTATCGTTGGGACCGCCGCGCGGGATGGCTTCGGAAAGGGCGAGACCTGGCAGCAGCACAAGCACAATTGTTACGAGGGCCTTCTTAAGCAAACTAATTCTCCAATCTGTCGGAGCGGATGGAATATTCGAGGACCGTGAAGCCGAACGGGTTGGTCCAGACCTCGTCGATGGAGCGGCGGGTCTCGGGGCGGAACTCGAAGAGAAGCGTGGCGGTGAAGAGCCCGGTCTGGACGCCATTGATGGATGTCAGACGCTTGCGCAGGCGCACGGTGGCGCGGTTGTTGCCAATGCGATTGATGCTGAGGATCTCCACATCGAGCCGGGCATTGGGGCCATAAACTGTCGGCGGGTAGTTCTCATTGGCGCTGTTCCAGATCTGGCGCAGCCCGCTTTCAGCCGCCCCGTCCGAGCGGCGCAGCACGCTGCGGATGCGCAGATCGTTGTCGAGCTGGTTATAGACCTCGCGGTCGGTCACATAGCGGAAGACCTCCGCCTCAATGACCGCCTGGTTGGCTGTGACCGAAGTCGCGCCCACCGAAGCCTCGGGCAGGGCAAAGCCGGTGGCAGGATCATAGGGCACGACCACAGGCGGCGGATCGACATCGAGAATTGCGACTGCCGCCGCGCTCAGGCATCCGAGGATGCCGAAGATGAGCCCGATGAGCCCAAGGCGCTGCCAGAGCCGTTCGCGGCGCAGGGCACCATAGACCAGCTCCTCTTCGATGATGTCCTGTTCACTCGCCACGCGTCATGCCCTCGCTCGGCGTTTCGAAATGAGTTGAATCGGTTCTTCGCTGCCTCTCGCTGCGCTCGAACGCGAAAACCGATATTTCAAATTCTGGGTCAATTTCGAAACACCTTAGTCTGCCCGGAGGTCCGGCAAAGTGAAATCCATGAAGCGCTGTTCTTCGGCGATGGTGGCGGCATCGATCACGCCGCCGGTGCCATCGCCCACGGTCTG
>JAEPMR010000056.1 GCA_017643845.1 Marivivens sp. | reverse complement strand
CCGCCACAGGAGCTGGAGCAGATGCAGCACATCGCCCGAAAATTCGATGTCGCGGCGAGAGACGAGCGAAACCGCACCCTCGGCCGTGCCGGTGAGGAGCGCGTTCTGGCGCACGAACGTGCAGCCCTCAAATCAGCGGGCCGCGGTGATCTTGCGCGCAAGGTCCGGTGGGTGTCGGAGGAGGATGGCGATGGTGCCGGCTACGATATCGCCAGCTTCGCGCCGGATGGCCGTCCGCGTCTGATCGAGGTGAAGACGACGAATGGCTGGGAACGCACACCTTTCCATATTAGCCGGAACGAATTGGCTGTGGCAGAGAAGAGGCGCTCGGAATGGTCCCTGTTCCGGCTCTGGAACTTCGCGCGCGAGCCGAACGCGTTCGAGCTGCACCCTCCGTTGGATGCTCATGTTTCGCTGACCGCGACGTCCTTTCAGGCGAGTTTTCACTAGTTGGTCTCAATTGGGATCCTTTTTACGTCACGCGCACTTGTATGATCTCTACCAACAGCGATGCAACGGAGAGCAGGTTCTCCGAATTTGCCTTTGTTTTGATCAGCTTCGCGGTTTTTTCTGCCATAGGGGTGTCCAAGACCCGATACCGTCCGTTAGGCTTGGTCCGAAGGATGGACAGTCGAATGCCAAGAGTTCTCATAGGTGTCTGGGCCCTTTTGATCGGTGTGGTTTTCATCATGCTTGGCAACGGCATGCATTTCACCCTCATCGGCCTGCGCGGTGGGATTGAGGGGTTTTCAGCTGCGGAATTGGCAATCGTCACTTCCGGCTATTTTATGGGCTTCCTCTCCGGCGCGCGCCTGACACCACAGTTGATCCGACGGGTCGGTCATGTTCGGGTCTTCGCCGCTTTGGGCAGCTTCATGTCCGCAGGCCTTATTGCATTTCCATTGGTTACAGACCCATGGGCTTGGACAATTCTGCGCATACTCGTCGGCTTTTGTATGTCGGGCATCTATGTGACCGCAGAGAGCTGGTTGAACGATGCCGCGACCAACGAAACCCGCGGCCAGATCCTGTCGGCCTATATGATCGCGCAGACCCTCGGTATAATCGGCGCGCAGGGCCTGCTCACGTTTGGCGATCCGCAGAGCGCCAATCTGTTTATCGGAGCCTCGATTCTGGTATCGGTTTCCTTTGCTCCGATCCTTCTGTCGGTCTCACCAACGCCCGTGGCCGAGGTTGCCCGACCGATGCCGCTTAAGGAGCTATTTGTCAGCTCGCCGCTGGGTACGGTTGGCATTTTCATGCTGGGCAACATCTACGCAATTCAGTCGGGCATGGGCGCGGTCTTTGGTACTCAGATCGGAATGACGCCTGACCAAATTGCGCTGTTCATCGCCTTGCTCTTTGGTGGGGCGTTGTTGCTGCAATATCCGATAGGTTGGATGTCGGACCGCGTTGACCGGCGCAAACTGATCTTTTCGCTCGCCGCTCTTGGCGCTGCGTTTTGTCTGACCGGGTGGCTTCTTGGCGGTGGCCTTTGGCTTTTCATGGCCGTGGCCTTTCTCGCGGGAGGTGTGACCACACCGCTCTACGCTTTGTTCCTCGCCTACACCAATGACAACCTGACGCCCGAAGAAATGCCGGCAGCGTCTGGCGGTCTGGTTTTGATTTTCGGTGTGGGCGCCATCCTTGGGCCGCTGATTGCCGGCATCGTGATGCAGCTGATGGGGCCTGCTGCATTCTGGCTTTCACTCGCGGTGACTTTTACCGTAATCGCGCTTTATTCACTCTATCGCATGACACAGCGTGCCGCGATGCCGGTTGATGAGACCGAAAGCTATCTCGGCGTCGTGCCGACGGCATCGCCCATTGCAGTCGAAGCCGCAGGCACATGGGCTGCCGAGCAAGGCGACGAAGCCGCAGATTAAGCCTCTAGCGCATTGGTTGAGCCGCAAACCACTCCGGCAGAAATCCTGACCGCTCAGCCAGAGCGATCATCACTAAAACGGCGATTAGCACTCCCAAGCCGATCACACGGCGCAGCGAAGGTGGATTTTGCGCCATACGCTTTGCCCGAAGGAGCCAGCGAAGCTGGTTCATGCATCACCTTCGACAAACCGCACCTTGCCAATAAAAGGCAAATTACGATCCCGTTGAGCATAATCGATTCCATACCCAACGACGAATTCGTCCGGTATTTCAAAGCCCGTCCAATCCGCCTTCACATCGACTTCCCGCCGGCTTGGTTTGTCGAGCAGCGCAATTGATCTTAACTTCCGCGGTTTGCGGGCTCTGAGAAGACCCAGAACATGCTTCATGGTGAATCCGGTATCGACGATATCCTCGACCACCAGAACATCCTGTCCTTCAATTCCGCCCCTTAAATCCTTGAGGATACGTACCTCTCGGCTCGATTCCATCGTGTCCCCGTAAGATGAGGCCTCAAGAAAATCAACTTCTACGTTCAGGTCCAGCTCTCTTACCAGATCAGCGATAAAGACAAACGATCCCCGCAGCAGCCCGACCACCACAAGCTTTTCCGTATTGGCGAATTCCCTCTGGATTTCAAAGCAAAGCTCCTCGATCCGCGCAGCGATGGATTTCGCCGAAATCATCTGATCAATAACGTAATTGGGCTGTGACATAGAGGAATGTCCTTTCGTCAGGCGATTCCGGGGTTGATTTCCGATCCTATCTCTACGACATCACCCCGACGCATTCCAGACGAACTCCGGCCCGATGCCCAAGCACTCAGAAACGCGACATCTCCCTCACACCGCGCAACAGATGTACGATCTGGTTGCCGATGTATCGAGTTATCCGAAGTTTCTGCCATGGACGGCCGCAGCCCGCGTCCGCTCTCGGGAAGTCTTTGCGGATCACGAGATCATGCTGGCAGACCTTGTCATCAGCTTCAAAGTGTTTCGGGAATCCTTTGGTAGCCGCGTGGTGCTCTGGCCCGAACAGATGAAAATCGACACCGCCTATATCGACGGCCCGTTCCATCACTTGGAAAGCGTCTGGCAGTTCCAGGATGCAGTGGGTGGCTGCGAGGTGGCATTTTCCGTCGATTTCGAATTCAAAAACCGGCTGCTTCAGGGGACTGCGGGAATGTTTTTCAACGAGGCAATGCACAGGATTGTCGCCGCATTCGAGGCCCGCGCCAATCAGCTTTACGGCTGACCAGGAATGAAAACGGGCCCCGCAATTCGCAAGGCCCGCTGTCGGATTTCAGTTTATCAGGAGTTGAATTCGTAGGCCCGCTCACCGTGAACGCTCAGGTCAAGTCCGTTCGTCTCGGTCTCCAGATCTACACGCAGCGGTGTGATGGCCTTGACGATATAAATCAGCGCCGTTGTTGCCACGATGGTAAAACCGCCAACGATGACCAGGCTGCCTAGCTGCGCGGCCCAGCTTCCCGCACCGAACACAGCAATCATGATCGTGCCGAAAATGCCGCCGACGCCATGAACCGCGAAGACATCGAGCGTATCGTCGATCTTGAGGCTATTGCGCACCAGATTGACGGCCTCCTGACACAGTACACCGGCCACAGCGCCGATGACCAGCGCCTCAACCGGCCCGACAAAGCCCGATGCAGGCGTGATGGATGCCAGACCCGCGATCGTTCCCGTGACGATACCCACCAGTGATGCGCGACCAAATTTGATCTTTTCCCACAGAGCCCAGGTCAGCGATGCTGTCGCGGCCGAAATATGTGTGACTGTCAGCGCCATTGCCGCACCGCCATCTGCTGCCAGCTGAGAGCCACCGTTGAAGCCGAACCAACCAACCCAGAGCATCGCAGCGCCAATCATTACAATGCCCGGATTGTGCGGCGGAGTTGTGCGGTTCTTGCGCGGCCCCAAAAAGACGGCGAGCAGCAATGCGGCAATGCCCGCAGTTTCGTGCACGACGATGCCGCCTGCAAAATCCTTGACGCCGGTATCACCGAAGATACCGCCATCTGAAAGGAACCCGCCGCCCCAAATCCAGTGCACCACGGGTGCATAAACGACCAGCATCCAGAGCGCAGAGAAAAGCAGCACAAATCCAAAGCCGATACGCTCGACATAGGCGCCGACGATGAGGGCCGGTGTGATGATTGCAAATGTCATCTGAAACGCAAAGAACAACACCTCCGGCAGTGTCCCTGCTAGGCTGTCGGTGGTTATGCCGTTCAGGAATACTTTCCCCAGCCCGCCCCAGATCGCATTGCCGTCGCCAAATGCGATCGAGTAGCCGGCAACCAGCCACAAAACGCTCATCAAACAGGCAATCGCGTAGCAATGCATGAATACGCTGAGTACATTTCGGGCGCGAACCAGCCCTCCGTAAAACAGCGCCAGCCCCGGCAATGTCATAAACAGCACCAATGCCGTTGCCACAATGATCCAAGCGGTATCTGCCCCGTTCATGGGTAACTCCCTCCAGTCAATTCCATGTCTGCGCGGCACAAAGCCCGATCCGGGCGCTTGTAAAAGCGGCAGATGTCCAGAGGTATGATGAAATCATGGGCAAATCGGTAATTGCCCGATTATTGTGCGGAAATTGGGTGGTCTGCTGTTTTTGTGGGCTAAATGCGTTCGCAGGTGTTGATCAGCAGTTGGAGCGCGTGATCCCGAGCGGCCACTCGCACCTTGGCGCGCCCCAATGCGCCAAATTCGACTGTCTCGGTCTGGCAATCGTTGGCGGTCGCCGCGCCAAAGCAGACACGACCTTCCGGCTTGTGTTCGGAGCCACCCGGACCGGCAATTCCGGTGATCGACACCGCAATCGTGGCATCAGAGTTGGCGAGTGCGCCTCGCGCCATTTCTGAGGCAACTTCCTCTGACACAGCGCCATAGGCTTCCAGTGTCACCGGCTTCACTTTCAATAGCGCGATCTTTGCCGCATTCGTGTAGGTCACGAACCCTCGGTCGAAAATCGCTGAACTTCCGGCCCAGTCCGTGATCGCGGCGGCAACCATGCCGCCAGTGCAACTTTCCGCGCAGGCGACCATGATGCCGCGCTTTCGCGCACATTCCAAAAGCGTTTCCGCAAGCGGTGTTACATCAGCCATAGATGGGCGACCCCCGCAAAAACAATCCCGCCAAGTGCTGCAAAAATTCCCGCAATCACATCGTCGAGCATCACGCCTGTCGGAGTATCCATACGGTCCGCCCAGCCCACCGGCCCCGGCTTCCAGATGTCAAAGAGCCGGAACAAAACGAACGCAGCGACCCAACCGGGCCAGAGGTCCAATACATCCGCCTGCATCGCCGTCGCTCCGAACATGACGGGAAGGAGGGCAATCCACTGTCCGGCAACTTCGTCCGCGACCACGCATGATGGATCATGCTCTCCTGTTTCCTTCGCCATAAACGCGGTCGTCCGAATTCCGGCGGCAAAAAGCAGCACCGTGGCCGCAACGACCAGCCAGGCTCCGCCAGCAGAATAGAGCGCCCAACCAAGGGGCAGGGCGGCCAGTGATCCCCATGTGCCCGGTGCGGGCTTCAGGTAGCCAATATAAAAAACCGTGGCGATAAGTTTGTTCATTTCGAATCCCCGATCAGCGTCGCCGTCGCAAGCGCCGCGATTCCCTCTTCGCGCCCCGTAAATCCGAGCTTTTCCGAAGTGGTCGCCTTGACCCCGATCTGGTCGGCATCCAGCGCCATGATATCCGCCAATGCGGCGCGCATTGCGTTTTGGTGCGGTCCGATCTTTGGCTGTTCGCAAATGAGCGTGCAATCAATGTTCGAAATCCGGTAGCCCATTTCAGCGGCCAGTTCGCAGGCGTGTCTCAGAAAGATATGGCTCTCGGCCCCCTTCCACTGGGGATCGGATGGCGGGAAATGTTGACCGATATCCCCACGCGCCAATGCGCCGTAAATCGCGTCGGTGATCGCGTGCATTCCCACGTCTGCGTCTGAATGTCCGATCAGACTTTTTGAGTAGGGTATGCGCACGCCACACAGCCAGACATGATCGCCTTCGCCAAAGCGATGGACATCAAATCCATTTCCAGTCCGAATATCCATTCCCATCCTCTTTTCCAGAAACGGCGCTACCAGCTCAAAATCCTCGGGGCGCGTTATCTTGATATTTCCGTCGTCCCCTTCGACAATCATCACGTCCAGCCCGGCGCGGCGCGCCACTTCCACATCGTCAGCCGCGGGTGTCGTTTGTTCGCGATGGGCTGCTAGGATCGCATCGAAATGAAAGCCTTGCGGCGTTTGTGCGCGGAAAAGTGCTTCGCGAGGCACCACACCGCTCACGGTACCGGATGCGCCCCGCCATAGGGCATCGCTCACGGGGATCGCAGGTGCCGCCGCCGCCGCTTTTTCGAGCGCAGCAAGAACCCGCCGCGTCACGTCTGGGCGCAGATTCGGGCGGGCACCGTCGTGGATCAGAACAGCCTCAGGCTTCTCGGCATACTGCGCAAGCGCCTCCAATCCTGCCCTGACAGAGTCATCGCGGTTCGCTCCGCCATGGACATAGACCGCGTTTGTCTGGTCCAGCAGCGATCTCGCACGCTCCATCTCATCTGGATGAACTACCACCGCGATCCTGCGGATCTCAGGTAGCGCTGCCAATGCATCAAACGCATGACGAAGCACGACTTTGCCCGCAACGGAGCGCCACTGCTTTGGCAGCCCGCCTCCCGCGCGTACTCCGCGCCCCGCCGCGACGATGACTGCGTCCGTTATCATTCAATCTCCATTACCTTTCTGCCCTCATACTTTCCGGATGCTGGCGATGAAATAGATTGTTCCAAGTTGGTGGTGATTAAAATTTAGGCAATCTGGGTTAATTGCACAAAAAATACCCTGCAATTCATTGCCGAGCGATCTGCAAATGGCTAAATGGCGAAGGAAGATGGAATTTGGAGACCTCTTTGACCTCAATGCCGCTCTCTGTCGGTGATGTTCAGCTTGACCCTCCCGTGGCCCTCGCGCCGCTCGCAGGGATCACAGATCTGCCGTTTCGCCAACTGGTCGCCCGTTTCGGCATTGGCTGGGTTGTGTCTGAAATGGTCGCGAGTCAGGAAATGGTTCAGGCCAAACCGGGCGTTCGGGAGCGCGCCGAAATCGGTGCAGATCAGGCGCGAACGGCCGTTCAGATCGCAGGGCGTGAAGCCTATTGGATGGCCGAGGCCGCGCGTCAGCTCGAAGGGCAGGGCGCCCGCCTTATCGACATCAACATGGGTTGTCCCGCGAAAAAGGTCACAAATGGCTATTCCGGCTCTGCTTTGCTGAAAGATCTGGATCATGCCTTGTCTCTGATCGACGCCGTGGTCGCAGCGGTCTCGGTTCCAGTCACGCTCAAGACGCGGCTGGGATGGGACGACACATTACTGAATGCTGCAGACCTCGCGCAGCGCGCAGAGGCTGCGGGAATAAAGATGCTTACCATACATGGTCGTACGCGGTGCCAGTTTTACAAAGGTCACGCGGATTGGGCTGCGATCAATCCAATCGTATCTTCTGTATCCATCCCGGTAATCGCCAATGGTGATATTATCGACACAAAAAGTGCAAAGCAGGCATTGGCTGCTTCTGGGGCCGCTGGCGTCATGATCGGGCGTGGCGCGCAGGGGCGGCCATGGGCTCCGGCACAAGTGGCATCCGCGCTTTTCGGATCGCCTGCCCCCGATGTTCCGAAAGGTGCGTCCCTTACGGCGATGGTGAGTGAGCACTACGAGTCCATGCTTGCTTTCTACGGCGCGGATCTCGGCTCCCGCGTCGCGCGGAAACACCTCGGTTGGTATATGGATGACGCCGACACGCCTCCTGCTCTTCGTCGTCACATCCTGACATCTCCCCCCAAAGAGGTTCTTGCCCGTATCGGCGAGGCTTTGAACACTAGTGAAAGTGCGGCTGCATGATCGTTGATCAACCCCTTTGGATTTCACTTCCCGTACCCGCTTTGCTTCTCGGGGCCGATGACCGAATTTTGGATAGCAACCCCGCCGCGGAAAGCTTTCTTAACCTTTCGACAAAGTCTCTGGTCGGTGCACCGGTTTGGGACAAGGTGATGATCGACAGCCCGCTGGAGGAGGCCTTCGCGCGTGCCCGTGCAAACCTCTCGTCCCTATTCGTGAACGATGTCGACGTCGGCTCGGGCGAGCGGCCACCCTTGCAATGCAACATTCAGTTCGCCCCACTCGAGGGCTCCGACGGGACAATGATCATGATGATCAGCCCTCGTGAAATCGCCAGCCGCATGACGATGAATTCACATTCCGGCAAGGCTGCAAAATCCGCCATCGGTATGGCCGAGATGCTCGCGCACGAGATCAAGAACCCGCTCGCTGGCATCACCGGTGCGGCGCAGCTCTTGTCGATGAATCTCAGCACCGAGGATCAGGAACTCACAGACCTGATTGTTGGAGAGAGCCGTCGCATCGTCAAACTGCTCGAACAGGTCGAGCAATTCGGCAACCTGCGCCCGGCAGAGCAAAAGCCGGTCAATATCCACGATGTGCTCGATCGTGCGCGTCAGTCCGCCTCGGTGGGTTTCGGCGCGCATATGCTCTTTGTCGAGGACTACGACCCGTCCTTGCCGCCGACATTTGCCGATGCCGACCAATTGCTTCAGGTGTTCCTGAATCTGCTCAAAAACGCGTCCGAAGCCGGTTCAGAAGGCGGCGCAATCCGGCTGCGGACTTTCTATGATCCGTCGCTGCGCGTGCGTCGCATCGATGGCACACACGCCCGCCTGCCGCTTCAGATCGAGATCATTGACGACGGGCCGGGCCTTCCGCCTGAAATTGCCGCTGACGTGTTCGAACCATTCGTTTCGGGTCGTGAAAACGGCACCGGGCTCGGGCTTGCGCTTGTGTCAAAACTGATCGGTGACATCGGCGGCTGGATCTCCGTGGACTCGGTTCCTGGCAAGACGGTGTTTCGTATTTCCCTACCTCTGGCGCCCAGAGAAGACAGTCAAACCGCTGGTAAAGGAGACGATTGATGGACGGTACGGTTCTGGTAGCAGACGATGATCGCACGATACGCACAGTCCTCACACAGGCCCTGACGCGGGCAGGCTGCAAGGTCCACGCAACGTCCTCTATCGTCACGCTGATGCGTTGGGTTGAGGAGGGCAAAGGCGACCTCGTGATCTCTGATGTCGTCATGCCCGACGGAAACGGTCTTGAGCAGCTCCCTAAGATCGCTGAGGCCCGCCCAGGTCTGCCGGTGATCGTCATTTCAGCACAGAACACGATTATGACGGCCATTCAGGCGGCTGAAGCCGAGGCCTATGACTATCTCCCCAAGCCATTCGATTTGCCCGATTTGATGAAACGTGCCGCCCGCGCGTTGGAGGTCAAGCGCCGCGCACCTGCCAAACGCGGCGATGAACCGGAGGACAGGTCGACCGATCTGCCGCTCGTCGGCCGAACGCCCGCAATGCAGGCTCTCTACAGAGTTGTAGCTCGTGTTATGAATACCCCTTTGCCGGTGCTCGTCACCGGCGAAAGTGGCACGGGAAAATCTCTGATCGCTCGTGCCATCCATGATTTTTCGGACCGCCGCAATTCGCCCTTTATTGTCGTCAGCCCGTCTGACTTGCAGGGCATGGACGGCCCCGCATCAGTCCTGGCGCGGGCAAAGGGCGGCTCAATTCTTTTTGACGAGGTCGGAGACCTTGATGATACCGCTCAAGGACGGATCGTGCGGATGCTCGACGTGCTCGATGACAGCTCGCCGCGCATCATGGCGACCAGTCAGGACGATCTCGCTACACGCATCGAAAAAGGCACGTTCCGTGACGATCTCTACTACCGTTTGAGCGGTGTCACGCTTGCAGTTCCGGCTCTCCGCGAACGCGTGGATGACGTGCCGCTGCTGGCAGAGCATTTTCTCTTAAAGGCCGAGAAAGAAGGCATGCCGCTCCGTCGGCTGAGCGGTGAGGCCATTGATCTCGCCCGAACATACAGTTGGCCGGGCAATGTGCGGCAGCTTGAAAACGCCATGCGCCGCCTGGTGGTGACCGCCGCAGAAGAGGAAATCACCCGCGCAGAGATGGAACTCATCCTGTCCAACCAGCCGGCCATGGAGCCCCTTCGCGGCAATGGGGATGGGGACAAGCTGTCGGCATCGGTCGCGAAACATCTCCGCCGTTATTTCGATCTTCACGGAGGGGTTCTGCCGCCGCCCGGTCTCTACCAACGTATTTTACGGGAAGTTGAGGCACCGTTGATCGAAATCGCGCTCGATGCAACCGCTGGAAATCAGGCGAAATGCGCGGATCTTCTCGGGATAAATCGCAATACGCTGCGCAAGAAGATTACCGATCTCGATATAGAGGTGACACGCCGCCGCAAGTTGATGTAAAACCGCAACACAATGTGTCCATGCTGCCGCATCTATGAGTCGCGGCGGCCATAAAAGCGGGAAGCACCCGCGGAACAGGCGGCTTTGCTACAACGGGCGGGAATCGGTCTGAGTATGTCTCGCGTCGCACAATTGCGGCGGCGGCGCTGGATTCAGAACGCGATGACCCTGAGCCTCGTTGTGCTTGGGCCGGTGCTTGCCGCACTGACATTTATCGTGCTCGGACCGCTCGATCAGGGGGCAAGCGCCCTTGGTCTACGCCTCACGCTGCTCGCAGATTTCATCTACGTTCTGTTTATCGCCGCATTGGTCATGCAGCGCGTGGCACGCATGATCGCAGCAAGGCGGGCCAAGTCCGCCGGGTCGCGTCTGCACTTGCGCCTGACAGGCGTGTTTGCACTTCTGGCGCTCATCCCGACGATCCTCGTTGCCGTATTCGCTACCCTGTCGATCAACAACGGCCTGGAGGGCTGGTTCTCGGACCGCGTTCGCAATGTTTTGGCGACATCTCTTCGAGCCGCCCAGGCCTATGAGGAAGAGCACCGCGACGAACTTCAGCGAGACGGTCAGGCGCTTGCGTCCTTCCTCAACACCGAACGTCAGGCGACATTCTTTATGAGCGATGGAGAGGTCCGTCAGGCATTGGGGCGCGTTCAGGCGCAGATCGAGCGCGGTCTGACAGAAGTTTTCGTCCTCGATGGCAGCGGTGAAATCACAGCCCGAGGCGCACGCTCATACCTTTTCGATTACGAACCTGTCTCGCGAGAAGAAATCGACATCGCGACCCGCGACGGCATCTACATAGTCGAGGATTGGGGCAACAATGAATTCCGTGCGCTCATACCGCTTGATGCGTTCGTGGACCGCTACCTCTTCGTCAGCCGCGAAGTCGATGGCGAAATTCTCTCACTTCTCGATGACACGCGGGAGACCGTTGGCCTCTATGAGCAGCTCGAATCTGATCGTGGGCGGCTCCTTTTTGAATTCGGGCTGCTCTATCTCGGCTTTGCCGCCATTCTAATTCTGGCCGCAATCTGGCTCGGCCTTTGGTTTGCCGAGCGCCTCTCTCGACCGGTCGGGCGTTTGGTGACGGCATCCCAGCAGGTCGGTTCCGGTGACCTTGATGTGCGTGTGATTGAGGAGGAGGGCGATGACGAGATTTCCCTTCTTGGCAAACACTTCAATGAAATGACCGCCCAACTGCGGGAGCAGCGGGATCGTTTGCTGGAAAACACCGGTCAGATCGAGCGCCGTCGGCGCCTGTTCGACTCCGTCTTGAGTTCGATCACATCCGGTGTTGTCGGACTTGATCCCAATGGCGACATCGCCTTCGTCAATCGAAGCGCAACCCGCTTGCTCGACATCGAAACGGATGATCACCGCACCCATGCATTGTCCGTTGCTGTGCCGGAATTCGGCCCCCTTCTGGACCGGCTCCGTGCAGAGAGCCGCGAGGTCGTGCAAGACCAGATCAATCTGGTTCGGAACGGAACGCAGGAATCCCTTCTGGTGCGTCTGTCGACCCGCCGTAATGACGAGGGCTCGCTCGAAGGCTATGTGGTTGCTTTCGACGATATCACCAGTCTCGTGAGCGCCCAGCGTCTCGCGGCATGGGGAGATGTCGCGCGCCGCATCGCGCACGAGATCAAGAACCCGCTGACCCCGATCCAGCTTTCCGCAGAGCGAATAAAACGAAAATTCACGCCGTCGCTGGGTGACGAGGCGACTGATCTGGCACAGATGACAGATGTAATTGTTCGCCAAACCAATGACTTGCGGCGTATCGTTGATGAATTTTCCAAGTTTGCCCGCATGCCTGAGCCGGATCGCATCCGCAACGACCTGCATGCGATACTTTCCGATGTGCTTTCGCTGCAGGAAGCCGGCCAGCCGGATGTAATCTTTACCATTGCTGTTCCAGATGGTCCGATTGATGCCGATGTTGACGCGACCATGCTGTCTCAGGCCTTCACAAACCTGTTGAAGAATGCCGGAGAAGCTATTGAAACACGTATTGAAAAAGCGGTTAATCTACCTGTTAAGCCGCAAATACGTGTGTCCCTGGATCTGATCGATTCACAGGCCGAAATTCGGATCGAAGACAACGGAATAGGCCTGCCTGAAGACCGAGCCAAATTGTTCGAGCCCTACGTGACCACACGGGACAAAGGCACAGGGCTCGGTCTTCCCATTGTGAAGAAGATTATCGAAGAACATGGCGGAAGCCTGACACTGGAGACAGCCGAGGCATTCGACGGCACCGGACACGCGGGCGCATGCGCTGTGGTCGTGTTGCCAGTGCTCGAATCGGTCACAGACAGTCAGCCGGACGTTGAGAAAAAGGAACGAGGATGAAATGGGCGATATTCTGATTACCGATGACGAGCGCGACATCCGCGAGCTGATTTCGGATATTCTAAAAGATGAGGGCTACACAACTCGCCTCGCTGGAACGTCCGAAGAGTGTATGTCCGAAATTTCCAAGGAAAAACCGGCGCTTATGATCCTGGATATCTGGCTGAAAGACAGCGGGATGGACGGGATCGACATTCTCAAGGCCGTGAAACGCGACCATCCCGAGGTGCCCGTGGTGATCATCTCCGGTCACGGAAATATCGAGATCGCCGTCGCCGCGATCAAGCAGGGCGCTTATGATTTTATCGAAAAGCCGTTCAATATAGATCAGCTCCTCGTGGTGATCCGCCGCGCGATGGAAACGTCGCGTTTGCGCCGTGAAAATAAGGAACTGAAGCAGGGAGACCGGTCGGTCGCCGAAATGATCGGCGAAAGTGCAGCGTTCAAGGCGATGCGTAGTCAGCTCGATAAGGTGACGAAATCCAACGGCAGGGTGATGCTCTCTGGCGGCGCAGGCGCAGGCAAAGAAATCGCCGCCCGTTACATCCACCAGAATTCCACCCGCTCCTCGGCGCCGTTTGTCACGATCAACTGTGCGACCGTCGCGCCAGAGCAGATGGAAACCCTGCTTTTTGGCCGCGAGGGGCAGGATGGTGGCTTGGAACTGGGGCTGCTGGAACAGGCGAACGGCGGTGTTATCTATCTCGACGAAGTGGCAGATATGCCGCTCGGCACGCAATCAAAGATTTTGCGTGTGCTCGTCGATCAACGTTTTCAGCGGGTTGGTGGCACGGAGAAAATTCAGGTCGATATTCGTGTAATATCAAGCACAAACAAGGATTTGCAGGGCGAAATTGAAGCTGGAAACTTCCGCGAGGAACTTTATCACCGCCTCAATGTCGTGCCAATCTCCGTGCCGTCCCTCGAAGAGCGGCGTGAAGACATTCCGCTCCTGTCCGAACATTTTATCGCAGAATTGGCAGAAACGCAGGGTTTGCCCGTTCGCGAACTGGCCGAGGATGCTCGTGCGCTGTTGCAGACGATGCATTGGCCGGGAAATGTGCGTCAGCTTAAAAACCTGATCGAACGGGTTCTTATCTTGGGGGACAACGAGGCCCCGATTTCAGCGCGTGAACTGCCTCAAAATGACGGTGGCGGCGATCAGTCCGAAGGCCCGCTTGTCCTCGGTGGGGCGTTGGCGACCCTTCCGCTGCGCGAGGCACGCGAACTGTTCGAACGCGAGTATTTGCTCACCCAGATCAATCGTTTCGGGGGCAATATCAGCCGTACCGCTGCCTTCGTCGGCATGGAGCGCTCGGCGCTACACCGTAAGCTCAAGTCACTGGGTGTCGTCACGTCAAATAAATCCGGCGCCCGTATTGCGCATGTCGAGGGCAATGACGGCTAGGCAAATATTGGAATTGACCGTGCATCCGGCATCTGCGATGCCTGTTGTCCTGTCAGACGAGGTCTTGGATCATGAAGGTCATCATCTGCGGCGCGGGTCAGGTCGGTTGGCAGATCGCGCGCCATCTCTCCGGTGAACGCAACGACGTCACCGTGGTGGATAACAATCCCGAACTGGTGCGCCGCGCTTCAGAAACACTGGACGTAAACGGCATCACCGGCCATGCCAGCTATCCCGATGTTCTGGACCGCGCCGGAGCCCGCGACGCGGACATGATCATTGCGGCGACCCATTCGGATGAGGTCAATATGGTGACCTGTCAGGTCGCACATTCGGTGTTCGCCATCCAGCGCAAGATCGCCCGTCTCCGTTCGCAGAGCTATCTCGATGCCATCTACTCCGATCTCTACCGCCGCGATCACATGCCCATTGACGTCGTAATTTCGCCGGAGAAAGAGGTCGCAGAGGCAGCGCTTCAACGTCTGGCGGCACCCGCAACCTTTGACACAGAGAATTTCTTCGACGGCAAGGGCCAGCTCATCGGTATCACGATTGATGAGACCTGCCCTGTCATCAATACGCCATTGCGCCAGCTGACCGATCTCTTTTCCACTCTAAAAGCCATCGTCGTCGGTATTCGGCGTGACGGCACCCTTTTCGCGCCGGAAGCAGGGGATCAGATTTTTGCAGGTGACAGCTGCTATGTTTTCACCGACCGCGAAGATATGAGCCGCACTTTGGAAATTTTCGGCAAGCGGCAGGCCAAACAGGAGCGCGTCGTCATCATCGGCGGCGGCAATGTAGGCCTCGCCGTGGCAAAGCGGCTTGAGCGTCGCGCCGACCGTGTGCGCGTCAAAATGATCGAACGGGATCGCAAACAGGCAGAGCGTGCCGCTGACGCTTTGGAACGTACCATCGTGCTTCACGGCGACGGGCTGGATGCCAATCTGTTGGAAGAGGCGAATGTCTCCTCCGCCGATGCTGTCCTTGCCGTGACCGATGACGACAAGACCAACATGCTGGCCTCAGTTCGCGCCAAATCGCAAGGCTGCCCCATGGCGATCTGCCTGACCAACGATCCCACATTGGTTCCACTCATGGGGCCGCTTGATATCGACGCGTATATCAATCCGCGGGCCACGACCGTCAGTTCCATTCTCCGTCATATACGCCATGGCCGCGTGCGCGGTGTCTATTCCATCGGCGATGCCGAGGCCGAAATGATCGAGGCACAGGTGCTCGGCACCAGTCCGATTGCCGGTCAGAAATTGCGCGATATCGCCTTCCCGGAGGGTGTGCTTCTGGGGGGCGTCTTAAAGGACGGCAAGGTGGTCAAGCCCACCGGCTCACTTCGCATCGACGAAGGTGACTCGATCGCCATTTTCGCGATGGCAAGCGATGTCCCTGAGGTCGAGCGCCTGCTGCAAGTGTCGATTGATTACTTCTAATGTTCGCGCGGATTGCAGAGCTGCCATTTCTGGTCGTGCTGATTGGGATCGGCGGGATCGCGATGTTGATCCCTGCGGCCCACGCCGCCGCCATCGGTGACATCGAAACCAGTCGGGTGTTCTTCTATTCCGGCCTTCTGGTGTTGATCGTCACCGGACTTCTCGTCATCAGCACGCTTAACTACCAGCCCGCGCGCCAGGCCCCCTCGCTTTTGGTAGGGCTATTGGCTGCATTTCTGGTGCTACCCGCCGTCCTTGCGTTTCCAATCTACGAGATCGTGGCCTACGCAAATTATCTTGATGCGTGGTTTGAGATGGTTTCCGCCATGACCACCACCGGCGCGACGGTATTCGATGCCTATTGGCTCCTCCCGCCCTCTGTCCACCTCTGGCGTGGTTTGGTGGCCTGGATGGGTGGGCTTTTGTTCTGGATTTGCGCCTTGGCGATCTTTGCGCCGATGTCGATTGGCGGCTTTGAAATCCGTGACAGGATTTCCGAAATGTCGGCGTTTTCCGAGGTTGGCGGTTCACAGCGCGTCGCCCCCTCGGATCGCCTGCGCCGCATCAGTGCAGCGCTCACCCCCCTTTATGCCGGCCTCACAGTTGTTCTCTGGATCGCGCTCCTGATTGCGGGCGAGGCACCCAACGCAGCGCTCGTCCATGCAATGTCCACTCTTTCGACTTCCGGCATTTCCGCCGTCGGCGGTTTCTATCGCGCCGAGTCCGGCCTTGTCGGTGAAATCCTCGTGTTCGTATTCTTCGTTTTCGCGCTCTCTCGGCTCACCTACAGCCGCGGGCTCATGGGGGAGGAGCGAACCCCGCTTTGGCAAGACTCCGAATTGCGCCTCGGACTGACGTTGGCTGTGGCGGTCTCACTTTCTCTCTTTGCCCGCCATTTCATCGGTGCTTTCGACGCCGAGACCACCAGTGAAACGACGAACGCCCTGCGTGCGTTTTGGGGCGGGCTTTTTACTGTGACGTCCTTCCTGACCACAACGGGCTTCGAATCCGCGGAATGGCTCGGCGCGACCGACTGGTCCGGCCTCTCGACACCAGGCCTGATGCTCGTTGGCCTCTCGTTGATTGGCGGTGGCATCGCCACGACCGCAGGAGGTGTAAAGCTGTTGCGTGTCTACGCGCTAATGAAGCACGGCGAGCGCGAGCTCGAACGCCTCGTTCATCCCAGCTCGATTGGCGGAGCAGGGCAGGCGGCCCGCCGTATTCGCCGCGAAGGGGCCTATGTCGCCTGGATATTCTTCATGCTCTTTGCCCTCTCAATTGCCGCGACAATCGTTTTACTATCGCTGTTCGGCGTTCAATTCGAAACTGCCATGGTCCTCACCGTTGCCGTTCTATCCACGACCGGGCCGTTGGCGGAAATTGCTGGTGAAGCACCGATTGCCTTCTCCGGCTTACCTGACCCTGCTCTGGTCGTCTTGTCTCTGGCTATGATCCTCGGACGGCTGGAAGCACTGGCCATCATCGCCATGTTCAACCCCGAATTTTGGCGACGATAAGTGCTTGATTTTTGCTCTGGAAACTCCACCCTGCCTTCGACATACTCGCACCACGAGGGAAACCGGTCCGCGGTGACAAGAATAAAGGGATAGTCAATGGCTGCCGATAAGCAAAACCTTCAGGACGCGTTCTTGAATCACGTCCGAAAGATAAAAGTTCCAGTCACAATTTTTTTGATTAATGGCGTGAAATTACAGGGCGTCATCACCTGGTTTGACAGCTTTTGCGTGCTGTTGCGTCGCGATGGACAGTCCCAGCTCGTATACAAGAGCGCGATCTCGACCATCATGCCGGCGCAGCCGATCAACCTATATGACGGGGAAGAGTAACCGGAATGGAGCATGATAGGCCCGTCACTCGGGCCTGGGTTCTGCACCCGGATATAAAAAGTGACCGGTCTCGACGTGACAGCGGGCCGGCGCTCGAAGAGGCTGTGTCTCTTGCTGCAGCGCTTCCCGATCTTTCTGTTGTCGGTGCCAATGTCGTTCCACTTTCCAAAGCGCAGCCCGGAATGTTATTCGGGTCGGGAAAGGTCGAGGAACTCGCCGAGACCCTTCAGGATGCCGAAGCCGAATTGGTTCTGATTGACGGCCCCGTCACCCCAGTTCAGCAGCGCAACCTTGAGAAGGCGTGGAAAGTCAAAATCCTCGACCGAACCGGTCTCATCCTTGAAATTTTCAGCGACCGTGCCCGCACGCGTGAAGGTGTGCTGCAGGTGGAAATGGCCGCCCTCAGCTATCAGCGCACCCGTCTTGTCCGGGCTTGGACCCACCTTGAGCGTCAGCGTGGTGGCTTGGGCTTTGTCGGCGGTCCCGGTGAAACCCAGATCGAGGCCGACCGCCGCGCGATTGACGAGCAACTCGTCCGTCTGCGTCGCCAACTCGACAAGGTCGTCAAGACGCGCGAACTGCATCGTAAATCCCGCGCCAAGGTTCCGTTCCCGATCGTTGCACTCGTCGGTTACACAAACGCCGGAAAATCCACGTTGTTTAACCGCATGACCGGGGCAGAGGTCATGGCGAAAGACATGCTCTTTGCCACGCTCGATCCGACCATGCGGCGGGTGGAGCTCCCAGATGGCGCCGAGGTCATTCTCTCCGATACGGTGGGTTTCATCTCCGATCTCCCCACCGAACTTGTCGCGGCTTTTCGCGCCACGCTCGAAGAAGTTCTGGAAGCCGATCTCATCCTCCATGTGCGTGACATCAGCCACG
>JAEPMR010000055.1 GCA_017643845.1 Marivivens sp. | reverse complement strand
GAGGACATCCCGCTCGATGTGGTGTGGGAAGACGACGATCTGATCGTGGTGAACAAGCCTGCGGGAATGGTCGTGCATCCGGCACCGGGCACGCCCGGCGGCACGCTGGTCAATGCGCTCATTCATCATTGCGGCGAGAGCCTTTCGGGTGTGGGCGGGGCAAAGCGCCCCGGCATCGTGCACCGGATCGACAAGGATACCAGCGGGCTGTTGGTCGTGGCGAAGAGCGACCGCGCCCATCATGGGCTGGCGGCACAGTTCGAGGCGCATGACGTGGAGCGGCGCTATATGGCGTTGTGTTATGGTGTGCCCTCGCAGAGCGATCCGCGCCTGCACGGGGTGAAGGGGACGAGTTTCGAGGGCGGCAATATCCTCAAGATCCAGACCTTCCTTGGCCGTCACCGCACCGACCGGCAGCGGCAGGCGGTGAGCTTTACGGGCGGGCGTCATGCGGTGACGCGGGCGCGGGTGATTGCGCCTTTGGGCACCCCTGCGGTGGCGGCGGTGCTGGAATGCTGGCTGGAGACAGGGCGCACGCACCAGATCCGCGTGCATCTGGCGCATTGCGGGCACGGGCTGATTGGAGACCCGGTCTATGGCGGGCGGCGCAAGCTGTCGGAAAAGGCGGTGGGCGAGGCAGGCCGAGCGGCGGCGCTCGATTTCCCGCGCCAAGCGCTGCATGCGGCGACGCTGGGGTTCATCCATCCTGTGACCGAGGAGGAGTTGCAGTTTGAAGCGCCCTTGCCGGAAGACATACGCGGGTTGATCGCCGCTCTGGACCGCAACGCAGCGCAGGACCTAGCGGATCACTGATGATCCCATGTGCGTGAACGCACTGAAATGTGGGGTGCATATTGCGGCCCGCAGGTTCATATTAGTCTCAGAATTTGCATTTCGGGGCTTGAATCGGCCCCTGAGCGCACCATATTGATGTTAAGCCCGTAAACATTAGGGCGACAGGAACCGATAAACGGGGGTCTAACGTGAGTAACTATGCCAATCTTCCGGCACCATCGCCGGAGCAGGGCTTAAACAGGTATCTTCAGGAAATCCGGAAGTTCCCGATGCTGGAGCCGGAGGAGGAATACATGCTGGCCAAGCGTTGGGTGGATCACGAGGATTCCGGCGCGGCGCATAAACTCGTCACCAGCCATTTGCGGCTGGCGGCCAAGATCGCCATGGGCTACCGCGGCTATGGATTGCCGCAGGCTGAGGTGATTTCCGAGGCGAACGTGGGCCTGATGCAAGCGGTCAAGCGGTTCGACCCTGAAAAGGGCTTCCGCCTTGCGACCTATGCGATGTGGTGGATCCGTGCGTCGATCCAGGAATATATCCTGCGGTCCTGGAGCCTCGTGAAGCTGGGCACGACGAGCGGGCAGAAGAAGCTTTTCTTCAACCTGCGTAAAGCCAAGGCACGGATCGGTGCGCTGGAAGAGGGCGACCTGCGGCCCGAGAACGTCAAGCAGATCGCCAATGATCTGGGCGTGACCGAAGACGAGGTGATCTCGATGAACCGGCGGATGTCGGGCGGAGATGCGTCTCTCAATGCCACGATCGGCAGTGAGGACGACGGAACCGCGCAATGGCAGGACTGGCTGCAGGACGAGGACGCGGATCAGGCGACAGAATATGCCGAGCGCGACGAAATGGACGCGCGGCGCGAGCTGCTGGCCGAAGCCATGGGTGTGCTGAACGAGCGCGAGCGGGACATTCTGGTGCAGCGGCGGCTGTCGGAGGAGAGCATTACGCTCGAAGACCTGAGCGCCCAATACAGCGTAAGCCGTGAGCGGATCCGGCAGATCGAGGTCCGGGCCTTTGAGAAGCTGCAGAAGCGGATGCAGGAACTTGCGATGGAAAAGGGCATGCTCGAAAGCGCCTGACGCGCGAAAATTGCCAAACACATGGAATCCCCGGTCCTGCGGCAAGTCGGGCCGGGGATTTGCTTTTGGGTCAGTTTTCCAAACCGTTTCGGATTTCGCGATGCCATATGGCGAGGATGCGGAATATCCGTTTGGATTCATGTATTTTCCATTCAGTTCACCGATCTGCTTTCGGTCGCGGAATCTATGCGTCGTGAAACAGGACGGGAGGATTAAGGACGCTTAAGTCACGCGGGACTGAAAAGGACCCTAAACGTGACCCGCCACCCCATTCTCTCTCTGTTCGCTGTGATCGCGGCGTTTGCTGTTCCGACAGCTGGGGCTGCGGAAGCTGCGGAAACGGGTGTGAGCGTAATCGCCCAGCTCGCCGAGGCACCGGTGCTGGTGACGGGCGCGGCGATGCCGGTGCTTTATGTCAGCGGCGCAGAGGACGTCACGGTTGTCGGAGCTGCATTGGATGTGACGGCATATGACGCGGACGCCGATGTGATGCCTGAGAGCTGGATCACGTTTGATGGGCTGGGCAATGATGTGACGCTGGCATTTGCCAATGCAACCGCTCAGCTGCGGCTTTCGGTCGATGGCGCAGGAAATAGCATCATTATGAGCCTTGGCGACCAAGGTCAGGCGGGTGCGCGGATCACGGGCGATGGAAATACCGTCGCATTGCTCCAGAATTAAGGTTTTCCTCGCCATAAGTCTCGAATCAATACTTACCTTTAAGTTGTATTCTGATGTTGGGATTTATTATTGGTAGTAAATTAACGAATTAAGTTTTCTTTTTGGCGTGTGGCAAGAATTATATTATTCTTTAGGTTGTGCATTAATCTTGTGAGTTTGAAAAATAATATATAATTATCAGTAGGTTAATATTAATTTTTTAATTATTATACGAAAGGATATTTGCATCACCTAACAGATACATAGATACACCCGTATTAATAAAAGAGCACGTCATAGGGTGTGGGGCGTATTGAGTTAGGAGCAGCCATGGTTTGGCAGCGTACGAGTATTTTGAGCGGGGTTGCTGCGGTTGCGCTTACTGCAAGTGGGCAGATGGCGGTTGCCGATACATTCAACCTGAATTCCAACACCGTCGAGGTGGAGCAGGGCGCAAGCACCGCCAGCTCGGATTTCCGCGCGCAGTTTTTCACGGTGATGACGAGTTTCTCCCTGTCGGCATTTGACCGCGCGGGACTGTTTTCCAGTGTGAGTGCGAGTGAGACTGTTTCAAGCTTCGGTGCGCCAGGGGATATCTCTGGCGACGCCGAGGCGCTGCTTGCGGACGGGTTCACCCCGTTTGCAGCGACTGTAAGTGACACGGGCGACGGCACGTTTGCGCTGGATACGGCTGTGGATGTGGATACGGCTGCCAGTGCGTGGACGGCGTATCAGACGCTGTTTTCCCAGATCTTCACGGGCAATGGTGTGGCGAGCACCGGAACGGGTGGCGTGGATAATGTCGCCGGTTTCGATGTGCGCGGCGCGAACAACTTTGCCGCGGTCAGTCAGGCGGGCGAGGGGAACGACGTTGCCACCAATCAGGATGGCGATGCGAATACCATTTATGCGCTGCAGTCAGGCTATGATGCGTCTGCCGCGATCACCCAGAGCGGTGGTGACGGCAACGTCGGCGTTCTGGCCCAGATCGGCACGCTGAGCGAAGATAATGGCAGCTACACGTTTGGCCCGGACGGTGTGTCCTTCGCCGATATGAGCCAGACCGGCTATTTCAACGTCGCGACGCTGACGCAGCTGGGCAATACCGGCCTGTCGAGCGCGACGCTGACCCAGACGGGGGATTTCAACGCGATTTCGGCGATCCTCGGTGCGGGTGGGACAAGCTCTGTCGGTGCTTTCGATGCAGAAAACCCGGTTTTTGACACCAACCTGACTATTGATCAGAGTGGCAACGAGAACGCGGCTGTTGTCTCTGTGGTGAACGGTGCTGCGGATGTCAGCATCCGGCAGGTCAATGATTTCAACTGGGTGGATGTGGCGATTGACGGCACCGACAACGTGCTGGACCTGACGCAGAACGGATTTGCCAATTTTTCGGCCTTTATCGCGGGTGATGGGAACGTCATCGGATCGCTGGCGGATATGAGCGGCAGCTATGCCGGTGCGCATCAGGGCTTTAATCAGGCAGCAGGGGCGTCCGCCACACTGGAAATCACCAGCAATTCCAACGCTGTGATGCTGGAGCAGACGGCTGCCGCGACGCTCTATCTGTCGATCGACTCGAATGCGGGCGGTGGCGGCAACGAGATTTACATCTCGCAGGCCGGTATCGGCGCGGTGGCGGACCTGAGCCTGTTTGGTGAAAATAACGAATTCCGTGTGACCCAGACCGCCGGAGCGACAAGAGAAACTGTCGATGATGTCACCTACGGGCAGGCAGTCATCGATCTGACTGGCAACAAAAACAACATCTCGATCACCCAGTCCGCAAAGGGCTATGCGTCGGTGATCGGGACGGGCAACCGCAACGAGATCACCATCGAACAGACGGTGGATTATGTGAGTGCGGAAGTTACCGTCAGTGGCAACAATCTGTCGTTTGATCTCGTGCAGAATGGCACAGCGGGGACTTCGGTGGTCGTCGAGGAGCTGACCAACGGCAAGAAAGCCAAGGTATGCCAGGGGGATTCCTGCGGCTGACCCTTGACCCGAGGAACGACGAAATCGGCCCGCCAGAGCGCGGGCCGTTTTCGTTTGGTCGGCTGATCTAGAGGGAGAGGCGGCGGATGTCGTCCAAGATGCCGTGGATCGCTTGCTGGAAGGCGGCGTCGAGGGCGAAGGTCTTTGGCTCGTTGATAACGGTTCCGGCCTCGAAATCGAGGATACGGTCCGCTGTGACATAGGCCATGCCATTTGTTTTCATGGCGCGGGAGCGGACGGTTTGAGTGATCGTGTGGGTGCCAAGGATCACGCCGTCCGAGACCCGCACCAGCCGCAGATTGACGGTGATGGAGTCGGTGCGGATTTCCTGCTGGCCGCCGATGTTGAAAAAGCGCAGGCCTGCGCCTTCGGTGCGGATGTCGGAGTCGTAGGCCACAATCGCGCCGGTAATCAGGTAATCGGCCGTGCCGAGCGTGCCGATGGGGGCGTTGCCCTCGAAGGCGGAGAACGGTTTTTCCTGCTCGATCTCGCTGCGGCGCTGGTTGTAGAGATTCTGGATATTCTGCTGGGTCTGCGCGTAGCTCGGCAGACCGTCGGGCCGCTGGCCGGTGTCGTCGATGGCGGCATATTCGGCATCGACCTGTGCACGGATCTGGGCAATTTCGGCATCGAGGGCGGCAAGGGCGTCTGCGACGCGGGCGCGCTCCGAGGTGACATGGTCGCGTTGGCGGGCTTCGAGCGTCTGAGCGCTGTCGATGCGGCGCTCTTCGGTCAGGGCCTGCAATGCGGCGCGCTCGACGAGAGTGAACCAAGTGCCGCCGCCGACACGGGAGAGATTGTCGATGACCAGAGTTTCGGCCCCTTGGGTCAGAGCGCGGGAGACTTCGGCAAAATTCGGGTTTGCACGGTTGGCGCCGGTCTGGTCCGGGATGTCGAAGACCGCGACGCGCAGCGGTGTGTGGCGGGGAGCGACTTCTTCAAGCGGTGTGAAGCCCATGGCGGCCGGCAGGGTATTTTGCTGTGCCAGTGGCGCGGAGAGCGGCGGCGGAAGATCGTCCCCGGGAGCGACGCTACAGGCGCTGAGGCCAAGGCTCAGCAATGCGGGAAGGGCGGCGGTGCGCATCAGCATCGGCATCACTCCAGCGAGGGGACGCAGACCTCGGTGGTCGATACGCCGTCTGAGATATTGAAGCAGACGACATTGTCGCCATCGGGATTTTCCTCGACAAGCACCGAGAGGCCGCCGGCCTCGAATTCTGTCGTGGTGGAGAGGTCAAGCGCGTAGATGTCGGAGACAATGCTGGAGGCAATCGCGGACAGGATACGGCGACGAAGCTGGTCTTCGAACAGTTCCAGCTCGGTCTGGGCGGCTTCTTCATCAGTCGGGAAGTCGGGCTTTTGCGCTTCGAGCTGGTTGAGGAAGTAGGTTGTACTCGCCGGAGAGCCGTTAAACGCGGGGCTGGAAAAGGAAAAGCTCATATCCGACGCGAGAAGCGCCCCTGCCGGCACGGTGCCAAGCATAAGGGTCAACGCCGATAGCCGACGGGCCATGGAAACGGTCATCACTGGTCCTGCTCTCTCAATCATACCCGTCATGCGGGCGCGGGCGGTCTGATGCCGCCTTTGTCCCAAGATGCGATAAAGCGCGGCGCGAGACAAGAAAAATTGAACTTTTCGAACATCTGTGGCGCAGAATGGCAACGCTGTTGCGGTTTTCCCTTTGCGCGGCGGTGGGGTTTGCTAGGCTGGTGGCAAGCAACCGGAGGGACGAATGCAGGTAGTAAGATGGGGCGTGCTGGGCGCGGCGAAATTCGCACGGGAACAGATGGCCCGGGCGATCCACGCGGCGGAGGGCGCGGAATTTGTGGCGCTGGCGACTTCGAGTGCAGAAAAAGCCGCGCCTTTTCAGGCGTTCCAGCCGAATTTGCGGGTGCATGAGAGCTACGAAGCGCTGCTGGCCGATCCCGAGATCGACGCGGTATACATCCCGCTGCCGAACCATCTGCACGTGGAATGGACGTTAAAGGCGCTGGAGGCGGGTAAGCATGTGCTGTGCGAGAAGCCCTTGGCGATGAAAGCGGAGGAGTTCGATCCGGTGATCGCCAAGCGCGATGAGACGGGTCTGCTCGCCGCGGAAGCCTATATGATCGTGCATCATCCGCAATTCGCGCGGGCGCGGGATCTGGTGCAGGGCGGGGCCGTGGGGCGGCTGCGTCATGTGGATACGGTATTCAGCTACAACAACGCTGCCGACACCGGAAATATCCGCAATCGGCCCGAAACGGGGGGCGGTGCTTTGCCGGACATTGGTGTTTATACCTTCGGGTCGGCGCGGTTTGTCACCGGTGCCGAGCCGCAGCGGGTGCCCTATGCGCGGGTTGAGCGGGAGAACGGGGTGGATGTGTTCAACCTCGTCACCGCCGAATTTGACGGGTTTACCTATAGTGCGGTGGTGTCGATGCGGATGCAGAACCGGCAGGAGATCACCTTTCACGGTGAAAAGGGATTTGTGCGGCTGACCTGCCCGTTCAATGCTGCGGTTCACGATCAGGCGGAGCTGGTGCTGGATCAGGGCGGCGGGAAGGTGACGATCGAGCGCTGGCCGGGGGTGAACCATTATGTGCTGCAGGTAGAGGCGTTCTGCCGGTCGGTAAGGGAGGGGAGCGCCTATCCGTGCCCGCTGGAATTTTCGCGTGGCACACAGGCAATGATTGATATGGTGGTCGCAGCGGCGGGGGCCGATGCGTGACGTGAGAAGAGGGGACTGAAGATGACACCATCCGATGAGGACAAATTTGAGGGCCGCCTGCATGGCGAACAGCCCGATCCGGGACCGAAGGACCAGCTGATCATGAGGCTGGTCTATATGATCCTGATTGCGATCATGATCAGCCTTGCACAGACCATTCTGGGGGTTCTGACGATCATCCAGTTCGTGATCATGGTGATTAACAAGGGCAAGCCAAACGAACAGCTGGCCGAATTCGGCACCGCGCTGGGGATCTGGGTGGCAAAGGCGGCGCGGTTCCAGACGGCGGCGAGCGAGGTGAAGCCCTGGCCGTGGACGGAACTGGACTGAGCCGGAGCGTTCCCAATGGCCGGAGGGTGGAGCCGCGACGGGGCGGTGAACGAACAGATCGAAGCCTCGATCAACGATGAGCTGGCGCGTCTGCGGGCGCAGCGCGGGCCGGTGGGCGAGAGCCTGAAGGAATGTGCCGAATGTGGTGAAGATATTCCGCCCAAGCGGCGGGAGGCGCTACCGGGCGTGAAGCTCTGCGTGGACTGCGCCGCCGAGCGGCAGGGCCGGCACCAGCAGCGCGGCGGTATCAACCGGCGGGGATCGAAGGACAGCCAGTTGAAGTGAGTGTGCGGGATGCGCAGGACAAGGCCGTAGGCCGCTGCGCATCGGCGGGCCGCCCCCTCGGCCCGGCGATTTGGTGAGGGTGCGCGTGGGTCGTGTGTCTGGCGGATTTGGGGAGATAAAGTGGGTTGTGCCGCCGCTGGTAACGCCGCGCCGCGGCCCGCCTTCGACGTTCGGTCCACATAATTTTGCCGCGCAGGGCAAGGCTGAAAGCCGCTGCGCATCGGCGGGCCGCCCCTTCGGCCCGGCGATTTGGGTGGTGCGTGCGGGGTTCGAACGTACGGCGGGAGTGGTGAGATAAAGTGTGCTGTGCGAGCGGGTGGTATCGCCGCGCCGCGGCCCGCTTTGACGTTGCGCGTTAGTGTTTTCATGCGCAGGACATGGTCGCAGGCCCCGCGCCGCGGCCCGATTGGATGGGTCGCGGCGCGGTGTTTGGGGTGCGCTATGCCTCCAGCGCTTCCAACTCGTCGATGAAGCTTTCGATCATGCTCAGGCCCTTGTCCCAGAAAGCTGGGTCTGTGGCGTCGAGGCCGAAGGGGGCGAGCAGGTCCTTGTGGTGTTTGGAGCCGCCTGCGGAGAGCATTTCGAAATACTTGTCTTGGAAGCCCTCGGGCGCGTCGCGATAGGCGGCGTAGAGGGCATTTACCAGCCCGTCGCCAAAGGCGTAGGCGTAGACGTAGAAGGGCGAGTGGATGAAATGCGGGATATAGCCCCAGAACGTCTCGTAGCCGTCTGCGAAATCGAAGACGGGGCCGAGGCTCTCGGCCTGTACGCTCATCCACAGGGCGTTGATGTCGTCGGGGGTCAGTTCGCCGCCGCGACGGGCATCGTGCAGTTTGCATTCGAAATCATAAAACGCGATCTGGCGGACAACGGTGTTGATCATGTCCTCGACCTTGCCGGCGAGGAGGGTCTTGCGCTGTTCTCTGGTTTCGGCGGCATCCAGCAGCTTGCGGAAGGTGAGCATCTCGCCAAAGACCGAGGCGGTTTCTGCCAGCGTGAGCGGGGTGGAGGAGAGAAGTTCGCCCTGTGAGGCCGCGAGCACCTGATGGACGCCGTGGCCCAGCTCGTGCGCCAGTGTCATCACATCGCGCGGTTTGCCAAGGTAGTTCAGCATCACATAGGGGTGGACGGTGGTGACGGTGGGGTGGGCGAAGGCACCGGGGGCCTTGCCGTTTTTCACGCCTGCGTCGATCCAGCCTTTCTCGAAGAAGGGTTGCGCGAGGTCGGCCATGCGCGGATCGAAGCCTGCATAGGCGGTCATCACGGTGTCGCGGGCCTCTTCCCAGCCGACAAGGCGGGTATCTTCCATCGGCAGGGGCGCGTTGCGGTCCCAGACCTGCATCCGCTCCAGACCGAGCCATTTGGCCTTGAGCGCGTAATAGCGGTGCGACAGGCGCGGGTAGGCGGCGACAACGGCGTTGCGCAGCGCTTCGACCACTTCCGGCTCGACATGGTTGGCGAGGTGGCGGGAGGTTTGCGGGGTCTCAAAACCGCGCCAGCGGTCCTCGATCTCTTTCTCTTTCGCGAGTGTGTTGTGGACGCGGGCGAAGGTGCGGATGTTTTCCTCAAACACCTTTGCCAGTGCGTGGGTCGCGGCCTCGCGCTGGGCGCGGTCCTGTTCGGTCAGGAGGTTGAGGGTGGCCTCGATGCCCAGTTCCTCGCCATCCACATCGAAGGTGAGGCCCGCGATGGTTTCGTCAAAGAGCTTGTTCCACGCAGACGCGCCGACGGTGGTCTGGTCGTGGAGGAATTTCTCCAACTCGTCGGACAGCTGATAGGGCTTCATCGCGCGCATGCGCTCGAATACGGGGCGGTAGCGGGCGAGATCGGCGTTGGCGTCCAGAAGAGCGTTGAACTGCGCTTCTTCGAGACGGTTGAATTCGAGGCTCCAGAACACCAGCGGCGTGGTGAAGGTGGTGATCTTGTCTTGGCAATCGGAGAGGAACTTGGCGCGGGCGCTGTCGGTCGTCTGCTGGTAGTAGCGCAGACCGGCGTAGGACATGATGCGACCGGCTATGATGTCGATCTCTTCGTAGCGCTGGACGGCCTTGAGCATGGCGGCGGCGTCGAGGCTGGCGAGTTTGCCTTCGTAATCGGCGGCGAAGGCGGCGCATTCATTTTCGAGCCAGTCGAGATCGCGGGACAGCTCCGCGCAATCGGGGGCGGGGTAGAGATCGGTCAGATCCCATTCGGGGAGTGGGCCGAGATCCTTGCCGCCGTTGGGGTTGGCGTCGAAAACGGGAGTGCGCATGGAATACCTCTGTGTCGTATGATTTGCCCTTTAGATAGGGGAGGAACGGGCAAGATGAAAGGCGGCCTATATCCGATAGAGCCGCGTGGGGTTATCGACGAAGATCGCCTGCCGGTGTGCCGGGTCCGGGATGGTGGCAAGGAAATCGTTGAGGAGCTTGCCGGTATCCGGCATGGCGACGCCGCCGAGCATCAGATGCGGCCAGTCGCTGCCCCACAGACACCGCGCCGGATTGGCGGAAACGAGGCTCTGGATCAGCGCGGGCGTGCCGCTGTAGCGGTAGGGGGCGGAGAGTTTGACCCATGCTTTTTCCTCTGCCAGCAGGGTGCAAAGGGCGGCGTGGCCCGCGCCAAGGCCAGATGCGACGTCGGGCCATGCGCAATGGTCGAAGACGATCTCGACGGGCATCTGGCGCACGTCGTCTGCCAGCGCTTCGAGGTGCAGGTGGGAGTGGGCGAGCATTTCGATGTGCAAGCCGCGCTCGGCAAGGGCGGGGGCGAGGCGCTTGGCGCCGTCCCAACTGAGCACGCCGCCATGCACGTAATTCAGCCGCACGCCGCGCAAGCCTGCATCGACAAGGCGGTCGAGGTCGGCCTCGGTCGCGGTGTCGGGCACGAGGCCGATGCCGGTGAAGCCCGCGCCCATCTGCCGGACGGCCTCCATCGTGACGGAATTGTCCTGCCCGTAGAGGATCGAGTGGACGATCACGCCGCGCGCGCAGCCGAGATGAGCGAGATGGGCGCGGTAGCGGGCGAGCCAGTGATCGAGCGTGCCTGTGGGCGGATCTTCGACGCGGTTTTCCCAAAGGGGGAAATCATCGCCGATCAGGTGGACATGGGCGTCACATGCGCCGGTGGGAAGCGCGGAAAGCGGTGCTTGCGGCGTGGTTGTCGGGGCTGCGGCGCGTGGGAGAGTCAATGGCATGATCCTATTTGAGTAATGAATTAATTTTAGATAATAAGAATTTGATTAATCAGGAATTTTTCGAAAATAGAGCGCAGGTTTCATCAAGGATTCTGGCGCGGATTGGGGGCGTTTCCATTAGCACTTCGTGGCGTGCGCCGTCGAGCATGTGCAGTTCGCCGCCCTTCCAGCGGGACATGATGCTGTGAATGCGCGCGGGATCGACGATGCTTTCCTCGGTGCCGAGATATGTGAGGCAAGGCGTATTGGGCGGGGTCATGTCGGCGAGGCGCTTCGTTTCGCGCAGGGCGGAGTAGACCCATTGCACGGTTGGCCCGCCAAGGGCGAGTGCGGGGTGGGCCTGAAGCTGACGGATCATCGTGGTGTAAGTGTCGCGATCAGAGGTGAGGCTGTTGGCTTCGAAATCATCGAAATCGAAGTGCAGCTCGCCGGATTGACCGGGGGCGTAGTTCTGGCTGCGGCCAGTGAGCTGGGAGATGACGCCGATGGCGAGGGCGGCGGGGCGCAGCGCAGGGTGCATGTTGATGCCCCACATCGGGGCGGAAAACACCGCAGCGCGCACCGGAAGCCCGTCATGCAGGGCGCGCAGGCCAATGGCCCCACCCATGGAATGCGCGATCAGGAAGAATGGCGCTGCTGCGCAGAGATCCTTGGCGGCAGCGACCATCGCTTGCACATCAAGCTGGTAGTCGCGGAACCTGTGCACATGGCCCTTCGCCACATCGGGGACGAGGCGGGCGGCCAGCCCTTGGCCGCGCCAGTCGATCGTCAGGACGGAATAGCCCTTGCTGACGTAATCACGGGCCGTCTGACCATATTTTTCGGCGTATTCGGTGCGACCGGGGAACAGGAGGATCGTGCCTTTGGCGGGGTCCGCCGGCCAATAGACCACGCGCAGGCGGGGGCCATCGGCGGCGGTGATCCAGTGCGCCGACACCGCCTCGGGGCCGTGTGCCACCTCTGCATGGAACGGTGCGGGTGGAAGTTCGGTCGCCACCGTCATTGGATCAGGCGAGAACGCCTGCAAGCTTCATCGCCTCGCCCATATCACCGTCCAGCGACAGCTTTCCGGTCATAAAGGCGGAGGTGGGATTGATGTCGCCGTCGAGGATGCCTTGGAAGGTTTCGGCGCTGGCGGTGAGGGTAACGTTGGTTGCGTCATCCGCGGCACGCACGCCATCGCTGTCGATCACGATGCTGCCCTCGCCTTCGAGGACGAATTTGGCAGAGCCGTCGTAGCTTGTTCCGTCCAGCTTGGCGCTGAGGGCTTCGACGGCTTTGGTGATGATATCGCTCATTGCGGGTCCTTTCACAGGTCTCGATTTCAAAGGCGGCCACTGGCGCGGCTCGCGCGTTACGCTACATTAGGCATATGTCGGTTTTCTTCGTCCATCTCAAACATGCCGTAACGGCAGTCTGTCTTTGTTTCGCGGTCGCGGGGGCTGTGAGCGCTCAAGAGGGGCGCGCAGCGTTTCTGTTAGAGGAATTGCGGACTGCTGAGGCGGATCAGATTGCAGGGATCCTCGAATCGCTGGATGCGCTTTGGATGCAGAGCGGATCGCCTGCCATCGACCTGCTTTTGCGGCGCGGTGAGGACGCGCTGGCGGAAGGGGCGGCGGAGGTGGCGCTGGAGCATCTGACAGCCGCCGTGGATCACGCGCCGGAGTTTGCCGCCGCGCGGGAGGCACGGGCGCGGGCGCATTATCGGCTTGACCAGATCGGCCCGGCATTGGAAGACATCCGCGCGGCGCTGGCACTGAACCCCGACCATATCGGGGCGATCCGTGGGCTGGCGCTGATACTGGAGGAGCTGGAGCGGTTTGAGGACGCGCTGGCCCTACAGCACCGGTTGCTGGATATGATGCCAGCGGCAGAAGATGTCATGGCGGCCATCGGGCGGCTGGAAACGCAACTGAGGGGCCGCGACGCGTAACACGCGCGACGGCCCGCGAGGACGGGATCACAGCTATGGCCCATTCCCCGCACGCAGGGCGGATCACGGCGGTGCTTGGCCCGACCAACACCGGTAAGACCCATTACGCCATTGAACGGATGCTGGCACATCGGACAGGCATCATCGGCCTGCCGCTGCGCCTGTTGGCGCGGGAGGTTTATGACCGGATCGTGAAGGTGCGCGGGCCATCGGTGGTGGCGCTGGTGACGGGGGAGGAGCGGATCGTTCCTGATCGCGCGCAATATTGGGTCTGCACCGTAGAGGCGATGCCGGAGGGGATGGGCGCGGATTTTCTGGCGATTGACGAAATCCAGCTCTGCGCCGACCCCGAGCGGGGGCATATTTTTACCGACCGGCTGCTGCATGCGCGCGGGCTGCATGAGACGCTGTTCATGGGGTCGGACACGATGCGCAACGCGATTGCGGCGCTGGTGCCGACAGCGCAGTTTTTGCGCCGTGAGCGGTTCTCGACCCTGACCTATACCGGATCGAAGAAGATCAGCCGGATGCCGGGGCGGGCGGCGATTGTCGGATTTTCGGTTGATAACCTCTATGCCATCGCTGAACTGTTGCGTCGCACCAAGGGCGGGGCTGCGGTGGTGATGGGGGCGCTCAGTCCGCGCACCCGCAATGCGCAGGTGGAGATGTATCAGAACGGGGATGTGGATTTCCTCGTTGCCACGGATGCGATTGGCATGGGGTTGAACCTCGATGTGACGCATGTGGCGTTTTCGGCGCTGGAGAAATTTGACGGGCGGCGGATGCGGCCCTTGCAGGCGGATGAGCTGGCGCAGATCGCGGGGCGCGCGGGGCGGCACATGACGCATGGCACGTTCGGTGTGACGGGCGAGGCGCCGGAGATCGACCCTGTGGTGGCGGAAGCCATTCAGGAGCACCAGTTCCAGCCGGTGCGCAAGCTGCAATGGCGCAACAGCCGGATGGAGTTCGGATCGGTCGCGCGGCTGATTGGGGCGTTGGAGAAAAAGACCGACAATCCGTGGTTTACCCGGGTGCGGGAAAGCGATGATCTGGCGGCGCTAAAGGCGCTCGCGGAGGATGACGAGACACGGGCGCGGGCCAGCGACGGGCAGAGCGTGCGCCTGTTGTGGGATGTGTGCCGCGTGCCGGATTTCCGCGGGATCAGCCGTGGGGAACATGCGGCGCTGTTGCGCGACCTTTATGGCTTCCTGCACGAGCGGGGGAGTATCCCGCAGGACTGGTTTGCGCGGCAGGTAAAGCGGATCGACAGGCCGGAGGGCGATATCGATACGCTCTCCAAAAGGCTCGCTTATATTCGCACTTGGACCTATGTTGCGCAGCGGCGCGGATGGGTGAATGACGAATCCCATTGGCGCGGGGAGACTCGCGCGGTAGAAGACCGCCTGTCAGACGCGCTGCACAGTGCGCTGACGCAGAGATTTGTGGACCGGCGGACGAGTGTTCTCCTTCGCCGGCTCAAGCAGAAGGAGGGCCTTGTGGCCGACGTGAACGATAAGGGCGAAGTGACGGTTGGCGGCGAGTTTGTCGGCCGTTTGGAAGGGTTCCGGTTCCGGATGGACAAGACGGGGAGCCCGGATGAGGCCAAGACGCTTCGCGCGGCCTCGGTACAGGCGCTGGCGCCGCAGTTCCATCTGCGGGCGGACCGGTTTTACAACGCGCCCGATACTGAGATCGACTTCACCGAGCAAGGCGGCCTGATGTGGGGCACCGATGCGGTGGGCAAGCTAGTCGCTGGCGATGATCCGATGAAGCCGCAGGTAGTGGCGTTTGTTGACGAGGAGGCCGGTACGGACGTTGCCCAGAAGGTGCAGCGCCGCTTGCAGCATTTCATCGACCGCAAAGTGGCCTCACTCTATGAGCCGATGCTCAATATGCTCAAGGACGAGGCGTTGACGGGGCTGGCGAAGGGGTTTGCCTTCCGTCTGTCCGAGGGCTTTGGCGTGGTGCCGCGCGGAGAAGTGGCGCAAGAGGTCAAAGAGCTGGATCAGGATGCGCGCGGTGCGCTGCGCAAGCACGGGGTCCGCTTCGGGCAGTTTACGATTTTCATGCCGCTTCTGCTGAAGCCCGCGCCGACGCGGTTGCGTCTGGTGCTGTGGTCGCTGGCGCAAAAGCTGGACGAGTTCCCCGAAGCGCCGCCGCCGGGTTTGGTGACCGTGCCTGCCGAGAAGGGCGCGGCGCCGGGCTATTTTGCGATGGCGGGTTATCGGGCAGCTGGCGCGCGGGCGATCCGTATTGATATGCTGGAGCGCCTTGCCGACATGCTGCGCGACAAGGACACGCGTAACGGCTTCGAGGCGAGCGCTGATATGCTTTCGATCACGGGTATGACGCTGGAGCAATTCGCCGATCTGATGCAGGGCTTGGGCTATAAGGCCGAGCGTGGTGAGCGCGTGAAGGTTAAGCCGCAAGCTGCTGATGTTGCGGTGGAAAGTGCCAGCGGGGAGCCGGAGGAAGTGCCCGCTGAAACGCCGAGCGAGCACCCTGCGGAAACGCCGCAAGAGGTGCCCGCGGATGCGCCGAGCGAAGCGCCTGCTGAGGCCCCTGTAGAGGCACCTGTGCCAAGCGATGACAGCGCAAAAGCCGAGGCGGAAGCGCCCGAGATGGAGGTGTTCTACACCTTTGCTTGGGGTGGACGACAGCAGCAGCGTGGCGGCAAGCCCGCTCGACCGGCGGGAGATAAACCGCGCGGCAAGGGCAAGCCGAAGGGTAAGGGCGGCAAGCCGCAGCAGGGTGGAAAAGGCGGACAGCGCTTTGAGGCGCGGCCCCCGAAAGAAAAGAAAATCGACCCAGACAATCCGTTTGCGGCAGCACTCTCGGGCTTCAAGCCGAAGTGAGCGACACGATCCGGCTGGACAAGTGGCTCTGGCATGCGCGTTTCTTCAAAACGCGCACGCTGGCGGCCAGCATTGTCAGTGCCGGAAAGGTGCGCGTGGATGGCACGCCTGTGTCAAAACCCGCCCGGAATGTGGGGCCGGGTGTGGTGCTGACCTTCATGAAGGAAGACGACGTGAAGGTGGTGCGAATCCTTGGCTGTGGCACGCGGCGCGGACCTACCCCTGAAGCGCAGGCGCTTTATGAGGATTTGTCGCCTCAGCCTGAGGACAAACAGCCCAGAAACCCCGGTTTCGAGGGGAAGGGCCGTCCCGGAAAGAAGGAAAGACGGAACATGGCGTCCAATCCGGGGGGAAAGGGGTCTTTCCCGCTTGAATGACCGGGGATGTTGTCCTAGCTAACCCGCGACAGACATCAGGACTGACCCATGACCTATATCGTCAACGACAACTGCATCGCCTGCAAATATACCGACTGTGTGGAAGTGTGCCCCGTGGATTGCTTCTACGAGGGGGAAAACATGCTGGTGATCCACCCAGATGAATGCATCGACTGCGGTGTGTGCGAGCCGGAATGCCCCGCTGACGCGATCCGCCCCGATACCGAGCCGGACATGGAAAAATGGGTCGAGTTCAACCGGAAATATTCCGAGATGTGGCCGGTGATCATCACCAAGAAAGACCCGCTGCCGAACGCTGAAGAGATGGACGGCAAGTCGGGGAAGATGGAGCTGTTCTCCGAAGCGCCCGGCGAGGGCGGCTGAGCGAATCAACCGTTCGGCGATTTTTGGCCGCCGGACGCAACGCCTGTAGCCAAAGGGAGCCGGTGGCGCTTCCTTTGATGTGTTTTTTGTGATATAATCACTCCAAATGCAGAAATCCTGATCCTGCACTGCTGATAGACTCCGACGGGAATTGCGCCGCTTTCCCGCCGGAATTTTTGTCGTCAGGGCGGATCGATCGTCAGGAAAGGATGATCATGAGCAAGACCAAGAAATCCGAGTTCAGCCCGAACGAGTATGTTGTGTATCCGGCCCATGGTGTGGGTCAGATCATTTCCATTGAGAAGCAGGAAGTGGCTGGATTCGAGCTGGAACTCTTTGTCATCTCCTTTGAGAAGGACAAGATGACGCTGCGCGTACCGACCAACAAGGCAACGGAAGTGGGGATGCGCTCGCTCTCGTCGCCGGATGTCGTCGCGCATGCGATGAAGACCCTGAAGGGCAAGGCCAAGGTCAAGAAGGCCATGTGGTCGCGCCGGGCGCAGGAATATGAGCAGAAGATCAATTCTGGTGACCTGATCGCGATTGCGGAAGTCGTGCGCGACCTGCACCGCAATGACGACCAGCGCGAGCAGTCCTATTCCGAGCGTCAGCTGTATGAGGCGGCGCTCGAGCGTCTGACCCGTGAGATTGCGGCTGTTGCTGGCAATGACGAGACCGCCGCCGCCAAAGAGATCGACAGCGTATTGGTGAGCCGCGCGGCCTGATCCAAACGTAAGGAACGCAAGAATCCTCTGCCCGCCGGGTGGAGGATTTTTTTATGGGCGGGGGGTGAGTTGGCCGAGGAGCATCGGTTTCAGCTCGCGCAGGAGTTTGCGCTCCATCGCTGCGGCGTAGGCGTCAAATCCGAGGGCGGATTCGGTGAAGGCACCGTCGCCACGGATTACGTTGGCCTCGAAATAGGAGCGGAGCTCTTTGATCTCGGCCTGTCTCAGATCTCCGATTTCGGCACCGTAAACGCCGATCACCAGCGCGTTGACAGTCACGCCTGCGGGCGGGTCGGGAAGTGTCTGGGGGCGGGGGCCGGTGTTGGCCTTGCCGTCGCCGGAGATGTCGAGGGTGCGGATCCAGCAGTCGCGCCGTTGTTCAAGGAGCCGATAGCCCGTCAGGATTGCGGTGCCGAGGGCTGTGGTGGGCGGCGCCACTGCGCGGGGATGGTTGCGCAGAAGGGTGGCTACGCCAGCCAGTGTGCTGGCATCGGTGATCTCGGTCCAGGGCAGGATCACGGACTGGAAATCCGGGCCGGACCATTCGTAGACGGCGAGTGCTACAGGGGCGTCGGGCATTTCGAGGAGGCGGTCGGCCACGCGGGGGCTTTCGAGTGCTCTAGCGAGGCCGTCGAGCTGGAGGCGGTATTCGCGGCTGTCAACGGAGCCGGACACATCGAGGCCGAGCGCAAGCGCCTGACGGCAGGATGCGCTGGTGACTGCGGGCAGAACGGCCAGTGCGAGCGCGAGCAGGGCGGCGGGACGCTGCATCGCTTAGCCCTGCGGCGCGGAGCCGGGCAGTCCGCCGATCATGATGGCCCGCAATTCACGCTCGAGTTTGATGCGCATGGCGCGTTCGTAATCGGAATAGCCGCGTGCGCTGACCACGAAGGAACCGGGGCCACGGCGAACATCATTTTGAAAGAACTCCAGCAGTTCGGAGCGACCTGCGAAGCCCTGATCCTCGATCACGAGTGCGTTGACGGTTACTTCGTCGAAGGGGAAATGGGCGTAGGCCTCAGAAGGGCCGAAGCCCTCATTGTTGAAGCCGTCACCGGCAACGTCAATCGTCTGGAAAAGGCAGGCGGGGGCTTCGGTTAGGGCGACAGCGGCATGGCCGAGCGCGTGCCCGAGGGCCGTGGGCATGTCGCTGCGGCTGCGGGTGCTGGCGACAAGTGTTTCCGCGACGCTGACGAGATC
>JAEPMR010000054.1 GCA_017643845.1 Marivivens sp. | reverse complement strand
GCGCGCTTCCATGCGGCGTATTTGGTGCTGCGGGTGTCATCATCCATAGCGGGGGTGAAGGTGCGCTCCAGCATCCAGCCTTTGGCAAATTCCTCCATCGCGGGATAAACGCCAGCGCGCTGACCGGCGAGCCACGCCGCGCCCAGCGCGGTGGTTTCGAGCACTTGCGGGCGGTCAACGGGGGCGTCGATGATATCGGCGAGGAACTGCATCGTCCAATCGGAAGCGGTCATGCCGCCATCGACGCGGAGCGTGGGCTGTGCGCCTTCGCCTTGCCAATCGGCTTGCATCGCCTCCAGAAGATCGCGGGTCTGATAGCCGACGCTTTCGAGCGCGGCGCGGGCCATTTCTGCGGGGCCGGTGCCGCGGGTCAGGCCGAAGGCTGCGCCACGGCATTCGGGATTCCAGTACGGCGCGCCGAGGCCGGTGAAGGCGGGGACGAGGATGACATCCTGATGGGGATCGGCGGCTTCGGCCAGCGGCTGGGTTTCGGCGGCATTGCCGATGATCTGCAAACCGTCGCGGAGCCATTGCACCACCGCGCCCGCGATAAAGATCGAGCCTTCGAGCGCGTAGGTTGGTTTGCCGTCGAGCTGGTAGGCGATGGTGGTCAGCAGGCGGTTCTGCGAGCGGACGGGTTTATCGCCCGTGTTCAAGAGCGCGAAGCAGCCGGTGCCGTAGGTGGATTTCAACATGCCCGGCTGGAAGCAGGCCTGACCGACGGTCGCCGCCTGCTGATCGCCCGCGACGCCGAGGATCGGCAGCGGCTGGCCGAAGAGATCGGCGGTGGTTTCGCCGAAATCGCTGGCGCAATCGCGGACCTCGGGCAGCATGGATTGCGGGATGCCAAAAAGATCGCAGATCGTCGTCGACCAGCGGCCCTTGTGGATATCGTAGAGCATGGTGCGGGCGGCGTTGGTGGCGTCTGTGACGTGGCTCTTGCCGCCGGTGAGCCGCCAGATCAGGTAGCTGTCGACGGTGCCGAAGAGCAGGTCGCCCGCCTCGGCGCGGGCGCGGGCGCCTTCGACATTATCGAGGATCCACTTGAGCTTGGTGCCAGAGAAATACGGATCGGCCAGCAGGCCGGTGCGGTCGGTGATCATGTCGTCATGGCCTGCGGCGACCAGCTCGCGGCAGAAGGCGGCGGTGCGGCGGTCCTGCCAGACGATGGCGTTATAGACGGGCTTGCCCGTTGCCTTGTCCCAGACGAGCGTGGTTTCGCGCTGGTTTGTGATGCCGATGGCGGCAATGTCGGTGGCGGTCAGTTTGGCCTTTTCCAGCGCCGCGCGGCAGGTGGAGACGACGGTTGACCAAAGATCCTCGGGGTCATGCTCGACCCAGCCCGATTGCGGGAAATGCTGGGTGAATTCTTCCTGCGCGGAAGCGATGATTTCCATCGAGCCGCCAAAGAGTATCGCGCGGGACGAGGTCGTCCCCTGATCAATCGCCAAAATCGTGCCCATCGTATGCTCCGGCTTGCTGAATTCTCGGCTGCGAGGTTATGCGAGCGGTAACGGGGACGCAATGTGCTCAGACAGCCTCGGCGGCAACGATCTGAGAGAGTGTGGAGCGCAGGGCATCGCGGCCCTGCGGATGCCAGCCGAGAGCCGCAAGGCGGGCCGTATCCATACTGCTGACAGCCTGTGCATCGGCGCGGGGCGGTAGTGGTGTGGTGATGCCGGTGAGGGCCGCATATTCCGAGAGCAAATCGCGGCGGTCCAGCAATAGATCGGAAACATTGTAGGCTCCGCCTGCCGCGGACTGCGGGAGAAGGAGATCGACGGCGGCGGTGACGTCATCGGCGTGAACCTCGGTCGCGACACGCGGCGCGATGGGCGCGCCACGGCGGAAGTCGGCAAACAGCGCCTGCCATTTGTGTCCCCGCTGCGGGATGGGCGGGCCGTAGATGCCGGTCATCCGCAGGCTGATGTCGTGATCGCCCAGAGCGGCTTCGGCTTCGGCTTTCAGCTTTCCGTAGAGTGTATCGGGGCGCAGGGGCATGCTCTCGGAAAGAGCGGTTCCTGCGGGATAGTCGCCATAAACAGCACGGGTAGAGGCGAAGACGACGCGAGCGCCTGCGCGATCGGCAGCCTCGAACAGGCGCAAACTGCCATCGAGATTGGCGGTGCGGAAGGCGGCTGGTTCCTGCCCCTCGCCGCCACGGTATTTGCCTGGAAGGTGGGAGAGGGCAAAATGCACAAGCGCGTCGAAACCCGAGAGATCGGGGGCTTCGCCCAGTGCCCAAGGGAGGTGGGGAAGATTGGCGACAGGCTTGCGACCGAGGGTTGTTACCGCATGGCCGCGCGCGACGAGACCGGTCGCCAAGGGATAGCCGACGACCCCACTGGCACCTGTGAGGGCGATCCTCATGCCGGGTTCGGCAGGCTGGCAATTTCGGGGAGCGGCCCGTCGCCTGCGAATGCGTTCCAGAGAGCGATCAACGGTGCGAGTTCAGCTGCTTTGGGATGGTCCTGCTGCCAAGGCTTTTCATACTGGTAGTGAAGCACGTGAATGTCCGGCCAGTGCCAGAGATCGGGAAGGTTGAACCAAACATATTGCAGCATGTTGTAGGTTACCGGCAGGCCGTGCCACTGGGGAAAGTAGCTCTCCAGAAAGGTCTGATCGGTGCGGCGCCAGAAGGCATCCGGGGCGGCGAGCTGATCAAGCATGTCGGCGAAGGTTCTGGCGCTGGGGCGGGCGGTGAAAACGCCGGAATTCAACCGCCGAAAGTCGACGAGCGACTCGTAGACATTCGGTGCGGCGCAAAACTCGGGGTATTCGAAAAGCTTGTCGATCGGGCGAAGGACGAGCGTATCGGCGTCAAGGAACACCACGCGCTGGTAATCGAGCTGCCAGAGCCGCAGTTTGACGAAATTATCGAGCGGCGTATGGAAAGCGGGCTTGTTGCCCTTGGTGAAGGGGGCTGCACCATGCAGGGCGGCGCGGGCATATCGGGCGTTGAATTCGGGTGACATCGGCAGGAGATCGGTTTCGATCAACCGCGCGCCACGGGCGGCGAGCGGGGCGAGCGCGGAGGCCGCAACGCCGCCGGTGTGCAAAACAACCAGATCGGCACCCGAGCCAGTGGCCCGAAGCGAGCGCAGGAGCGCCGCCGCGCCCAAGGCGAAATCGGCATTGGTCACCAGCGTAACAAAGGCGCAATCGCTGGCAGCGGGGCGCGACGGGCGGAGGCCCTCGCTCATGAAACCGAGCGGATGGCCTTGCCCTCCGGATCGTGATCGACCTTGGAGCCCAGTTCGCGGGTCCATGCCGAAACCGCAGGCACACGGCTGCGGTCGATCCGATAGGCATATTTGCGGGCAACTTCGACGACCTCGTCCAGAAGACCCTCGGCAAGGGTGATCGGCCTGAGCCCCAGTGCGAGGAACTGATCGTTCCGCACGACGAGATCGTTTTCGGGGGCTTCCTTGCGCGGATTGGGCAGGTAGGCGATTTTGGCACCGGTCATTTTGGCGACCATTTCAGCCAGATCGCGGACGCAGTGGGTCTCGGTCATCTGGTTGAAGATGCGGACGCGGTCGCCGCGTGAAGGCGCATCAGCAAGGGCCAGCTCGATGCAGCGAACGCTATCCTGAATGTGGATGAACGCCCGTGTTTGTCCGCCGGTGCCATGGACCGTGAGCGGGTAGTCAATTGCCGCCTGAATTAGGAAGCGATTCAACACCGTGCCGTAGTCCCCATCGTAATCGAAGCGATTGATGAGTTGCGCATGGCGGCGGGTCTGGTCGGTGTGGGTGCCCCAGACGATACCCTGATGGAGGTCGGTGATCCGCAGCCCGTCGTTCTGTGCGTAAAACTGGAACAGGATCTGATCGAGGCTCTTGGTCATGTGATAGACGGAACCGGGGCGGGTGGGATACAGGATTTCCTGCGTGGCTTTGCTGCCGTCGAGAGTTTCGACATCGACGGGCAGGTAACCCTCGGGGATGGCCGCACCAACGCTGGAATAACCGTAAACGCCCATTGTGCCGAGATGCACGAGATGTGCGTCGATCCCTGTCTCGACCATGGCGGCAAGGAGGTTGTGGGTGGCGGATACATTGTTATCGACGGTGTAGACCTTGTGGCGGTCTGTCTTCATCGAATAGGGCGCAGCGCGTTGCTCGGCGAAGTGGATGATCGCGTCAGGGCGGGTTTCGGCGAGCCAGGATTTGAGCCGCTCGTATTCCTTTGCAAGGTCAAGCAGGTGGAAGTGGATGCGGCGGCCGGTTTCCTCGTGCCAGATCCGGCAGCGTTCCTGAATGGAATCCATCGGTGTGAGGGACTGGACGCCCAGCTCGGTGTCGATCCAGCGGCGGGAGAGATTGTCGAGGATATGCACCTCGTGGCCCAGATCGGAGAGATGGAGAGTGGTGGGCCAGCCGACAAAGCCGTCGCCGCCGAGAATAGCTATTTTCATGATTGGCTCCTTTGACGGGAGCGATACCCCGTTTGTGCGACAGGCTTACAACGGGCATTGGGGGACATCAACGCAGCCGGCGGAAAAGCGCAAAAAACAGCCGGCCCGAAGGCCGGCTGCAGAGGATACCCACAGGAAGAAGAGGCGAGCTACCGGGATGCGGATTTCAAATTATCAAGCCAGACAGCGACGATGATCACGATCCCGATCAGCACCTGCTGGTAGAAGGACGAGATGCCCAGGATATTGAGCCCGTTGGTGATCATTGCCATGATCAGGGCACCGATCAGGGCGGTGATCACGATGCCGCGCCCACCAACGAAGCTGATTCCGCCGATGATGACAGCCGCAATTGCCTGGAGTTCGATGGCCTGTGCCACGCTCGGTGGGGTCGCTGCGAGACGGCCCGTCATCACCACCGCCGCGACAGCTGCGAGAAAGCCGCTCAAGGCGTAGATCTTTACCTTTTGACGATCCACAGGAATACCCTGAAGTCGAGCGACGCGCTCGTTCCCGCCGATGGCATAGACATGCCGGCCAAACACCGTTTTGTGCATCATGATGCCAATAACAAGGTAGGTAACGATGACAAAATAGAGCGGGATCGGAAGGGCGAATAGCTTCGCGTTGCCGATGTAGAGAAACATCGGCGCCAACACAGGGTGGGAGACACCACCGGTGATTGCAAGCGCCAGACCTCGTGCGATACCGAGCATGCCAAGCGTTGCAATAAATGGCGGGATCTTACCGCGGGTGATGACCATCCCGTTAACCCAGCCAGCGACGGTCCCGGCAATGAGGCCCGCAATCATGGCGATCGTCGGATCTACATCCATCTGGATTAGAGTGCCAATCACCACCGCCGAGAGCGCGAGCACGGAACCAACCGAAAGGTCTATACCGCCGGAGATGATCACCACGGCCTGACCTGCTGCGAGAATGGCGACGATGGAAACCTGTTTGGACAGGTTTGTCATGTTGCCGACTGTCATGAAGAAGGGCGACAGGAACGACAGCACAATCGCCATCAGCACCGCGACCATAAGGATCCAAACGACCGGATTGGATTTCAGTTTGTCAAAGGTCATTGCTTACACCTCTTCTTTGGCAGAGTTGCGCTCTACCGGTCGGCCGGAGATGATCATTGAGACGATTTCGTCTTCGGTGAAGTCCCGCGTTGCGCCTGTTATGACGTTCTCGCCACCATGCAGGATCGTGATCCTGTCAGTGAAATTATAGACTTCGTGAATATCGTGGCTGATCCAGATGATTCCGATGCCCTGCTTTTTCAGCTCGACGGTCAGATCCATAACCATCTTGCTTTCTTCCATGCCGAGGGCGGCAGTCGGTTCGTCCATGATCAGGATCTTTGTATCGAAATGCACAGCGCGGCTGATCGAGATCGCCTGACGCTGCCCGCCTGACATGGTTTCGACTTCGGTATCGAGAGATTTGATTCGGATGTTCAGCTTGCTGAGGGCGCGGGCAGTTTCTTCCTTCATCGCCTTTTTGTTGAGGAAACCCCATTTGCTGATCTCGCGGCCCATATAGAGATTCGCGGGCGCATTCAGGTTTCCACAGAGTGCAAGCTCTTGATAAATTGTTTCGATGCCCAAAGCACGGGCGTCATTTGGATCGTGAATGCGGGCTTCATGACCGTCAACGAAAATGGCGCCTTCGCTAGGTGTTTCAGCGCCAGCGAGAATTTTGATCAGGGTCGATTTTCCCGCGCCGTTGTGCCCCAAGACACCGAGGACTTCGCCAGGATACAGTTCCAAGCTGGCGTTATTAAGTGCTTGGAGGCCTCCGAAGTTCTTGGAAATGTGCCGCATTTCTACGAGTGGATTTTGCTCTGTCATCCTGACGAACTCCCCTAAAAAAAGTGGCCGGGTCCACCCGGCCACTTGATAATAGCATCAATGCTTAGTCGAGCGTGATGCCACGACCTGCGAGGTATTCGTCGGTGACGTCCTCTGCGGTCATGATAGAGGATTCGACAACAATCCACTCGTCAAGATCTGCGCCTTCGGTGACGTGGCGATAGGCCGCCATCACAGCCTCGTAACCGACGAGATCGGTGTTGCCGTCGATCGTCGCGTCCAGCTCACCGGCCCGAAGCGAAGCAAGAGCGGACGGGATCGCGTCGTCACCGACAACGATGATGTCGTCGAGCTTGCCTGCGCCCTTGACCGCCTGCACAGCGCCAAGTGCCATCAGGTCGTTTGAACCAAGGATCGCGTCAATTTCCGGGTTGGCTTGCAAGATGTCTTCGGCGGCTTTCAGGCCTTTTTCCTGATCCCAGTCAGCGGAGATGGAAGCGACGACTTCAATACCGTCATATGTGTCGAACACATCCATCATGCCAAGCAGACGAAGCTCTGCGGTGGAGCTGCCGCGGAAGCCTTCAAGGATTGCAACCTGACCTTCACCGCCGAGTTGATCGACGACCCATTGGGCCATGCCAGCGAAGGACGAACGCTCGTCGAGACCGACGAAGGTTTCGACCTTGGCCGGACCGTCATCCACTTTGGTATCGGCGGTGATCACCGGAATACCCATGGAATTTGCTTCCATCACTTTGGGAATCAGCGCTGTGCCGTTCATCGGGACGAGTACGATCGCATCGTGGCCCTTAACCAGCTCGGTTTCGACTACGGCGATCTGGCCTTCGATGTCGCCATTGAATTCGGCAGATACGTAAGACAGTTCAATCCCGAGCTCCTCCGCTGCGCGGACTGCGCCAGCGCCCATGCGGGAATAGTAGGGGTTGTTCATGTCTTTGACGATGAAAGCCATGCTCAGGTCTTGTGCAAAGCTGGTCGTGGCCATTGCGGTTGTCGCAATGGCAGCTGTCGCGAAAAGTTTTGTCAGTTTCTTTGTCAGCATTGGTGTTCCTCCCTTTTGCCTTTCAGTGCACCGGTTCTCCTCCACGAAAACCGAACGATGCATGTTGGTGGAATCAAACTGCACCCGACTCATTGCCTCATTCGAGTGCGCAGATATCCAAAATGGATCGAAAGCTTGTCTTTGCAGATCAGTAGCGGCCTTGTTCACGCATCAGTTTATCGATTTTGGACTGAGCGCGGCTCAGGGCGGTGGCAGGGGGGCGCTCGCCTTGCAGCATCATGTGGATCTCGTCACCCAGAATGGATAGAAGTGTGCTGAATTCGGGGATCGGTGGGCGCGGCCATGTTTGCAGTTCGCCGCGGCGGTCCATCGCATCGACCTCTCCGATCAGGGCGCTGCTGGCCTGCACTTCGGGATCGGCGCTGGTGGAGAAGCGCGGGCTGGTGAGATTGCCGTTCAACACATACCATTTCAGCAATTCGGGCCGCGTTAGATACTCCATCACCTTCCATGAGGATTTCTTGCGGGCGGTGCCGAGGCCCGCAGGAATGGCGAGGGAAAACCCCCCGATGGGCGAGACCGTGCGTTTGCCGGATTTCGGCGGGTGCGGAATATACTGCACGTGCCCATGGGCCGGGGATGTTTCATCCAGCTCGAATGCCGCCGCGCGGACGCTCCAGCCATAGGTCATCGCCGCCTGCCCTTTGGAGAAGATACCGATCTGGCGATCCCAGTCGCAAAGCATGCTTTCCTTATGGGCGTATTTTGAAAGCTCCAGCAGGAATTCCGCCGTTTCAAGTGCCGCGCTGGTGTGCAGCTGGGGGCGATAATTCTCTTTCTCGATCACGGAGATGTCGAACTCATCGCCCAGCGGATTGAGGTTGATGACCGGCTGACCGAAATCGGCCATGGTTTGGATAAACGTGTGCGCGACCGGCGTGCCGCGGCCGAAATTCATCACAATTCCACTGAGGTTCATCGCGGAGCGGTGGAGAACGCGGGCTGCCATCAGCACATCATCCGTCGTGCTGGGAACGGCGAGGCCGGCCTCGGCAAAGAGGTCGGATCGATAAAACAGCAATTCCGCTGTGGGCTGGATCGGGAGACCGAACTGCTGCCCCTGCCATGCGGAGCCGCGAAAGGCGGCAGTATGGAAATCGGACGGGTTATAGCGCGACTCGTGCATGATGTCGTCGATCGGGTCGATAATGCCTTCGGTGGCGAGCTGACCGATCCACGGCAAGTCAACCGCGATCAGATCATATCGCGATTTCGGACGATTGGCGTTTTCCATGATCTCGTCATGCAGCTCATCCAGCGGCAAGTTGACGATTTCGATATTGGTTCCGCAAAGCTCGTCCAAGTTGGATGAAAACTGGCTGAGGGTTTTGAACGTCGGGTCAATCGGACTGAGGATGCGGATCGTTTTGTCATACCCCACCCCCGAGCGCATGGCATTCGGATAAGGCAGAATGCGTGAGGCCATGTAATAGCCGCCGAAATAGAAATCGCTGATTTCACCGTCACCCTCGGTGAAGCCGAAAGTGCGACCCACCATCGCCTTGAGCTGCATCGCGAAGCTTTCGAATTCGGCGATCAGTTTGCTCGTGGGGTGCAGAGAAAACGATTTGCCGCTCTTTGATTTCGGGCGTTTGAGCAGGAAACCCTCGTCGATCAACTCGGATATCCGGCGCATTGCAGTGCCGTAGGGCACTTCGGCGGCGGCCGCGGCGGTGGTGACAGTGAGCAGCTTGCCCTCCAGATGGCGGCGCATGGCGAAGGACACGATATTCCAACGAGGATCGACCGTAGCGAGTTGGGTGCGGTCTTCTGACAGCTCACGACTCGAGTCGACGAAGCTGAGAATGCGCAGGAGTTCCTCGCGGGTCATGGTCTGGCGTCCTTTCCTCCTAAGGCCGATGCCCCATTTTACCGATGTGTGCGGTCAAGCCAGTCAAATTTGGTCCATTTTGGATTTTTCGCCACACCCCCAGTCAAAACTACGGGTCAGCTTTCGCCATAATCAGGCGCGATGGCCCTGCCCTCTTTCACGGAACGGGCGCAGGCAAGCGAGATAGCCAGAGCTGCCCGCCCGTCTTCGGCAGTTGCGGAGGGGGCGCGGCCCTCGGTCACCGCGGCATGGAACTCATCAAGCGCGTTGTAGAAAGACTGGTCGTAGCGTTCGAGGAAGAAGTGCTTGAGCGGTTCGCGGGCTTCGGTCCGGTCAGCGCCCCAGCGAACGAGGTTGTCGTCGCGCTGGTTCACGGTTTGCAACATGCCTTTATCGCCAAACGCTTCGAGACGTTGATCGAACCCGTAGGAACAGCTGCGGCTGTTATTGATATGGACCAGCGCGCCCGAAGGCATTTTCAACGTGGTCATGGTCATGTCGAAGTCGCCTTCGGCACCGATTTGCGGATCGAACATACATGAGCCGGAAGCATGAACCTCGACGGGGCGTTCGCCCGCGATCCAGCAGAGAAGATCAATGTCATGAATGGTGGCATCAACGAAATAGCCGCCTGAAGCGCGGACATATTCGATTGGCGGCGGGGCGGGCTCGCGGCTCCAACTCATCAGCATGTTCACGCGGCCGATCTCACCTTTGCGAACAGCCTCGCGCAGCGCGTTATTTTCGGGGTCAAAACGGCGATTGAAGCCGAGCATGAAGGGAACGGGGTTTGCGTCCAGCGCGGCCATCGCACGGCTGACCCGCTCAAGCGTCTGATCCAGCGGCTTCTCGCAATAGATCGGTTTGCCGGCCTGCGCGACGCGCTCGATATAATCCACATGGGTATCGGTCGGGGTGGCGATGATCACCGCATCAACGGCCGGATCGGCCAACACCTGATCGAGATCGTCCATCGGCCTGCCACCGTATTGCGCGGCGGCTTTTTCGGCTGACGCGATACGGGGGTTGTAAATGACCTCCAACTGAAGGCCGGGATGGGCGTTGATCTTTGGGCCGTAGACATGGGCCATGCGGCCCGTGCCCATTAGCGCGATACGAAGAATCTGGGTCATGCTGGCACCTTAGCATCTTCGAGGATCATTGCGGCGGCTTTCTCGCCGATCATGATGGAGGCGGCATTGGTGTTGCCGGTTACGATGCGGGGCATAATCGAGGCGTCGGCCACACGCAGCCCCTCGATCCCGTGCACGCGCAGGCGGGGATCAACAACCGCATCCGCGCCGACACCCATCTTACAGGTGCCGACCGGATGCAGCAGGGAGAGACCGTTGGACCGGCAGAAGGCAAGCAACTCCTCGTCCGTTTGCACGTCCTTGCCGGGAGAGAGTTCGTAATCGACACAATCGGACATCGGCGCGGTTTGCGCGATCTTACGACCGAATTTCAGCCCTGCAATGGCTGCGCGCTGGTCGGCTTCCTCCGAGAAAAAATTGAACTGGATTTCGGGCTGATCGGTCGGGTTGGGGCCGGTGATATGGACATGGCCACGCGAGTTGGGACGCATGTGTTCAGCCAGAATTGTAAAGCCGGAGAAGGGATGCGGCTTGAGCTGTTCGTCAGTGCACCATGCCATAAAGGTGACCATCATGTCAGGGCGGTCGATCTCTGGCCCCGAGCGGATGAAGGTATTGGAATAGTTGCCGTTGTCGGCGAAGGGGCCGCGACGGAACAGGAGGTGCCGTAGAAGCTGGATGCCGCCCTTGAGCTTGTTATTGTAGAGATCGTTCACCGTGGAATGCACGGTGGAGCGGTATTCGGCGCCGATACCGAAATGATCCTGAAGGTTCTCCCCCACGCCGGAGAGGTCGTGCTGCACCGCAATCCCGTGCTTTTGCAACATGGCAGCAGGGCCGATGCCGGAGATTTGCAGGAGTTGCGGTGAGTTGAAGGTCCCTCCGCTGAGGACGATCTCGCGCCGCGCCTTGGCGCTGTGCAGGCCGGAGCGGTCCCGCCAAGTAACACCAATGGCGCGCTTGCCGTCGAGGTCGACGCGCTGGACCATCGCGTGCAGGCGGAGGTCGATATGCTGCATGGCCTTGCCGCGCAGGTAGCCAGCAGCGGTGCTCCAGCGGCGGCCGTCCTTGGTGGTGGTCTGGACGTAGCCGGTGCCCTCTTGCTGCGGGCCGTTGAAATCATCGTTGCGCGGCACGCCGAGCGCCTCGGATGCGGCATGGAAGGCCTCGCCAAGAGCGTGTTCGGTGCGGATATCGGAAACAGCGACGGGGCCACCGGTGCCGTGATAGTCATCCGCGCCGCGCTCCTGATCCTCGCAGGATTTGAAGTAGGGCAACACGCCATCCCAGCCCCAGCCGGTACAGCCACTGGCCTCCCACCCGTCAAAATCCTGCGGCTGGCCGCGCATGTAGATCATGCCGTTGATCGCACCGGTGCCGCCGAGCACCTTCCCGCGCGGCTGGAACAGACGGCGGTTGTTCAGGTGCGGCTCGGGCGCGCTTTCGTAGCACCAGTTCACTTTCGGATTGGCGTAGAGCATCGAATAGCCGAGCGGAATATGGATGAACGGATTGCGGTCCTTGCCACCCGCTTCAAGCAAAAGGACCGAATGCCCCGCCTCGCCCAGACGACCTGCAACAGCACAGCCCGCTGAGCCTGCCCCAATCACAATATAATCGTACTCAAGATTCGCCATCTGATCCTCCCTAGTCACGGACCAAGTTGGCGGAATGAAAAGGCGCAGGGTATGCTCGAAATGTCAGAACTGGACATATTGCCCATCGCGCACCTCAAAAGAGCGCGTCACTCTGCGATCAGTTTTGGCGGCAAGTAAGAGGAGCGGCGCGATGGGCAAACCCGATATCGGAATTGGATTGATCGGATCCGGGTTCATGGGGCGGTGTCACGCCAATGCGTTCCGCTCGGTTTCGGGATTGTTTGATGTGCCGGGTGAGCCAAGGTTACGGATGTTGGCCGATGCGTCGCCCGCTCTCGCCAGCGCGGCAGCGGACGCTTTGGGTTTTGAGCGCGGGACAGGCGACTGGAAGGCGCTTATCAATGATCCGTCGATTGATATTGTCTCGATCACCGCTCCGAATGTCCTTCATGCGCCCATGGCACACGAGGCGATAAATGCCGGAAAAACAGTCTATTGCGAGAAGCCGCTCTCAACAACGGCGGCGATCGCGCTGGAAATGACCGAGGCCGCAGAGGCGGCCGGTGTGGTGACGCTGGTGGGCTTCAACTTCTTGCGCAATCCGATGATCCGGCTCGCGCGCGACATCATCGGCAGCGGTGAGATCGGGGAGGTGACAGGGTTTCGCGGGCGGCATGCCGAGAATTACATGGCAAGCCCCGATGCGCCGCATTCCTTCCGCACTGACCCGCAAGGAGGTGGTGCGCTCGCGGATATCGGGAGCCACATCATTTCGATGGCGCGTTTTCTGCTTGGTCCGATTTCGCAAGTTCAGGGCGACTGTCGCACGATTTTCCCCACACGCCCCGTATCGCAGGGCAGCGCGGACCGGAAACCGGTGGTTGTCGACGATATGACGCATGCGCTTGTCCAATTTGAAAACGGTGTTGCAGGCAGCCTTGAGGCGAACTGGGCGGCGACGGGACGGACGATGGATCTGTCTTGGGAAATCACCGGCACCAAAGGGGCGCTGGCGTTTGGTCAAGAATCGATGAACGAACTGTTGCTCTATCGCGACGAGAAGGGGCGGAGCGGATATACACGGATCGAGGCGGGGCCTGATCATCCGCCCTACGGGCAGTTCTGCCCTGCACCTGGGCATCATCTGGGCTTCAATGACCTGAAGGTTATTGAGGTCGCGCAGCTGCTGGCCGCCCATTGCGGAGGACCAAAAGCCGGACCGGATTTCCGCGAGGCCTATGAGGTGCAACGCACGGTCGAGGCGATCCAGACATCCAGTCAAACCCGGAGTTGGGTCGCGCTATAGCCTACCAACGGAACAAATCTTTCCGACAAATGAAGCGGCCCGATCTGATGGATCGGACCGCTTTCTACAGGCATCGCAAGAGGGTTGCGTTACAAGGGCGGAGGGAGGTTATTCCGCCGCGATGCCTTTGCGGTGGTGGGACACCGCGTCGATCAGATTTTCCTCGGTCATTGCATCGCCTTCGAATTCGGCCACGACCGCGCCTTCGGACATTGCTAGAACGCGATGGCTGACACCGAGCACCTCGGGCATTTCGGATGAGATCACGATCACCGCCAACCCCTGATGGGCGAGATCGGCGATCAGTTCGTGAATCGCGGATTTCGAACCCACATCAATGCCACGGGTCGGCTCGTCGAGAATGATCAGCTTTGGATCGGCGCAGAGCCATTTCGCAAGGACGAATTTCTGCTGATTGCCGCCGGACAGCTGGGAGAGCGCCTGATCCGGACCTGTCGTCTTGATCGAGAGCGCAGAGCGGTATTTTTCGAACACTGCGAGCTCTTTGGTGCGGTTCATAACCGACACATCGGAAAACAGCGACAGATGTGGAAGCGAGGTATTTTCACGCCCACCCATCATCAGGACCAGCCCCTGCTCCTTGCGGCTTTCAGGGACAAGCGCCATGCCCATGTCAATCGACTCGCGCGGTGAGGGAAGCTTGATCTCGCCGCCCTTCCAGAATAGCCGACCTGAATCGGCCTTTCGCACGCCGAAAACCGTTTCCACCACTTCGGAACGACCGGCCCCGACGAGGCCGTAAAGACCGAGCACCTCGCCCTCGCGAACGGTGAAGGAAACATCCTTGAATAGGCCCTGCTTACCAAGGCCATCGACGCGCAGCACCTCTTCGCCAAAATTGGCTTCGGCCTTGACGAAATAGGCATCGAGCGTACGACCGATCATCATGCGGGTGATCTGATTGAGATCGGACTCCGCGGTTTCGACGGTGCCCTGAACCTGCCCGTCGCGCAGGACGGTGATCCGGTCGGTGATGTCGAAAATCTCGTCCATCTTGTGAGAGATGTAGACGATACCGACGCCGCGCTCTTTCAGGCCACGGATGGTGTGAAAGAGCTGGGTTTTCTCGTTGTCAGTGAGGGATGCTGTCGGCTCGTCGAAGATCACGACATTGGCGCTGAATGCTTCGGCCCGTGCAATTTCCACCATTTGCTGCATCGCCACAGAGAGCGTGCCGACGCGCACATCCGGCCCGAAGCCGCAGTTCAGCGCCTCAAGCGCGCTTTTCGCATTGCGCCGCAGCTCCCGCTTTTTCAGCACGCCAAATCGATTTGTCGGCCACGCGCCAAGGTAGATGTTTTCCGCAGCCGAAAGCTCGGGCGCGAGAGACAGTTCCTGATGGATCAGCAAGATGCCTTTCTTGCGGGCATCGAGCGGGCCGGAAACCTCTGTCGGTTGCCCTTGATAGATGATTTCACCACCGTCAGCGCGATGCAGACCCGCCAGCACTTTCATCAGGGTCGATTTTCCGGCGCCGTTTTCGCCGACCAGCGCATGCACCTCTCCGGCGCGAATGTCGAAGCTGACGTTATCGAGCGCTTTCACGCCGGGGAATGTTTTGGTGATTCCCCGGACCTCAAGGACCATGTCGCTCATCTTCCGTCCTCCTGATGGTTCAATAGCTTGTCGAGGCTCAGCGCGAGGACGAGCACAGCGCCCATCACCATCAGCTCGACGTAATTGGGGGTGTTGAGAAGGCGGAGGCCGTTGCGGAGAACGGCCAGCGTAAGCACGCCGCCGATGGTCATCCACATGCTGCCGAAGCCACCTGTGAGCCGGATGCCGCCGAGAACAACGGCAATAATCGTCCACAATTCCCAGATCTTGCCAGCGTTCGGCTCTGCCGTGCCCAGGCGCATGGACAGCAGGATGCCACAGACTGCTGCCATGGTGCCGCAGATTGTAAAATTGATGATCTTGTGACGTTTGACGTTGATGCCCGCGTCATGTGCGGCCTCGATATTATCACCGACGGCGTAGGTTTCGCGGCCGTGTCGGGTGCTCGTGAGCACCCATTGGAAAAAGAGTGCCAGCGCGAAAAACAGCATGGCCGTCAGCGAGAGCGGGCCGATATAGATCTCGGGGATTTCGGTGTAGGAGAAATCCTGCACCATGAGGGCGTTCTCACCGGTATAGACAAAAACGATACCGCGAATGCCGATCAATCCACCTAGCGTGACAATGAAGGAATGCATTCCCGATAGCGCTACGAGCGAGCCATTGACGAAGCCGAGTGCCGCACCGGACATCAGGCCGAGGAAGACCGCGGGCCACGTGCCCATGTGATCCTGCAGTCCGATCGCCAATGCCGAGGCAAGAGCCAGAATCGCGCCGACCGAAAGGTCGATTTCACCGTCGATCATTACCATCGTCATGCCGATGGCGAGAATGCCGATAAAGGCGCCTTGGGTCAGGATATTGCCGATGTTGTTTAGCGTCAGGAAATAAGGGCTGGCGAAGGAAAACACAGCCATGGTCAGTGCCAGAAAGACCCAGATGTGATTGCGAAGCAGCCAGCTCACAACGTGATGCACGACATTTTTCTTTTGGGTTGAAACCATATCGGTCATGCGAAAATCCTCCCGCGCTTCGCGCCCAGATCAATCCAAACGGCGATGATTATGACGGCCCAGGTCACGAGCCATTGGACGTAGTAGGGGAATCCCAAAAGCAGCAGACCATTCTGGATGAAACCGAGCATGGAGATGCCGATGACCGTGCGCCAAATGCTGCCGGATCCGCCGAGCATCGACGTACCGCCGAGGATCACACCGGCAAGAACGGTCAGCTCATAGCCCTGCCCGATCGTATTTTGCGCACCCATTACGCGGCTGCCCATGATTACAGCGGCAATCGCGGTGGTGAAACCCGAGATGACGTATGTCCAGAAGACGGTCCAGCGCGCGTCGATGCCCGAAAAGATACTGGCGGTTTCATTGCCGCCGACACCATAGACACGCCGACCGAATGTAGTGAACTGAAGAACCAGACCGGCCACCACCGCCCCGAGAAGGAACAAGATCACCGGCACAGGTATGCCTAAGAAATTTCCCCGCCCGAAGACCGCAAACCATGTGGATTGTGCGTTCTGGACATTGACGTTCGAACCGCCCGAGTAAAAGAGAACCAATCCCTGCAGGAACGACAGCATTGCCAATGTCACGATGAGGGCGTTGAGCCGGACAAAACCAATGAGAAGCCCGTTGAAAGCGCCGATGGCGAGACCTGCGATCAATGTCATGACGATGGCTGGGAACGGACCTGATATATTGTGCTGATCGACGACAATCACGGTCAAAAGCGTCAACATCGAGCCGACGGAGAGGTCGAGTCGCCCTGTCAGAACAACGAATGTAACACCGAGCGCCATCATGCCTGTGATCGAAACCTGCCGCAAAACATCCAAAATGTTTCCGGGCGTCAGAAAGGCGTCTGTGTTCAGAGCCACTCCGACAAGAAACACGAGGAAAGCCAGCACCAAACCGTGCCGCCGCAGCATCGCATTCAAATCAAAGTTCATGGTTTTTGTCCTCCCGACCGTCACGCTATGGGGTCAGGGGAGGGTGAGAAAGGCTGGAAAAATCCAAAATGGCTCAAACACAATCAGGGACATTTAACTATATAGTGCGCGTCCGTATGTTCAGAAAAAATCAGATTTGGATAACTGCGCAATTGTTTCTGAGGGTCTGCCTCCAAATGGTTAGGACACGCGCCCCGAACCGCTGCAGACGGGGAAACACGTATCGGAGGAGATGCAGCGGACAACATGGAGGAACTCATGACCCTATCTACGAAATCGATCAGCAAGCCGCTTGCGCTGGCCGCGCTGATGGCGATGGCGGCCGGTGCCGCAACCGCGCAGGATGCCCCCGAATGGCTGGGCGGAGAGCTGAAGAAGCCGCTCTCAGAGACCCGCATCGGTATTACCGTGCTGTATCCTGGCTCCAACGCGTATCAGGCGAAATATGCCGAAACCGCAGAAGCTTACAGCCGTGAGCTTGGTATTCAGGCAACCGTGATGGACCCGCAGGGCGATCCGGCGGTCCAGTTTGATCAGATTCAGGACATGGCTTCGCAGAATCCTGACGCTCTCGTCGTCTGGCCGACCTCGCAAAACGCGCTGATCCCTGCGATTCGTAACGCATCGCGTGCAGGTATCCCTGTGATCACCTCGAACTCGCCAATCGGTGAGGCAGGACGCCGCTACATCGTGGGCCACACCGGGCCGGACGATTGTGCTCAGGCCGAACAGTCCGCTGAAATGCTCGCTGACGCGCTTGATGGCGAAGGCAACATCGTCGTTGTCGAAGGCACGCCGGGCTATACCGTGTCGATCCTTCGGAAAAACTGCTTCCTCGACAAAATGGCGGATGACTATCCGGGCATCAACATTCTCGCCAGCCAGACGGCAGAATGGAACCGCGAGAAGGCTCAGACTGTTATGGAGACCTTCCTGACCCAGTTCGGCGATCAGATCGACGGCGTATATGCGTTTGACGATGGCATGGGCCTTGGTGTGATCAGCGCGCTGCAAGGGGCCGGTAAAGAGCCGGGCGAGGTTGCTGTTGTGACCTGTAACCAGTTCGGCGAAGGCTGGGATGCGATGAAGGCCGGATGGCATTCGGGCTCCAATAAGCAGTCTCCGATCGACGACGCGATCCTCGCAATCCAGACGGCGATCAAAGTTGCCAACGGGATCGACGTGCCTGCGCTGCAAGGCATCGAGACGCCGAAGGTTCTGCCGGGCAACGTCGACGATTTCGAGCGTCCGTCCTGGTAAGACCTCGACCTAGTAAAGTGAAAGGGCCGCGCAATCGCGCGGCCCTTTTCTATTGGGTGCCCAGAACAGTCGCGCGCAGCGCCGAAGACTGGGACGTTCCGAGCCCGGTTAACTCCATGGTCTGTCATGCGAGCGACAGACCCGCCCTGCTCATGGCGCGGCACGAATGGTCATGGACGGTGAATATGCAAATTCACCGCGAGAGGCAGAATTGTGTATTTATTTATTTTTAAGGAAGTACTGGTTGCGGGGGTAGGATTTGAACCTACGACCTTCAGGTTATGAGCCTGACGAGCTACCGGGCTGCTCCACCCCGCGTTAGGGTATTGGGGTCATCGTTAAGAGAGATCTGAGGTCTTTTCTAGGTCTGGCGGTGACTTACTCTCCCACGTCTTAGGACGCAGTACCATCAGCGCGACGGCACTTAACTGCCGAGTTCGGAATGGGGTCGGGTGTTTTGCTCGTGCTATAGCCACCAGACCGAGGAAAGACCTCGTTCCAAGTCGAGTTTACTTTTGCGTGTGTATGCTTTTGATTTGAGTAACGTCTTGTTGTTACTGGATCAAATCAAGCCTATCGGACAATTAGTACCGGTCAACTGAACGCATTGCTGCGCT
>JAEPMR010000053.1 GCA_017643845.1 Marivivens sp. | reverse complement strand
CGTCGATGACCAGCGTGTGGCCCGCGTTATGACCGCCCTGAAAGCGCGCGATCACATCCGCGCGCTCGCTGAGCCAGTCAACGATCTTTCCCTTGCCTTCGTCGCCCCACTGAGCGCCGACAACCACCACGTTTGCCATGCTGAACGGTCCTTTTGGCTTAAACCCGCGCCCGTATAGCGTCCCAGTGCGGCGGGGAAAACCGGATTCTGCGCCTTCTTTGATTGAGGGGTTGCGGGCGCGGCCCTCAGCTTCTAGATACGCTCCGTCCAGCAGAGAGTTATCGCCAATGGAAAACGTCGTTCTCGTCATTCACCTGATCCTCGCGCTTGCGCTGATCGGCATCGTGCTGATGCAGCGGTCCGAAGGCGGCGGCCTCGGTATGGGCGGCGGCGGTGGTGGCGGCCTCGTATCCGCGCGCGGCGCCGCGACGGCACTCGGCCGGATGACATGGATATTGGCAGCGGCTTTCATCTGCACCTCGATCATCCTCACGATCATCGCAGCTGACAAATCCGCAGGCGCGTCGGTCGTTGACCGCCTCGGCGATGCACCTGCAGCCGAGGCACCCGCCTCGAGCGCACCCGATCTCGGCTCCGATCTTCTTCCGCCCTCGGCGGATGATGACGCGCCGTTGGTGCCGACAGCCGAATAACCACTAGCTATTGGCGCGCTCGCGCCAAAATCAACATCATGTTGCGTTGCCGGTTGCGTGTGCGGGGCGAATCCGGATATACTTAAATCCCGTGAACATGCGACCACGAGTCATGCACGCGGGGCCGCATATCCATAATTTTTTGTTGAGCAGACGGGGGACAGCGGCCCATGGCGCGGTATATCTTTATTACGGGTGGTGTGGTGTCCTCGCTGGGCAAAGGTCTGGCATCCGCCGCCCTTGGCTCTTTGCTACAGGCCCGCGGCTTTTCCGTCCGCCTGCGCAAGCTCGACCCCTACCTGAACGTTGACCCGGGCACCATGTCGCCCTTCGAGCATGGCGAAGTGTTCGTCACCGATGACGGCGCCGAAACCGATCTCGACCTCGGCCATTACGAGCGTTTCACCGGCGTCCCCGCGCGCAAAACTGATTCCGTCTCCTCTGGCCGCATCTACTCCAACGTGCTCGAACGCGAGCGCCGTGGTGACTATCTCGGCAAGACCATTCAGGTGGTTCCCCACGTCACCAACGAGATCAAGGATTTCATCCGCATCGGTGACGATGAGGTGGATTTCATGCTCTGCGAGATCGGCGGCACGGTCGGCGACATCGAAGGCCTGCCCTTCTTCGAGGCGATCCGCCAGTTCGCCCATGAAAAGCCGCGCGGCGAATGCATCTTCATGCACCTCACGCTCCTGCCCTACCTCGCAGCCAGCGGCGAGTTGAAAACCAAGCCGACCCAGCACTCGGTAAAAGAGCTGCAATCCATCGGCCTCGCGCCTGACGTTCTCGTCTGCCGCTCCGAACAGCCGATCCCGGAAAAAGAACGCGAAAAAATCGCGCTTTTCTGTAACGTCCGCAAAGAGGCCGTTGTCGCCGCCTACGATCTCAAGTCGATCTACGAAGCACCGCTTGCCTATCACAAAGAAGGTCTCGATCAGGCCGTTCTTGACGCCTTCGGCATCTCCCCCGCACCCAAGCCGAACCTCGAAAAATGGCTCGACGTGCAGGACCGCATCCATAACACCGATGGCGAGGTCAACATCGCCATCGTCGGCAAATACGTCCAGCTTGAGGACGCCTATAAGTCGATCAAAGAAGCCCTCACCCACGGCGGCATGGCGAACCGCGTCAAGGTCAACGTCAAATGGGTCGATGCCGAAGTGTTTGACAGCGAAGACGCCGCCCCCCATCTCGAAGGATTCCACGCGATCCTCGTCCCCGGCGGCTTTGGCGAACGCGGCACAGAGGGCAAGATCAAGGCAGCCGAATTCGCCCGCACCCGCAAAATCCCCTATCTCGGCATCTGCCTCGGCATGCAAATGGCCGTCATCGAAGCCGCCCGTAATGTCGCTGGCGTCGACAAGGCAGGCTCCGAAGAATTCGATCATGAAGCCGGCAAGAAGCGCTTCGAGCCGGTCGTCTACCACCTCAAGGAATGGGTGCAGGGCAACCACAAGGTCGAGCGCAAGGCCGACGACGACAAAGGCGGCACCATGCGCCTCGGCGCCTACTCTGCCTCCCTCACCGAAGGCTCGAAAGTGGCCGAGGTTTACGGCGGCACCGCCATCGAGGAACGCCACCGCCACCGCTACGAGGTGGATACCAAATACCGCGAAAAGCTCGAAAAATGCGGCCTACTCTTCTCCGGCATGTCCCCCGATGGCCGTCTGCCGGAAATCGTGGAATGGAAGGACCACCCGTGGTTCATCGGCGTTCAGTTCCACCCCGAGCTGAAGTCGAAGCCCTTCGACCCGCATCCCCTCTTTGCCGATTTCGTCCGCGCCGCGGTCGAAACCTCGCGTTTGGTCTGAGGCGGGCGTGCTTTCCTACCAGCACGCCTACCACGCCGGAAACCTTGCCGATGTGCACAAACACGCGGCACTGGCATGGATGTTGGCGCGACTGACGGTCAAGCCCAAGCCGCTCACCTATATCGAGACCCACGCAGGCCGTGGCCTCTATGACCTCTCCGGTATGGAGGCCACCAAAACGGGCGAAGCCGCCGCTGGGATTCAGCGCGATGGCCTCCTTGATAGCTTCCCCCCCGATCACCCCTACCGGCAGGTGCTCGCGAAAATCCAAGCGGCGCACGGGCCATCCGCCTACCCCGGCTCGCCCCTCATCGCCGCGCACCTTTTGCGCCCCGAAGACACGCTGATCCTCTCCGAACTGCACCCTACTGAGCATGCCGCCCTAACCGAGGCGCTGCGCAACTCCGGCAGCCATGTCACACGGCACATCCACGCCCGCGACGGCTTCCAGATCGCCCGCTCCGTCACCCCGCCCGAGCCACGGCGCGGGCTCCTGATGGTCGATCCCTCCTTCGAGGTAAAATCCGATTACGAAACCATCCCGAAGTTCTTCACCGATGTGCACCGCCGCTGGAATGTGGGCATTCTGGTGCTCTGGTATCCGCTCTTAGCCGATAACCGCCATCGCCCGATGCTTTCGCAACTCACGCGCACCTTCCCCGATGGCATCCGCCACGAAGTCCGCTTTCCACCCGCCCGTACCGGCCACGGCATGAGCGGCTCGGGCCTCTTCATCGTCAACGCGCCTTACGGGTTACATGAATGCCTTGCCTCGCTGACACAGGTTTTTGACGGCCTCTCGCCTGCCTGAGGTCTTTCTCGCCGCCGGTGCAGGCCCTATATCTCTCCCCATGTTTGCAGATCTTCTCCGGCGCATGACCGCCCCCGCCCCAACACCGCTCTCCGATGGTGACGCCCGCCGCGCGCTGGGCGCTCTCCTCGTTCGCATCGCCCGTTCTGACGGCACATATGATGCGTCAGAGATCGCGCGGATCGACAAAACCCTTAGCACCCGCTACGGCCTCTCGCCTACAGATGCAGCAGCCCTTCGTGCCGATTGCGAGATCCTCGAATCGGAAGCCCCAGATACCGTCCGCTTCACCCGCGCGATCAAGGATGCCGTGCCTTACGAGGAGCGTGCCGCCGTAGTGCAGGCGCTTTGGGAGATTGTGCTGGCGGATGGCGTGCGCGAAGCTGAGGAAAACGCGCTCATGCGCATGGTTGCCCCCATGCTCGGCCTCACCGATCAGGAAAGCCACGCGCTGCGCCGAGCGGTCGAACAGGGATGATTGCGGCCCTTCCGATGTATGCACGGCCCGAAAACCGCGCCGCGCATGACATCCTCTGGGCACTGATCCGTGACAACCTCCGCGCCGCAGGCATTGCCGCGCCAGACGGCCTCGATCATCAGATCGCCCATATGGACAGCTGGGCGCATCCCGATCTCGTCCTCGGCCAGATCTGCAACCTACCCTACCGCGCGCGCTTCCACGATTCCGTCACACTGATTGGCAATGCCGATTACGAAATTGAGGGCTGTGCGCCCGGCATGTATTCCAGCGTCATTATCGCCCGCGCCGACGATCCACGCGATACGCCGCTCGACTTTTCCGATGCGCCCTTCGCCTTTAACGAAGCTCTTTCCAATTCCGGCTACGGGGCCGCATATCTTTGGGCGAATGAAAAAGGGCTGTCGCTCCGCCCGACCCTCCGCACAGGTGCCCACGCCGCCAGCATCGCAGCCGTCCGCGACCACCAGGCAGATTTCGCGGCGATCGACACGCATACCTGGTGGATCGAAAGCACCCGCACCCCCGCCCTGGCGACAGCGCTCAAGGTGATCGACCACACCGCTCAAAGTCCGAGCATGGGCTTCATCACCCGCAAGGGCGAAGATCCCGCGCCCTATTTCGCCGCCATTTCCGCCGCGATCAGCACGCTCCCCCAACACACCCGCGACACCCTCCGTCTGCGGGGAATCGTCCGCCTGCCAACATATTCCTACAGCATCCCCCTCCCTCCAGACCCGACCAATCTTTCACTTTGAGCACAACCATTGCGCGTTTTGGGCAGCGAGACCATACGTCATGTCATAAAGCGCATTGCAAAACCGTCCATTTTGCGACCTACTCCGCCGAGGACATAACAACGGTTGCCCACGTGACAGACGACACTCCAGTTATCGAAATCCGCGATTTGCACAAATCCTACGGCGCGCTGGAAGTGCTCAAAGGCGTCGATATCAAGGCCAATGCAGGCGACGTGGTGTCCCTCATCGGGTCGTCCGGCTCCGGCAAATCCACTCTCCTGCGCTGCGCAAACCTTCTGGAAGACAGCCAGCAGGGCGAGATTCTTTTCAGCGGTGAGCCGGTCCGCTGGCGCGGAACAGGCATGGCCCGCCATCCCGCGGACCGCGCGCAACTGATCCGCATCCGCACCAATCTGTCGATGGTGTTCCAGCAGTTCAATCTCTGGGCCCACATGACGATCCTGCAAAACGTGATGGAAGCCCCCGTCACCGTGCTGAAGCGTGACAAGGCAGAAGTCGAAGCCGCCGCCCGCAAATATCTCGAAAAGGTCGGCATCGGCGACAAATGCGATGTCTACCCCGCGCAGCTCTCCGGCGGCCAGCAGCAACGCGCCGCCATCGCCCGCGCGCTGTGCATGGAGCCGAAAGCGCTGCTCTTCGACGAACCGACCTCCGCCCTCGACCCCGAGCTGGAACAGGAAGTCGTCCGCGTGATCAAGGATCTTGCCAACGAGGGCCGGACCATGATCATCGTAACCCATGACATGCGCATGGCCGCTGACGTCAGTGACCATGTCGTGTTCTTGCACCAGGGCCGCATCGAAGAGGAAGGCGATCCGCAATCGCTCTTCGGCAGCCCCAAAACCGAACGGTTGAAACAGTTCCTTTCCGCAACAGTTTCCGCCTGACCAAAACCAAACGGGAGAAAACCAAATGAAAAAGACACTGCTCACCAGCGCCGCACTCGCGGTTCTTGCAGGCGCCGCATTCGCGGACGGCCACAGCATGGTTGTCCGCATGGGCACCGAGGGCGCCTACCCTCCATATAACTACCTCGATGACAACGGCGAAGTTGCCGGTTTCGAACGCGATCTGGGCGACGAGCTGTGCGCCCGCGCCGAACTGACCTGCGAATGGGTGACCAACGATTGGGACTCCATCATCCCGAACCTCGTGTCCGGTAACTACGACACGATCATCGCCGGCATGTCCATCACCGCCGAGCGTGACGAAGTGATCGACTTCACCCAGAACTACACCCAGCCCGATCCCTCCGCCTATCTGGCAATGGACGGCATGGATGTTGATCTGATGGGCGGCGTCATCGCAGCGCAGGCCAACACCATTCAGGCAGCCTTCATCGCTGACAGCGGCGCAACTCTGCTCGAGTTCGCAACACCCGAAGAAACCATCGCAGCCGTCCGCAACGGCGAGGCTGATGCCGTTCTCGCCGATCGCGCCTACCTCCAGCCGATTGCTGATTCCGACGCAGAGCTGGCTCTCATCGGCCAGAACGTCATGATCGGTGGCGGCGTTGGTATGGGCCTGCGCGAAAGCGACACTGAGCTGAAAGAGAAGTTCAACGCCGCGATCCAGTCGATGAAAGACGACGGCTCGCTCAACGCGCTGATCGAAAAGTGGGAAATCGGCGAACTGTTCTAAGTTTCGCCCCTCCTTGGGCTGGCGTTTACGCGCCAGCCCGCACTAGCCCACGGGTGCTCCGATTTTTAGTTTCTGCACAGATCCCTCGACCCTCGAGTCCGCGCAATGGCTGGCCTGCTACCTGACAACGGGAAAGCACATGGGCCTCTACTGGTCTGTGCTGACGGTCCTTGCCCTGCTCGCAATCACCGCTCCTGCCGCCATCCTCTTTGGCTTCGGTGGCGCCACCGCTGCGCGGTCACGCATCGCGCCGCTGCGCTGGGTCGGCAAAGGCTATATCTCCATCGTCCGTGGCGTGCCTGACATTGCATTTTTCTTGTTTTTTGTCATCGCGCTCGACCAGCTCTTCGAGTGGGCGCGCCATTCTGTTCTCTGCCCCGACTGGGACCAACCGATCCGGCAAGGCAATGATTTCGTCGTGTGTGCTGCGGCGAAGCTGCCGCTCTCCAGCTCGCCCCAATGGGTGCACGAAACCTATGGCTTCTTCCTCGCCATCCTGACCTTCGCGCTTGTGTTCGGCGCGTTCACCGCCAACGTCCTCTTTGGCGCGATGCGCGCAGTCCCCCGCGCCCAGATCGAAACCGCCGAAGCCTATGGCATGTCCGAGCGCCAGGCCTTCTGGCGCATCATGGTGCCGCAGATGTGGGTCTATGCCCTGCCCGGCCTGTCGAACCTCTGGATGGTGCTGATCAAGGCCACGCCGCTGCTGTTCCTCTTGGGCGTCGAGGATATCGTCTATTGGGCGCGTGAGCTGGGCGGCACCAAAACCCCGCAATTCACCGATTACCCGCATGGCGACTGGCGGATGTGGTATTTCTTCGCCCTCCTAGTCTTTTACCTTCTGTTCACCAAGGTCTCCGAAGTCGTGCTCGACCGCGTCATGAAGCGCCTCACCAAAGGTCAGGCCACCACCGGCGGCGAAGCCCAGCGAAAGGCCCCCGCATGAGCTGTTGGGAAACCATCGCGGATTACGCCCTGCGCAGTCAGGGCATCGGCGAGCGCCTCCTGCCGCGCTCCGATTTTACGCTGTGCCAGCAGTTCACCCTGATCGGCTCAGGCATGATCTGGAATGTCTATTTCGGCGTTGTCGCGCTCTGTGGCGGTTTCTTTCTCGCCACTCTCGTCGCCCTCGGCAAAGCCGCCCGCAGCCCGTGGCTGCGCAAACCGTCCGAATGGTTCATTTTCATCTTCCGTGGCTCGCCGCTCTTTATTCAATTCTTCTTCGCCTATTTTCTCTTCTTGTCGCTTAAGGGTGTGATGCCGATTTTCGCCCCCTTCACAGCCGCTTGGCTGGGCGCACTGGTCGTGCTGTTCCTCAACACCGCCGCCTATTCGGGCGAGATCTTCTACGGCGCGCTGCAATCCATCCCCAAGGGCGATGTCGAAGCCGCCGATGCCTACGGCATTTCCGGTGTGAGCCGCTTCCGCCGGATCATCTGGCCCACCATGCTGCGCCTTGCTTGGCCTGCATACACGAACGAGGCGATCTTCCTCTTCCACGCCACAACGCTGGTGTTCTTCTCGGGCTTCCCCGCCAGCCGTCAGATGGGCGACGCGCTCTATTACGCCAGCTACTTCGCAGACAAAACATTCAACCCGTTCATCCCCTACCCGATCCTTGCAGGTTACTTCATCCTCCTGACGCTGGTGGTGATTGGGCTTTTTGGGGCGATCAACAAACGCCTCAACCGCCACCTGCCACAGGAGCAACGCCGCAAAATTCGCTTGCGTCCGAACCTGATCCGGTAGTATCAATTTTTTGATCAAATTAATTCGGTGGCGCAATTTCCCCGCAAATCAACGCGGAATACCCAGAATCGCGCCCTTCAATAATATGATCAAAAATAAGGCGACGTGCGAGACACACGCATGATTGCCCCACACGACAGGTGAGAAAATGAACAGCTGGCTCGATGAGCACCCCGAAGTCAAAAACGTCCGCTGCGGCGTCGCCGATCTCAATGGACAGGCCCGTGGCAAGCGCCTCCCCGCCTCGGCCGCCCGCAAACTGGCGACCGAAGGCACCCGCCTCCCTATTTCGCTCCTCAGCCTCGACATTTGGGGCGAGGACATCGAAAACAGCCCACTCGTCTTTGAAAGCGGCGACCCAGACGGCCTCCTGAAACCCACCGAACGGGGCTATGTCCCCATGCCGTGGCTCTCGGTGCCCTCCGCGCTCCTGCCCCAGTGGATGTTCAACGAAGACGGCACCCCATATGCTGGCGATCCACGCCACGCGCTCGCCAATGTGCTCGCGATGTTCAAAGAACGCGGTCTGACGCCCGTCGTTGCAACCGAAATGGAATTCTACCTGATCGACGATAGCGGCAAGGAAATCCAGCAACCCAAAAGCCCCCGCTCCGGCAAGCGTCGCCCCGGCGCTGAAATCCTATCGCTCCGCGCCCTCGATGCGTTCGATATGTTCTTCAACGAACTTTACGATGCGTGCGAGGCCATGGATATTCCTGCCGACGCCGCCATTTCCGAGGCAGGTCTCGGCCAGTTCGAGATCAATCTCAACCACGTTGATGACGCGCTCAAGGCAGCCGATGACGCGTGGCTTTTCAAAATGCTCGTCCGTGGCCTCGCCCGCAAATACGGCATGGCCGCCAGCTTCATGGCAAAACCCTATGCCGATTATGCGGGCAACGGAATGCACACGCATTTTTCCGTGCTCGACGCAGACGGCAACAACGCCTTCGCCAATGGAACGTTCGAGGGCAGTCCACTGCTTGCCAATGCCATCGCCGGATGCCTCAACGGCATTCAGGAACTGGCGTTGATCTTCGCCCCGCACGGCAACAGCTATGACCGGCTCGTGCCGGACAGCCACGCCCCTACCGGCGTCTGCTGGGGCTATGAGAACCGCACCGCCTCTGTCCGCGTTCCCGGCGGCTCGCTTGCCGCCCGCAGGATTGAACACCGCGTAGCGGGCGGGGATGTGAACCCCTATCTGTTCATCGCCGCAACGCTCGGATCCGCCCTCATCGGCATCGAAGACGGCCTGACGCCCCCCGCCCCGATCAAGGGCAATGCCTATACTCAGGAACTGCCGCAAATCCCCGCGACATGGAAAGAGGCCATCGACACGTTCGAGAAAAGCCCGATCGCCGCACGTATCTTCTCAAAGCAACTCATCGAAAACTTTGTCCTGACCAAGCGACAGGAAGCCCACTATTTCGAAGAGCTGAGCGACGAAGAGCGCATCGAGTTGTATCTCGATACGGTCTGACCGCTTGCAGCGCGACCAGCGCCGCACTACCTTGCGAAACAACAAACCATACGGTGACCCATGCAGATCGGTATCCTGCAAACAGGACACACCCCGGAAGCCATGCTCCCGGACCACCATGATTACGGACAGCTCTTTGTCGATCTCCTTGACGGCGCGGATTTTACCTTCCGCATCTGGAGCGTCGTTGATGGCGATTTCCCCGATGGACCCGATGCTGCCGACGGTTGGCTGATCACCGGCTCCCGCCACGGCGCCTACGAAGACCTGCCCTTCATTCCCCCGCTCGAAGAGCTGATCCGCGCGATCTACGCCGCTGATAAACCCCTCGTCGGTATCTGTTTCGGCCATCAGATCATCGCTCAGGCACTCGGCGGTCGCGTCGAAAAATTTGCAGGCGGCTGGAATGTGGGTGCCAAGGAATATGACTGGGATGGGAAGCCGGTCACGCTGAATGCATGGCATCAGGATCAGGTCACGCGCCTTCCCGCCGATGCAGAGGTTCTGGCCTCCAACAGCACCTGCGCCTACGCGATCCTGCGTTACGGCAATCGCGCCTTCACCGTGCAGGCCCACCCCGAATTCCGCGCCTCGTTCGTCGAGGGATTAGCCCGCACCCGCGGGCCGGGCGTTGTTCCCGATCCCCTGCTCCAAGACGCCATCGCGCGGCTCGGCACCCCCACAGATAACACTCTCCTTGCAACACAAATCAGACATTTTTTCACAGAAAGAGAGCTCTTATGAGCAACTGGACCGACCAAATCCCCGCCGCCGCCCGGACATATCTGGAAAGCCACCGGCTCGACGAGGTCGAATGTGTCATTGCCGATCTTCCCGGCATCGCCCGTGGCAAGGCCGTGCCCGCCACCAAATGGGAGCGTCAGGGCCACTTCCATTTGCCCAATTCGATCTTCTTCCAGACCATCACCGGCGACTGGGGCGAAGCCGCAGGCGACGAAGGCTTTGTCGAGCCTGACATGGTACTGCGCCCCGATCTCTCAACCACCACCGCCGCACCGTGGGCACATGATGGCACGCTTCAGGTGATCCACGACGCCTTCGATCAAAAAGGCCGCCCTGTCCCCTTCGCCCCGCGCAATGTGCTTAAACGTGTGGTCGAGCTTTTCGAAAAAGATGGCATGAAGCCGGTCGTCGCGCCGGAGATGGAGTTCTACCTCGTCGCCCGCAACACCGATCCGGCCAAGGCCATCGAGCCGATGATGGGGCGCACCGGCCGCCCCGCCGCCGCCCGTCAGGCCTATTCCATGACCGCCGTCGATGAATACGGCCCCGTCATCGACGACATCTACGAATTTGCCGAAGTTCAGGGCTTCGAGATCGACGGCATCACGCAGGAAGGCGGTGCCGGCCAGCTAGAGATCAACCTCCGCCACGGCAATCCGGTCAAACTGGCCGACGAGGTGTTCTACTTCAAACGTCTGATCCGCGAAGCCGCGCTCAAGCACAACTGCTTCGCCACCTTTATGGCCAAACCCATCGAAGGCGAGCCCGGCAGCGCCATGCACATCCACCATTCCGTGATGGACCAAAAAGGCCGCAACATCTTCACCGGCCCGCAGGGCGGCGAGACGGATGCCTTCTTCCACTTCATCGGCGGCCTGCAGGAATACATGCCGTCGGTGATCGCGATGATCGCACCCTACGTGAACAGCTTCCGCCGCTACGTGCGCAACCACGCCGCCCCGATCAATCTCGAATGGGGCCGCGACAACCGCACCACCGGCATTCGCATTCCGATCTCCCCACCCGAAGCCCGCCGCATCGAAAACCGGCTCGCAGGCATGGATTGCAACCCTTACCTCGCTATCGCCGCGTCTTTGGCCTGCGGGTATCTCGGCATGAAAAACGAGATCTGGCCCGACAAACGGTTCCGCGGGGACGCATATGAGGCCGAGGACGAAATCCCCCAAGGTCTCTACTCAGCCCTCGATCTCTTCGATGCCGCCACCGAATTGCATGAGGTTCTCGGGCCGGAATTCGCCCGCGTTTATTCGATCGTGAAGCGCACAGAATATGACGAGTTCCTGCAAGTCATCAGCCCGTGGGAGCGGGAGCATCTCCTGCTGAACGTGTGATCGACCTCCTCCGCGCCAACGATCCCGCCACCGGCTTCCCGGCCAGCTGGTATGCAGATACCTGCGCCCTGCCCGCCCCGCGCCCGCCGCTGGATGGCGACAGGCAGGTGGATGTGGCGATCATCGGCGCGGGCTTCACCGGCCTCAATGCCGCGCTGACACTGGCAGAGGCCGGGCTCACGCCGCTGGTAATCGAAGCTCGTCAGGCCGGATGGGGTGCGTCTGGGCGCAATGGCGGGCAGGTTTGCTCAGGGTATAACAAGTCCCAGCGCTGGCTGGAAAAGCGGCTCGGAGCAGATACCGCCCGCGCGCTATGGGGTCTTTGCGAGGCCGGAAAATCGCGGCTGCGTGATCAGATCGACACGCTCGCGCCAGAGGCGAGCTACAAGTCCGGCATCGCCCACGGCAGCCTCACCGCACGCGATTTCGAGCACGAAAAACGTGATGCCGAGCACCTCGCCACGGCCTACGGCTACGATCAGATCGACGTGCGCGAAGCAGCGGATTTCCAGTCCATCCTCCGCTCCCCGCTCTACCACGGCGGCACAATTGACCGCGGCGCGGGCCACATTCATCCGCTGCGTCTCGTGTTGGCACTTGCCCGCGCGGCCGAAGCCGCAGGTGCCCACATCGTCGAAGACACCGAAGTTCAGGCCATCACCCCCGGAGCCCCCATCCGCGTCCACACACCGACCGGAACCGTCACCGCACAGCACCTGATCGTCGCTGGCAACGGCTACCTGCCCCGCCTGTCAAACCGCTACGCCGCGCGTGTTCTGCCCGTTAACAGCTTCATCGGTGCGACCGCGCCCTTGGGCAACCGTGCCGCCGATGTTCTGGCAGATGACATCGCCAGTGCGGATTCCAGCCATGTGGTCAATTACCTGCGCCTGAGCGAGGACACCCGCCTCCTCTTTGGCGGGCGGGCGAACTACTCGCACAGGTTTCCCAACGACATCGGTAGCCGGCTACAGGCCCGCATTGCCGAAATGTTCCCGCAGATCGCGGATGTGCCATTGGACTACACATGGGGCGGCACGCTCGGCGTCACCATGACCCGCCTGCCCTGGATCAGTCGCCTCGCACCCGAAATCTACACCGCGGGCGGATATTCCGGCCATGGCGTCGCCCTGTCCGGTATCGCGGGTCACACAATGGCACAGGCAATTTTGGGACAGGCCAAAGCCTTTGATACCTTCGCCCGCCTCCCCGCAGGAAGGCTGCCGCTCGGCCCCTACGGGCGCGGCCCGGTGCTCTCACTCGGCATGGCGTGGTATGCGCTGCGCGACAGGCTGGGCCTCTAGCCCTATTTGCTCATCTTCGACAGCTTGGATTGCAGCTCTGCCAGTTGCTGCTTGATCTCGTCGAGATCATCCTCACCCTCGGCCTCTTTTGCCGGAGCCGGACCCGTCGATCCCAGCATGCCGCCTGTCAGCGCATTAAAGAACGCCTGTTGCTGCTGCTGCATCGCCTCAAAGCCGGGGATCGAATTGATGCCACCTGCCTTGCCCATGTTCTCCATGATCTGTTCCTGCCCCTGACGCATCAGCTCGAAGCTTGCCGCCAGCACCTGCGGCACCACCGAATTGGCCTGTGTCGTGTAGCTGCGCACCAGATCCGTGAGCACATTGACAGGCAGCACGCTTTCGCCGCTGCTCTCATGTTCCGCAATGATCTGGAGGAGGTATTGCCGCGTCAGGTCATCGCCTGATTTCAGGTCCACGATCTGCACATCCCGCCCGTCGCGAATAAAGGCAGAAATATCATCAAGCGTCACGTAATCGCTGGTCTCGGTATTGTAGAGCCTGCGGCTCGCATACCGTTTGATCAGGAGCGGTTTGGCAGTATCGGTCACAGTTTTCCTCCCACGCATTGCGGCGTTGCAGAAAGCCTACGCCGCCCCTGCGAAAAAGAAAAGAGCGGGATGCATGCGCATCCCGCTCGTCAGTGTCCGGCCAATTCAAGGGAGGGAGGGAGAGACTGGCCGGAAAACTGTAAAGTCTTACTTCGCCGAAGCAGTTGCTTTCTTGGCAGCAGAGGTCATTTCCTCGGTCGCCTTCTTAGCAGCAGCCGACATCTCGTCGGACATGGACTTGCCAGCGTTCATCATCAGCTCGAGGGTCTCGGTCTGAACTTTCTTGGCGATCTCTGCGTAAGCAGCAACATGCTCTGCAGCAGCTTCGGCAGTTGCGGATGCAAAGTCAGTCATCGACTTGGCGTAATCAGCAGGCTCTGCCTTTGCTTTGGTGATGGAGGACATCTTGCTCAGCGTGTCCTGCATCCACTTGGCGGAAAGCTCGGTGGATTTCTGAGCAGCGTCGAGCTGAACAGCCGACATTTTCTCAGCCAGCGTGCTCTGCGACTTGTAAACGTCCTGCATGATTTTGGTGTCGACGGGGAATGCGCCCATCATGTCTTTCAGCATTGCGCTGTAGTCTTGTGTCTTCGTAGCCATCTCTCTGTCCTTTCGGATCTGGGCGGGGTGGGAGGAGGTCCCAGCCGGTCAATTTCGATAGGACAAATATGCGTGCTGCATCGCAGCATTTCAAGGTTTTTTTCTGCGCTGCAGCAAAAAAGTTTTTGCGACTGCAGAAATTCAGGAATTTCAGTGCGTTAACCTACCCCTCACGGCCATCCGGCTGGGCAATCACATAGGTTCCAGGCGCATCACATAGCGCTGGGTAGTGATCTGAGCCGGGCGTGCGGGCGGGAATCTTCTTCCCTGATTGCTTCGATAACCACGCTTCCCAACGCGGCCACCACGATCCTTCGTTCTTGTCTGCGCTCTCGCGCCAGTCCACATAGGTCAGCCCCAGTTCGGGGTTGGTGTAATGGCCGTATTTCTTCTTGCTCGGCGGATTGATGATCCCCGCGATATGGCCGCTTTCGGACAGGACGAACGTCTTTTCCTTGGATCCCATCTGCTGAACACCTTGATAGCTGGCGTGCCACTGGGCGATGTGGTCCGTTTCGCAGGCAATCGCAAACACGGGAATTGTCACATCCTTTAGCCGCAACGTCTCTCCGCACACTTCGATACCACCATCGGCAAAACGGTTGTTCTGGCAAAGGTCGCGCAAATACTGCACCGCCATCTTCGCAGGCAGGTTCGTGCCGTCGCCATTCCAATAGAGCAAATCAAACGCGGGCGGCGTCTTGCCCATCATGTAGCTGCGGATCGCGGGCTTATAGATAAGGTCGTTGGATCGCAGGAAAGAGAACGTCCGCGCCATATAGAACTTGTCCAGATAGCCCGTCTTCAGCGCCTCTTCCTCGATCCCGTCCACGAAATCATCCTGAAGGAAGGCCACGAATTCCCCCTGATCGGCGAAATCGGTCATCGTGGTAAAGAACGTCGCGGTCTTGATACTGGTATCCTTGCGCTTTTTCATCAGCGAAAGCGTAAGAGAGAGCGTCGTCCCCGCAATGCAATAGCCCACCGCGTTGATCTTCTTGACCCCGCAGATCTCCTTCACCACGCGGACCGCTTCCAGATAACCTTCCTCGATATAGGTATCGAGCGACACATCCGCGTAGCTTTCATCCGGGTTGACCCAGCTCACCACAAACAGCGTATAGCCCTGATCGACCACCCATTTGACCAGACTGTTCTCCGGCTTGAGGTCGAGGATGTAGAATTTGTTGATCCACGGCGGGAAGATCAGCAGCGGCGTGCTGTGCACTTCCTCTGTTGTCGGGCTGTACTGGATCAGTTCGAACAGGCGGTTGCGATAGACGACCTTGCCGTCCGTGGTGCCGATATTCTCGCCCACCTGAAACGCATCCTTGTCCGCCAGCGTAACGATCAGATCACCGTCATTGGCCTCCAGATCGCGCACCAGATTTTCCAGACCGTCCACAAGGCTCTGCCCCTCGGTCTCCATTGCGTGCTGCAACGCTTCGGGATTGGTTCCCAGAAAATTCGTCGGGCTCATCATGTCTACGATCTGACGGCTGAAATATTCCAGTCGCTTCTTTTCCTTGTCGTCCAGCCCCTCGATATCGGCAACGGCCGTGTCAATCGCCTCGGCATTCAGCATGTATTGTTGCTTGAGAAAGTTGAAATAGGGATGTGTTTCCCACATCGGATCGGAAAAGCGCCGATCCTTGGGCGTCTTGTCCTCCGGCGCTTCCAGCTGACCCTGCATCAGCGCCTGTTGCGCCTCCATGTAATGCTGCAGCGTCTTGCCCCAATAGCCGATCTGATGTTCGAAAATCTTCGCCGGGTTCTGCATCATCTCCGCGACATATGCCGTGGCGGCTTTCATATACAGCTCCTGACCCGGCCCCTGAAGCGCGGCGGGCACCTCGCGCTTGTGCCCCATGACCTTGACCAGACGCTGCGTCAGCTCTTCGAGCTTTTCCAGATTTGCCTCCAGCTGACCGAGGCTTTTCTGCGACGCATCGTCATTTTCGAATTCTTTAGTTGTCATATGGACCACCGATGCCTATTTTGCAGTTGCAGCATTAACCGCATTCACCCCTTCGGGTCAATGCAATCAGCGGTTTTGCTTGGCCCACTGAGGAGGTGCGCAATGAAGTATATGATGACCTACGACCTCATGGAAAGCGCGCGAAACACCAATCAGTGGCTCGGCGCTACGGCCCGCGCGATGGCCGCCTATCCGATGATGTCGCTGGTGCCAAATCCGTTCATGGAGCTCGTCGGCGCATGGGGCGAAGTCACCGAGCGCACATTCGAACGCATGGTCGCGAAGCCCGACTGGGGCATCTCCGCCCTGCCCACCGAGGATGGCAAAGACCACCCCGTCACCATCGAAAAGATTGTCGAGCGTCCCTTCGGCGACCTGGTCCATTTCAAAATCGCAGGCCGCAAACCGCAAAAGCGCCGCGTGCTGCTGGTGGCCCCCATGTCCGGCCATTACGCGACCCTCCTGCGCAAAACCGTGATTTCCCTCCTGCCCGATTGCGATGTCTATATCACCGACTGGCACAATGCCCGTGATATTCCCGTCTCCGCAGGCAAATTCGATATCGAAGATTACACTCTCTATCTTGTCGATTTTATGAAGGCGCTCGGCAGCGACATCCACGTCATCGCCGTCTGCCAGCCCGCGCCGCTCGCCCTCGCCGCCACCGCATATCTGGCCGAACAGGATGCCGACGCGCAGCCGCGCTCGCTCACCCTGATCGGCGGACCGATCGACCCCGAGGCGAACCACACCGAAGTCACCGATTTTGGCCGCTCCGTCACGATGGGCCAGCTGGAAAACACCATGATACAGCGCGTCGGCTACAAATACGCTGGCGTCGGTCGCCTCGTATATCCGGGTCTGTTGCAGCTCGCATCCTTCATCTCAATGAATGCCTCCACCCATAGCGAGGCATTCAGCAACCAGATCATGCGCGTTGCCAAAGGTCAGGCACAGGACCACGACAAGCACAACACCTTTTACGATGAATACCTCGCCGTGATGGACATGACCGGCGAATTCTACCTCTCGACCGTCGAGCGCGTCTTCAAACGCCGCGAGATCGCCCGCAATGACTTCACCGTTGTGGGGCATAAGGTCGATTTTGGCAAAATCACCACCGTCGCGGTCAAGATCGTCGAGGGTGAGAAAGACGACATCTCCGCCCCCGGCCAGTGCCTCGCCGCGCTTCCCCTGCTGACCGGCCTGCCGGAGTCGAAGAAAGCCAGCCACCTTGAGCCCGGCGCAGGTCATTACGGCATCTTCGCAGGCAAAAGCTGGCGTCAGAACATCCGTCCGCTGGTGCTCGATTTCATCGACAGCAATTCCAAACCGCCCAAGGCAAAAGCCGCCAAGGCCGATAACGTCGTTAGCCTGTAACCGGCAGCGCCTCGCGCAGAACCACAGGTTGGCACAGCCATTGCCGCAGCGCGGTGGTGACCTGATCAGGCTGTTCCAGCATCGGCACATGGCCCGCGTTTTCAATAATCCGCAGCCGTGCGTAGGGGATCAGGTCGGATAGGAATTCATGCCGCCGTAGCGGGTGCACCGTATCCTCACGGCCGCACAGGATCAGAACGGGCAACTTGCACCGCCTCAGCACCGCTTGCTGGTCGCCCCGCCGTTGCAATCCCCGCACCTGCCGCACATAGGCATCCGCCCCCTGAGCCTCTGCCATCTCTTCCAGTTCGGCATAGACCGCCTCCCGCGTTGCGGCGGCGAGGCTCGATTCCGGCACTTCGTCGCGCACCACTTCCGCCATCCGCCCCGCGCGGGCGCGCACGATCTTAGGCTCGCGCATCGCCGCCTCCTGCGGGGTCTCTCCAAGCGGGCTGGTATCCATCAGCGCAAGCCGCGTCACCCTGTCCGGCGCACGGCGCAACACCTCCATAGCGACCATGCCGCCATAGCCATGCCCCGCCAGCGCAAACCGGCGCGGCGCATTGACCAACAGTTCAGAGGCCACTTCCTCAATCCGCTCAAAGCCGCTCGTCGGCCACACACAAACAGGCACCTCGCGGCCCAGATCAGCGATCTGGTGGCGGAACAACCGCGCATCGGCGCATACACCAGGCAAAAACACAATCGGGTCAGCCGCCAGCGGCCGTCCCCTCACGGGTGAATACTGCATCTGCCTCGATCCTTGCCGGCTTCATGCCGGTCTCACGTTTCGATAGAGCGATGATGCCCGCACACACGCAATTAGGGAAGCCCCCAATCCCCGCATGTCTTGCCGCGTGTCCCTCAGGTCACGCCGCCGCGCGGCGCAGCACTTCTTCAACGCTGCTTTCAATGAGGCTCAGACAGTCCTCATCCGAGAACCGGTGATCGGCACCATCCACCAATGTCAGCCGCATATCCGACCCCGTTGCGTGCTCCAGCAACCGCAGCGCCACGGCCATATCCACATCCGCGTCCGCTGTCCCTTGCAGGAAGCGCACTGGAAAGCCCAGCGCCAGCGGATCGCGCAGCACCAGCCGCCCGCGCCCCTCTTCGATCAGCCGCCGCGTGATCGTGTATGGCTCGCCATATTCTGAGGGCAGGAGCACCTGCCCCTCAGCCTCCAGTTGCCGCCGCTGGGTGCCGTCAAACCCCGCCCACATGCTGTCCTCGGTAAAATCCGGCGCGGCCGCAATCGTCACCATACCGGCGACCTTCTCCGGCCATTCCCGTGCGAGCAGCAGCGAAATCCAGCCGCCCATCGACGATCCCACCAACACCACCTTGCCCGCGAGCATCCCGATCGCCGCACGCGCATCCTCATACCAGTCGCCAATCGCTCCATCGGTGAACGCCCCGCCGCTCACCCCATGACCCGAATAATCAAACCGGAGAAACGCCTGCCCCCGCGCCTTTGCCCAGTTTTCCAAATGGACCGCCTTGGTGCCTTCCATATCGGATTTGAACCCGCCCAGAAACACCACCGCAGGCCCCGCGCCATCGCTCAGGTGATAGGCAATCTTCCGTCCCTGCGGCGTCGTCAGATACTCGGTCACGGCTTGGCCCCC
>JAEPMR010000052.1 GCA_017643845.1 Marivivens sp. | reverse complement strand
GGAACCTCGCCCGTGCGAGTGCGGGAGCAGATTGCCCGCTGGCGAGAGGTTTTGGGGTGATGCGGGCGGCACTTGTTACGGTCTTACTGCTGGCGACGATGATGGCCGGTTGTGGGGTGGACGGTGTGCCCGAGCGCCCGAACGGAGAGAGCGTCGATTTTGAAGGATTGAACTGATGCAGACCTTGCGCCCTGTTTACCTGCTTTTGGCAATATGGGGTGCGGTGCATCCCATGTACTATTTTATCAGTTGGTTTCTGGCCGAGGGGTTTAGCCTGATGGCGATGGTCGATGCCTGGCACGCCAATGCGGCGTCGTCGGGTCTTGTTTGGGATCTCACGATTGCAGCGGTGACGCTGACGTTCTGGATCCTCGCCGAAGTCGCTGTACGGCGGAACTGGGAGGCGCTGATCGCAATACCGGCGACATTCTGCATAGGGGTGAGCTGCGGGTTGCCGCTCTACCTGTTTTTGCGGACAAAACCCCTGAAATAGCGGGTGAAAGCGATGCTGCGGGGTTGGGATCGCGCGAATCTCTGCTATAGGCGAACCGGAATTTGAGCGGAGAGCCGGATGGACCATTTTCTCTATCGTGACGGGGCCTTGCATGCCGAGGATGTGCCGGTGGCGGAAATCGCGGCTGCGGTTGGAACACCTTTCTATGTCTATTCTTCAGCGACGCTGCTGAGGCATTTCGGGCTGTTTGAAGAGGCGCTTGACGGGCTGGACCATACGATTTGTTTCGCGATGAAGTCGCTGTCAAACCAGGCGATCCTGACGCTTCTGGCGCGGCGCGGCGCTGGGATGGATGTGGTATCCGAAGGGGAATACCGTCGGGCCCGGGCGGCGGGCGTTCCGGGAGAGCGGATCGTGTTTTCCGGTGTCGGCAAAACCCGTGATGAAATGCGCACGGCGCTGGAAGGCGGCATCCGGCAGTTCAATGTAGAAAGCGAGCCGGAAATGCGGGCGCTCAGTGAGGTGGCGACCGCGCTGGGAAAGGTCGCCCCGATCACAATTCGGGTCAATCCCGACGTCGATGCCAAGACCCACGCAAAGATTGCCACCGGAAAATCGGAAAACAAATTCGGTATTCCGATTGCAAAAGCGCGTGCCGTTTACGCTGAAGCGGCCTCATTGCCCGGTCTGGATGTCGTCGGGATCGATGTGCATATCGGAAGCCAGTTGACGGAACTCGCGCCGTTCGAGGCAGCATATCGAAAAGTGGCTGATCTGACCGAGCAACTGCGGGAAGACGGCCATGACATACGGCGGCTGGATCTGGGCGGTGGGCTTGGCATACCGTATGCGCGTTCGAACGAGGCGCCGCCGCTGCCATTGGATTACGGTGCGCTGATCAAGCGGACGGTGGGGCATCTTGGATGCGAGGTCGAGATCGAGCCGGGGCGGCTGATCTCGGGCAATGCGGGGCTGATGGTTTCGAAGGTCATCTACATCAAAGAGGGAGAGGGGCGGAATTTCCTGATCCTCGACGGTGCGATGAACGATCTGATCCGGCCCGCGATGTACGAGGCGCACCATGATATTGTTCCGGTGACCGAAGCGGAAAGCGGCGTGGAGCAGACGCCCTATGACATTGTAGGTCCGGTCTGCGAAACGGGCGACACTTTTGCCAAAGCGCGGAATATGCCGCCGTTGAGGGAAGGGGAACTGGTGGCCTTCCGCTCGGCGGGCGCCTATGGCGCTGTAATGGCGAGTGAATACAATTCGCGCCCCCTCATTCCTGAGGTTTTGGTGCAGGGCGATCAATTCGCTGTCATTCGCCCGCGTCCCACCTTTGACGAAATGATTGCGCGCGATACCATTCCCGAGTGGCTCTAGGCCATCTAGCCGTACCGAATGGGTACGGCAGGAGTAACGGGAGAGCGCCCTGACGGAGAACTCGCCAGTCCCTGCACATTTGCGGCGGCCCTTTCGGCTGACGCTGGCGGGACTATGGGCGGAGCGGATTGTGCGCGGTTTCTGGCCTGTCTGGACAATCCTGTTTGGTGCGGCTGCAATTTGGCTGTCTGGCGGTTTGGATTTACTGCCTGCGAATCTGCGTATCGGGTCTGTGGCCTTTGTAGCGCTGGCGGCTGGTGGTGCGCTGGCATGGGGCGCGGTGCGTTGGCGACGCCCGACAAAATCTGAAGCAATCGCGCGGATCGACCGGCATCTGGCCGGTCGGCCTCTGTCGGCACTGGGGGATATGCTGGCGGCGGGTGAGGGCGACGCGGTTTCAGGTGCTCTTTGGCAGCGGCATCAAGCGCGGATGATGGAACAGAGCCGGGCGGCGCGGGCCGTTTGGCCGGATCTGCGTGTTGCGGAACAGGATCCATATGGGCTGCGGTTCGTCGCGGTGCTGATGTTTGCGGTTGCTGTTCTTTTTGCGCCTGCAGGTGGGCCCGCGCTGATTTCGAATAATTCGGGTGTCGCGGTATCTGCGCCGGATGCGGTATGGGAAGGGTGGATCGAGCCACCCGCATATACCGGGCGACCCTCGCTCTATCTTGCGGATGTGCCGCGCAGTGGCGTGGAGGTGCCCGTTGGAAGTCGGCTGACCGTCCGGTTCTACGGTGTGCAGGGGCTGCTTTCCCTGCGTGTCAGTGTGGCTGGGCCGGTGCCGGATGGAACCGCTATGGAGCATCGGCTGGAAATTTCTGAGACCGGTGAGATCGAGATTGTGGGCGCGGACGGGGCGCAGTGGCAGGTGACTGTGCTGAAAGATGCTGCGCCCGAAGTCGCGCTGAATGGTCCACTGGAGACCAGCGCTGATGGAAGGATGACGCAAGAATTTGTAGCATCGGATGATTATGGTGTGGTGTCGGGGGAGGCGCATTTCGCACTGGATCTAACGCAGGTTGACCGGCGGCATGGTAAAAAGATTGCCCCCGAGCCGCGCGCGCCGATCGTGGTCGACCTGCCCATGCCGTTTCGCGGTGATCGTGCCGAGGTGGCTGAGGCGCTGGTGGAGGATTTTTCCAGACATCCGTTTGCCAACCTTCCTGTGACCCTTGAATTACAGGTCGAAGATGATCTGGCGCAGCGTGGCCAGAGTGCGCCGATGTCGATGGTGCTGCCGGGACGGCGGTTTTTCGAACCGGTGGCGCGCGCGGTAATCGAGCAACGGGGTGATTTGCTCTGGAATCGGGAGAATGCAGGCCGCGTTGCGCAGATTTTACGGGCGATCTCGAACCGGCCCGAAGGTGTTTTTGGGAATGAGACGGCCTATCTGCGATTGCGGGTGGCTATTCGTGAACTCGAAGCCCTGATTGACGGTCAGCTGACGGATGATGGCGTGGCGGGGATCGCTGAGGCGCTTTGGGTTGTGGCAGAGCAGTTGGAGGATGGCAGCCTCGCAGATGCGCGGGAGCGGCTGCGCCGTGCGCAGGAGCGACTGTCGGAGGCCATGCGCAACGGAGCCAATGACGCCGAGATCGCGGAGCTGATGGAAGAACTGCGCGATGCGATTGATGACTACACCCGGATGCTGGCGCAAGAGGGAGCCGAGCCTGAAGATGGCGAGCGTCGACAGGCGGAAGGTGAGCGGCAGGAATTGAGCGGCGATCAGCTTCAGGCGATGCTTGACCGGATACAGGAGTTGATGGAGCAGGGGCGCATGGCTGAGGCCGAGCAGCTTATGCAGCAGCTCAATCAGATGCTTGAAAACATGCGCGTGACCGAAGGCGAAGGCGGGCAATCGCAGGGCCAGCAGGCGATGCGCGATCTGGGGGACACCCTCAGAGAGCAGCAGGAGCTATCGGACGACGCGTTCCGCGATCTACAGGACCGGTTTAACGGACGGGAAAGCCCCCAGCAGGACCCGGGTTCGCAAAGTGGCGAGCAGCAGGGTCAGCAGGGGCAGCAGGGCGGTCAGGGTGCTGACTCGGATCGCGGCGACGGAGAGGGTGAGGGGTCTTTGGCCGACCGGCAAGAAGCGCTTCGGCAGGAATTGGAGCGGCAGCGAGGGCGTGTGCCGCTCCTTGACGGTGAGGCGGCAGAGCGTGCGGAGCGGTCGCTGGAGCGGGCCGAGGGCGCAATGGATCGCGCGGAGGAGGCTTTGCGGGGAGATCGGCTTGCAGAGGCGCTCGACCAGCAGGCGGAGGCTATGGACGCGCTGCGCGAGGGGATGCGTGATCTGGGGCAGGCGCTTGCCGACAATCGAGACATGGACGGGCAGGGCAGCCAGCAGGGTGCCGCCGAGGGCGCGCGGGAACCAAACCGTCGTGATCCGCTGGGCCGCGAAATGGGCCGGATGGGTCAGCAGGGCACCGATGAGGAAATGCTGGAGGGCGGTATTCCCGTGGACCGGCGGGCCGAGGAAATCCTGCGGGAATTGCGCGACCGGGCAGGCGACCGGACACGGCCGGAGATGGAACAGGATTATCTCCGCCGGTTGCTGGAGAGGTTCTAGCCGGTCACGTCATTGAGTTTGGACGCGGCTTCCTGCATCCAGATATCCAGCGCGATCCGCCAGTCATTGACCAGCTCGACATAGGCGGTCAGGCTCGTTTCAGCGGCGGGGAAACGGGCTGATAGAACAGGCGCGTAGACATAGGTGACGACGGCGATCATCGCGAGCAAGACGACCCAGCTAAAGCCCCGACGGAAACCGCGGCGGCGACTGGACTTTTCCTCTGCGATTTCCTGCAGTGTCGGCCCTTCGCGCTCTTCTGATGCGACGAGGGTGGAATTGATTTCCTCAATATCCGGCAGGCGTTCGCGGCGCGGACGATCATCAACGGCTGGAGCTGGACGCCGGGTATCAGTGTCGTCGTCTTCTCCGGTCAGGCGGGCCATGCGTTGCCGTGACTCCGCGGCCTGATCCATGGGTTCGGTATCATCGAGCCCGAGGTCAGGCTGGCTTTCCAATCCGCTTCCTGCCTCTGCCTCGCGTTGGCGGGCTTCGCGTTCGGCTTCTTCCCGCAAAATTTCGGCAATTCCGGGATCAAGTTGGCGGCGCGCAGCGGCCGGTGGTGGAGCGGGGTCAGGATCGTCTTCGTCTTGGGGGTCGAAGTCATCGTCTGACGGTTGGTCGGCGGCGGGTGTCTTGTCGGTCAGCGCTTCGGCCTGTTCTTCGGGGCTCAGCTGATCGAACAGGCGGGCGTTGTCCGGATCATCGGCCCAAGGCGCCGGTGTGTCATCCGTTTCCGGTTCAGATGCGGGGGGCGGGGTGCCTGCATCGTCGGGGCTGTAGGAAACGCTTTCGATCTCGTCTTCGGCCTCCGCCGAGGCGCCGGGATTTTCGAACCAAGTGTGTCCGCAATTGGAGCATTGGACATCCCGACCGGAGTCCGGGATGACGTCATCAGGGACCTCATACTGCGCGCCGCAATTCGGGCAGACGAGCCTCATCCAATCACTCCTATGCTTGTAAACCGACTGATCGATACACTTGCTTTTTTGTCCTTTTAACAATTGTGGGGCGACTGGCAAAGGATTTGAGTGCCGGGGGGCGAGATGTCATTGATTAAAACAGCGGTTTTCGGCAGAAGTGCCGGGATTGAAGAGGGATTGAGAGTGTGATCGAGCTTGAACGCGCGGCGTATAGCTATGGTGGGGGTGAGCTGTTCACGGATGTGACGCTCACGCTCGCGCCGGGGTCGTTCCATTTTCTGACAGGGCCGTCCGGCGCTGGAAAAACAACCCTTTTAAAGCTTTGCTACGGCGAGTTGATCGCGACGGCAGGCCATGTGCGGCTGTTCGGAGAGAACACGCGCAAGATGGACCGGGACCGTATCGCGATGAACAGGCGGCGGATCGGAGTGGTGCATCAGGATTGCCAATTTCTGGATCACCTGCCCATTTCCGAGAATGTTGCCCTGCCGCTGACAGTGGCAGGACGAAGCGAGGAAGCGGATGCCTATCTGGGCGAGCTGCTTGCTTGGGTCGGACTGACGCGGCAGGCGCAGCAGTTGCCTCCCGAATTGTCGGGCGGGGAGCGCCAGCGAGCGGCGCTGGCCCGTGCGATTATCCTGTCACCGGATGTGATCCTCGCGGATGAGCCGACCGGGAATATTGATTGGGAAATGTCGCAGCGGCTTTTGTCTTTGCTGGTTGAGCTGAACAAGCTGGGCAAGACAGTACTGGTAGCCACGCATGATATGGCTTTGATCCGCGCAGCAAAGGCGCAGATTTCCGCACGGGTGCTGCGGCTGAAGGATCGCAAGATTCAGGCTGCGGAGGTGGATCTGTGAGCCTGCGTGAGCGGATCGGATCGTCTGTGGCCCTGCTGGCGGGAGACAAGCAGGCTGACCGCGCGGTGCCGCCTACCGGTTTCACTGCACGTCTGACGGTTTTCACATCCGCTGCGATGGCATTTCTGGCGGTTTTCGTTCTGGCGCTATCGCTGACGGCCGGGCGAGTGGCCGACCGCTGGACAGAACAGTTGGCCCAGACCTCGACACTGCGCATTTCGGCGCCGGATGGTCAGATAGACGCGCAGGTGCGAGCTGCCTTGAGAGTGCTAGAGACAACGCCGGGTGTCGCAGGCGCACGGGCGCTAAGCGATGAGGAACAAAGGGCGTTGCTGGCGCCTTGGTTTGGTCCTGACTTGCCGGTGGAAAGCCTGCCGATCCCGCGTCTCATCGAAATTACGGAAACGGATGGCGGGTATGACACGACTGGTTTGCGCGCTCGCTTGCAGGCCGAAGTGCCCGGTGCGCTGTTGGATGATCATGCCCGCTGGAGGGCGCCATTGGTCAAGGCAGCGGAGCGGTTGAGAGCACTCGGATTTGCGGCTGTGATTCTGATCGCAGGCGCGACCGCGGCGATGATCACACTCGCTGCCCAGGCCGCGCTTGCCGCCAATGCGCAGGTTATCCGTGTGATGCGTCTGGTGGGTGCAAAGGACAGCTACATCGCGGGCGCGTTTGTGCGGCGATTCACGCTGCGGGCCTTTTTCGGATCGACTGTCGGTGTGGCTGTCAGCGGCGTCGCGGTCTGGCTGTTACCGGAGTTGGACGTGGCAGGTGGTATCCTCGAGGGTATCGGACTCAGCGGCGCTGAGTGGCTTTGGATCGCAGCGATCCCTATACTGGCGTCTGTTGTGGCTTTTGCCGCGACACGTGCCGCGGCATTGCGGACGCTGGGGAGGCATTCATGAGCTATAGTCTGCAATGGGTGCGGTCGCTGATTTTTATCGTCGTGATGTATGCGGCGATGATCCCTTTCGCGATTGTATATCTCCCCTGGGCTATCTGGAGCCGTGATGGTGCTATTGCGGCGGCTCACGGGTGGTGTCGGTTCGTCAAATGGATGGCGGGTTGGTTGATCAACCTGCAATTCGAGACGCGTGGAACGCCTCCGACCGATGAGGTGATCGTCGCGGCCAAGCACCAATCCTTTCTCGATATCATCCTGATCTACTCTGCCATGCCGCGTCCAAAATTCATCATGAAGCGCGAGCTGATCTATACGCCAATCGTCGGGCAGTACGCGCTGCGCGTTGGTAGTGTACCCGTGCGGCGCGGTCGGCGAGCCGAGGCGGTGAAGAAGATGGTCGATGATGTCATCGCCGGACGAGCGCAGCCTGGGCAGCTTGTCGTTTATCCGCAAGGCACGCGCATCGCGCCGGGGGTGAAGGCGCCGTATAAGATTGGCACGGCCATTCTGTATCAGGAGAGCGGTTTGCCGGTGGTGCCGCTCGCCTGTAATGTAGGTGTGTTCTGGCCGAAACGGGGTATTTACCGAAAGCCTGGACTGGCGGTGATTGAATTTTTGCCAAGGATTGAACCGGGTCTGGAGCAGGATGCTTTTCTGACCCGTCTGGAAGCGGAAATCGAGACCGTTTCCGACGCGCTGGCGCGGGAGGCCGGCTTTGCAGGGTAGGCACGGGCTCGCGGTGATCGGGGCGCTCTTCCTTCTGGCGGTTGTGGCGGCACAGATCATCGTTCCGGTGCTGAGCGATGAAGCATATTTTGTCTCTTGGGGACTGACCCCGGCATTGGGCTATTACGACCACCCGCCGCTGACGGGTTGGATCAGTGCGGCAATCATTTCACTGGAGCGAATTCTTGGGGTGGCGACATATGGCACGCTGCATCGGATTTTTGCGGCGGTTCTGGTGCTGATAACGGCTGGGCTGATCTACCGGAGGATCCGTGAGGAGGGACGCGATAAGCTGGGAACAATCGGATTCTGTCTCGCGTTTCTGGTTGTTCCGGGGACGGTTTCGCTGGCAGTGATGTTCGTTAATGACGGGCTTGTGCTGGCTCTTTCGACAGTTTTCATTCTGGCCGCCGAGCGCATTGTGAGGGGCGGTGGTTCCCGTTGGGTCGTGATCGGTGGCGTGGCGTTCGGTGGCGTACTTCTCGTCAAATATTCGGGTGCTCTGATATATATCGCTGTGGTTGGGGCACTCATAATTGGAGGTCATTGGAGGCGGCGGGCCGTTGTGGGGCGCTTTGTGGTGCTTAGTCTGGTCGCAGCGGTGCCATTTGTGTGGCAGCTCTGGTGGAACTGGGAAAATTGCGCGATCAACTTTGCGTTTAATTTCTCGTTTCGGGAGGAGGCGGGACAGGGCGCATTGGGGGCATTCGTTTCAGCGGCGTTTCTCGTGACGGGTGTGACGTGGCTGGATGTGCTGACGCAAATGATAAAGGCGCGAAAGCGGCCAGAGTTTTTCACGCTGAGTTTTGCAGTTTTCATGGCGGTGGTTTTGGTGATCGGATTGCTGCGTGGCGGACTGGGGGCGAATTGGGTGGTCATTGCCGGCCCGCTCGGAATTCTCGCACTGTCAGAGATGCGGGATCGCGCGGGGTGGGTGCTGACGACGAATGCGGCTCTCGGCGCAATTTCGGTTAGCGCGGTTTTGGGGGCGATCTTTGCGCTGAAAACCGGAGCGTTGCCGATTGAGCAAGTTTTTCCTGACACGGAACGACAGCTTCAGCGTGCGCAGTTGATGGTCGTTGCCGGTGATATGGAGCGACCCTCCAACGTGGCCGTTGCGACCACGAACTATGGGCTCACTGCTATGGTCAGGAATACGGGGGCCAGTGATGTGGTGACCTTCTCACGCAGTGTCTATGGCCGAAACGATGACCTGTTCGTGGATTTTGCCAAATATGCAGGGCGTGATTTTGAAGTGATCCCCACGGGCGATGTGACGATTGCCGATATTGCGCCGATGTTTGAGCACATTGCGGCCCGTGAGGTAGAGACCCGCTGGGGACCGCTTACGGTGTTGCGGGCCGAGGGGTTCAAACCGGAAGTTTATTATCGCGAGTGGCTCGCGCCCTTTGTGGCGGAGACCTATGCGCGGTCTCCGTTTCCCTTTGGAGGCTGCTACCTGGATCAGGCGCTGCTGACCGATATGTGATCAGGCAGCCAGACCTTTGGATCCAAGGCCGAGATATTTCTGGCGGCGGTCGCTGCGCAGGTCGTCGCCGGTTTTCTTGGACAAGTCTGCAAGCATGCCGGAGATTGCCTTGCCTACCGATTTGATTGCTGTGTCCTTGTCGCGATGGGCGCCGCCAAGGGGCTCTTCGATGATACGGTCGCAGACGCCAAGCTCGCGCAGGTTTTGGGCGGTCAGGCGGAGGGCTTCAGCCGCCTCGCGCATTTTCTCTGCGTCTTTCCAGAGGATCGAGGCGCAGCCTTCGGGAGAGATCACGGAATAGATCGAATGTTCCAGCATCGCGACGCGGTTCGCAGTTGCGAAGGCTACAGCACCACCGGAGCCGCCTTCGCCGATGATGACGGAGACAAGAGGCACCCGCACCTGAAGACATTTTTCGGTCGAGCGGGCAATGGCCTCGGACTGGCCGCGCTCTTCAGCACCTTTGCCGGGGTAGGCGCCGGGTGTGTCGACAAGCGTGACGATCGGCAGGCCAAACTTGTCAGCCAACTCCATGAGGCGGATGGCTTTGCGGTAGCCTTCGGGCCGGGCCATGCCAAAGTTGCGCTCGATGCGGCTTTTGGTGTCGTTCCCCTTTTCGTGGCCGATAACCATCACGGGTTTCCCGTCGAGCCGCGCGATCCCGCCCATCACGGCATGGTCGTCCGCAAAATTGCGGTCGCCCGCGAGGGGTGTGTATTCGGTGAAAAGAGCGTCGATGTAGTCTTTGCAATGCGGGCGGTCGGGGTGACGGGCGACCTGGCATTTGCGCCAGGGCGTGAGATCGGCATAGAGGCTCTTGAGGAGGTCTGCGGCCTTTTTGTCGAGCGCGGCGGCCTCTTTCTCGACATCCATTTCCTCGTTGGCTCGCGCCATCGCGCGCAGCTCTTCAGCCTTGCCTTCGATTTCGGCGAGGGGTTTTTCGAATTCGAGGTAATTGGTCATGCGTGCCTCCGGACCCGTTTCAGCCGATATAAGGCGGGACCGGAGGGCTTTGCAACTCGCGAAGCGTTTATCCTGCGATCATCTCTGACTGCCGGACGATGACTTCGGCCTGTTTGATCGAGGCGATATCGACAAGGCGGCCCTTGTAAACCGTGGCGCCTTCGCCGCGGGCCTTGGCGTCTTCCATTGCCTGTAGAATCTCGCGGGCTTCGGTCACGGCGTCCTCTGACGGAGTGAAAACCTCGTTTGCAAGCGCGACCTGCTTGGGGTGGATGGCCCATTTCCCGACCATGCCAAGCGTGGCGGAGCGGCGGGCCTGTGCGCGGAAACCCTCGCCATCCGAGAAGTCACCGAAGGGACCATCGACCGGCAAGACGCCATGCGTACGGCACGCGGCAACGATGGCGGCTTGCGCCCAGTGCCAGGGATCGGAGTAGTGCCGGCTTTCACCGTGCTGCATGTAGTAGTTTTCCTGAGTGCCGCCGATGCCCGTGGTCTGCATCCCCATTGAGGCTGCAAAATCCGCAGCGCCGAGGCTCATTGCCTGTAGACGGGGAGTGGCGGCGGCGATCTCTTCGACATGGGCGATGCCTGCGGCAGACTCAATGATCACTTCGAATGCGATCGGATTGCTGCGGCCCTTGGCGCGCTCGATTGCCGTCACAAGCGCGTCAACAGCGTAGAGATCGGCAGCACAGCCGACCTTTGGGATCATGATCTGGTCGAGCCGGTCGCTGGCTTGTTCGAGGAGGTCAATCACATCGCGATACCAGAAAGGCGTATCCAGCCCGTTTATTCGAACCGATAGCGTTTTCGTGCCCCAATCGACGGCACTGATGGCTTCGATCACGTTTTGGCGGGCCTGGTCCTTGTCGCTGGGAGCGACGGAGTCCTCGAGATCCAGATTGATGACATCTGCGGCACTCGCCGCCATCTTTTCGAAAATTGCCGGACGCGAACCCGGACCGAAAAGTTGGCAGCGGTTCGGACGGGCAGGGGGCGTGGGCTGGATGCGAAAGGACATGCGTGCTCCGGTAATGAAATTTCAATCGTGGTCTCTGATTAGGTAGATTGTTGCGCCGCAGCATTCAAGGAGCATTTTGCAGGTGCAGCAATTTGAAGCGCATTGGTGAAAGAAGAGCGGCGTAAGCAGTGCTTTGGGTGGGAGAAAATTGTGCAAAATAGAGAATATTCAAATATTTCTCCTGTAAAATCTGGAAATGACACCTGTTTTCGGATGCGATCCCGCAGATTCGCTGCGATCTTTCGTCAGATTTGGAAATGGAGGCTGCCATGATCAAGACGCCCTATCTTTTGTTCCTCGGGGATGCGCCGGACGACCTTGCTGCGAAAGTAGCGCAGGGAATCAAGGACTGGCGGCCGGAATATGCCGTTGGTCAGTTCCGTATGGCAGGATGCGGTGCCGATGTCGGAGTGCCGGACATGACCTTGCAGGAGGCCCGCGATGCCGGTGCGCAGACGCTGGTAATTGGCGTCGCCAATCGGGGCGGCGTCATCAGTGCTGCGTGGAAAGAGGTGCTGATAGAGGCATTGCGTATGGGGTATGATCTCGCGAGCGGGTTACACAACCTGCTGCGTGACGAGGCAGAGCTGGTGGCCGTGGCTGAGGCCGAGGGGCGGCAGATGTTCGATGTGCGAATTCCTACGGTTCAATACCCGATCGCCAACGGCAAGAAACGCAGCGGAAAGCGGGTGCTGGCCGTGGGGACAGACTGCTCTGTCGGGAAGATGTACACAGGTCTGGCGCTTGATGCCGAAATGCGGAAGCGGGGCATGAAATCCAGCTTCCGTGCGACCGGTCAGACAGGCATCTTGATCACTGGTGAGGGCGTGCCTTTGGACGCGGTGGTCGCGGATTTCATGGCGGGCGCCGTAGAGTGGCTGACGCCGGACAATGATGCAGACCATTGGGACATTATCGAGGGGCAGGGGAGCCTTTTCCATGTGTCGTATTCCGGTGTCACGATGGCTCTTATTCATGGGGGCCAGCCCGATGCTCTGATCCTGAGCCATGAGCCGACGCGTGCGCATATGCGCGGTTTGCCAGACTATCAGCTGCCATCTCTGGAAGCTGTGCGCGATATGGCTCTGCCGCTGGCGCGGATTGCCAATCCCGCGTGCGAGGTGATCGGCATTTCGGTTAATACCAAGGCAATGGGCGAGGATGAGGCGAAAGACTATCTGGCCGAAGTGGAGGCGCGGATGGGGCTGCCTGCCGTCGATCCGTTCCGGCACGGGGCCGGACGACTGGTGGATGCGCTTGCCGCGCTGTAAAACGGCGAACCAGAGCGAAGGAGTATTTCGTGCAGATTAAGGTCGCGCCGGACACGTTTCGTCTAGCCGAGGTTTTTACCATTTCGCGGGGGTCCAGGACCGCCGCTGAAGTGCTGACCGTTTCTGTCGAAGGGGGCGGTCATATCGGGCGGGGAGAATGCGTCCCCTATGCGCGATATGGTGAAACGCTTGAGAGTGTGACCGCGCAGATCGCAGGTTTCGGCGGGACATGGCAGCAGCTTGCGGATGCGCTTCCTGCAGGTGCGGCACGCAATGCATTAGACTGCGCCTTTTGGGATCACGCGGCAAAGACTGCGGGTGTGCGGGTCTGGGATCTGGCCGGCTTGGCGGTGCCAAAGCCGGAAATAACGGCCTATACCCTGTCCCTCGATACGCCGGAGGTCATGGAGGCGAAGGCGCGTCGGCACGCGCACCGACCGCTTTTGAAGATCAAGCTCGGCACGCCTGATGATATGGCGCGGTTGGAAGCCGTGCGGCGTGGCGCGCCGAAATCGACCATTATCGTTGATGCGAACGAGGGGTGGACGGCAGAGGTCTACGCCGACCTTGCCCCGCATCTGGTGCGGCTGGGTGTGGCGCTTGTCGAGCAACCACTCCCCGCGGGTGCCGATGATCTCTTGGCGGAAATCGAGCGGCCATTGCCTGTCTGCGCGGATGAGAGCTGTCATGACCGTCAAAGCCTTCCTGCGCTGAAGGGCAAATATGACGCGGTGAATATCAAGCTCGACAAGACGGGCGGTCTGACTGAGGCGCTGGCGCTGAAGAAAGAGGCCGAGGTGGCGGGTTATAGGATCATGGTTGGCTGCATGGTCGGAAGTTCGCTCGCCATGGCGCCTGCAACGCTTGTCGCGCAGGGCGCAATGATCACCGACCTTGACGGCCCACTTTTGCTGGCAGACGACCGCGAGCCGGCGTTGCTTTTCGACGAAAGCGGTGTTCATCCGCCTGTGGCAGCGCTTTGGGGTTAGAGCGCCAGTGACTTGACCTTAGCGCGGCGGCGCGGCAAGGCAGAGAAAAGCTGAAAGGAACGATGCTATGTCTCGCACTGTCTATGTCAATGGCGCCTACCTCCCTGAAGAGCAGGCAACGGTTTCGATCTTTGACAGGTCTTTCCTGATGGCCGATGGCGTCTATGAGGTGACATCGGTGCTGGACGGCAAACTGATTGATTTTGACGGCCATCTGGCGCGTTTGGAACGCTCGCTGAATGAGCTGGATATTCCGAAGCCGGAGGCGTTCGACGATTTATTGGCGATCCACCGTGAGCTTGTTGCCCGAAACGAGATTTCTGACGGCATGATCTATCTGCAAGTCAGCCGCGGATCTGCTGGTGACCGCGATTTCGTTTTCCCCGATCCGGAGGTGGTGAAGCCGACGTTGGTCCTGTTCACGCAATCGAAGCCGGGACTTGCAGAGAGCCCAGCGGCAAAGTCGGGAATTAAGGTGATTTCGATTGAGGATATTCGTTGGGGGCGGCGTGACATCAAGACGGTGCAGCTTCTTTATCCGTCGATGGGCAAGATGATGGCGAAGAAAGCCGGTGCCGATGATGCGTGGATGATCGAAGATGGCTTCGTTACCGAGGGCACTTCGAACAACGCTTATATCGTGAAGAACAACACGATCATCACCCGCGCGCTTTCCAATGACATTCTTCACGGTATTACCCGTGCCGCCGTGCTGCGATTTGCCAAAGAAGCGCAGATGGACGTTGAAGAACGCTCCTTCACCATCGACGAGGCGAAAGCGGCTGACGAGGCGTTTATCACGTCCGCATCGACATTCGTGATGCCGGTGGTGTCAATCGACGGTGTGACGCTTGGTGAGGGGGTTCCGGGCCGTGTCGCACCGCGGCTGCGGGAAATCTACCTCGAGGAAAGCCGAAAAGCTGCCATCTGATTTTGGGGTCGTGGCGTGATGTGGTAGGCTCTTTCGTAAAAGCGCGAGGAGCCTGTAATGCCGAATGCAACGCGTCGCCTGCCAACGGATACCGATCCCCTGTTTCTGACCGAAGCAGGGATCGAGACCACCCTGATGTATAAGAAAGGGTGGACGCTGAGGCATTTCTGCCTGTTCGAACTGCTCAAGGATGACAGGTTTGTCGATGACCTGATTGCCTATCACCGCGGACTGATCGAAGTCGCGCAGGAATTTGGGGTGGGGCATCTTCTGGATGGGGTTCATTATCGCTCCAGCCCGGATTGGGGAGCGCTGCTTGGCATGTCTCCGGCCGAGTTGGAGGATCTGACGCTCAAGGGAATCGATATTTATTCAGAGCTATCGCGGGAATATGCGACCGAGGCCGCACCTATCCCGGTAGGCTGCTGCATCGGGCCGCGCGGAGATGCTTATGATGCAGGACTTTCGATGACAGCGGATGAAGCGGAAGAGTATCACAGCACTCAGATCGCGACGGCCAAGAAGGGGGGTGCGGATTTTGTATCTGCCTTGACGTTTAACCATGTGGACGAGGCAATCGGTGTCGTCCGTGCGGCGAAGGCGGCAGGGATGCCCATCATCATGTCTTTTTCGCTGAATGCAGAATCTGTTCTTAAAACCGGGCCGACATTGGGGGATGCGATTACGTCGGTTGAGCAGGCCACCAATGCCGCGCCGGAATTCTACATGATCAATTGCAATCATCCGGTGGATTTCGAACCCGCGCTACGAGACACAGGGCCGTGGATGAAGCGCTTAAAGGGAATTCGGCCCAATGCGTCCTCTCTGGACCATGGGATTCTGTGCAAGCTTGGGCATCTGGAGGAGGGCGATCCGGTCGAGCTGGGTCAGCAGATGGGTGATGTGGTGCGCCGGTTCCCACATATTAACGTGGCGGGTGGCTGCTGCGGAACGGACTGGCCGCACTTGAGGGAAGTCGCTCGCAATATTTTGGAGATCAAGCGCGTACCTGTGCCTGCGTGATCTAGCGGTAGAGCGCCGTGTATCGGGGTGCGAAGAATTTGATGAAGGTTTTGACCTCGGGCCGCCGGTAGGCGGAGGGTGAGATCAGGATCATGTGTTGCGCATCCATTTCTGAGATGGCTTCGGAACATTGGACGACGGTTGGATCGTCTTTCATCAGCCGAATATTGGTGATGCTCACGCCCCGTCCAGACCGGATTGCGGTGTGCACGAGATCAAGCTCTTTGTAGGTTGCCACGATCTGTTCGGGCTTAACCCGCGCTGTGATCCAGTCGAGAAAATATGGTGGAACATCTTCACGCCGGAACATGATAAACCGGTGGCCGCTCAGATCGTCAAGTGAGGCGATCTTGCCGTATTTGGCTACATAATCTGGAGAGCCGAAAAAGGCGAACTTTGCTGTGCTCACATGACGTTGGATCAGGTCGGGATCGGGGAGTTTGCGCGTTAGACGCAGAGCGATATCCGCCTCTCCCGCCATCAGATCAAAGGCACGGACGGACGGCAGAAATTCGAGCGCGATATCAGGGTGGATTTCGGAAAACTCGTTGCAGATCATGTGCAGGTTGCTCGACAAGTTTCCTGAAAAAGCGGTGATGCGGATCGGGCGGGTTTGGCGCAGGGTGGCCACCTGATCGGCAAGGGCGCCGGCGGATTGCTCCAATTGCTCGGCGATGGGGCGAAGAGTTTTGGCAGCCTCTGTCGGGTGGAAGCCACGGGTATCGCGATCAAAGAGCGTGAGGCCAGTGGCGTGTTCGAGTGTGTCCACCCTGCGGGCAACGGTTGGCTGCGCCATATCCAGCGCCCGCGCGGCGGCCAGCGTCGAGCCGTGTCGCAACACGGCGAGGAAGACGCGGATGTCAGCCCAGTTGAAACTGTCGCTATTCATTTTTGAATAACAGCACAATTTTGCGACGGATACCACTGTTTTGCCACCGCGCGTAGCCTGAAGACAGTTCAGGAGAGGAGACCCGAGATGTCCGAATTGACCCAAGATATCCGCCCGATTTTCGCATGGCCCTCGTGGAACAAGCTTATTTTCGGCGCGCTTCGGAAGGGCGTGCGGCGGCAGGCTTCCTTTGATGAGGAAACCCGCGCACGGCGTTCATTTGTGAGCGAAATGCTGGACCGCAATCCCGATGCGTTCTCTTCGGCAGAGGATGTGCAGGCGATGATGGGGTGCTTTCCCGACCGCTTCTAATCGAAGCGCCAGCTGGAGGCAGTGACGCCTCCGAAGATGCCTTCCTGATAATATGTCTTGGTGGCTATGCCGTCTTCTGCGGCACCGAGTGCTGCAAACAATGGCACAAGATGGTCTTCTTGTTTGTGACAGGTGCGCGCGTGGGGCGCGGATTCCCAGTCAATCAGTGACGCGGTTCGGTCCTGCGGCGGGGTGACGAGGGTTTCGGTGAGCCATTTGTCGAAAGTGTCGGACGGGATTTTCGCACCGGGTCCGAAAAGGCGCAGATTGTGGTAGCTGAGGCCGGAACCAATGATCACGACACCTTCGTCGCGGAGCGGCGCAAGGGAGCGGCCGAGGGCAAAGTGCTCTGCCGGATCGTAATGTGATCGCATTGCGACCTGATAAAGAGGAACGTCTGCCTCTGGATACATCAGGTAGGCTGGAACGAACGTCCCGTGATCGTAACCTTGTCGGTCGTCTAGTGACGTCGGAAGCCCTGCGTCCGAGATCAGCTGTGCGGTGCGTTCTGCAAGTGCAGGAGCGCCGGGTGCGGGGTAGACGATGTCATAGGTATGAGGCGGAAAGCCTGAGTAGTCATAGACCATCGGCGGAGCGGGTGAATGCATCACGGCATAATCCGGTCCCTCCCAATGCCCTGAAATCATCAGGATCGCCTTAGGTTTCTCGGGGAGCTCCGACGGGATCGCGGCAAGGCTCTGCTCTAATGGCGCGAGTTCCTGGCGCATCTGGGGAATCCATGGCCACGGGCCGCCGCCATGAGAAATGAAATAGGTGGGCATACGTGCCATGGGTGACTCCTAATGAATAGATGTCACCAGGTTACACCGTGCGCCCATGGTCGAGAAGTCGCGATTTCGAACAGAAATGGTGTGTGAACGCGCAGGTTGGGTTAGGTATCTTTTAATACGTTTTCTTTGAACGCTACTTCGAAATCTGCCTTTTTCTCGGCGGAAGCATCGGTCTGGTAGTTTGCCTTCCACTCGGACATGGTCATGCCGTAGAAGATTTCGCGGCCCTCATCTTTCGTCATTTCGATGCCGCGCTCGTTGGCCGCTTCCTGATACCAGCGAGACAGACAGTTCCGGCAGAACCCTGCCAGGTTCATCATGTCGATGTTTTGCACATCGGTCCGGTCCTCCATCAAATGCTGACGCAGGCGGCGGAAAGCAGCGGCTTCGAGCTCGATACGGGTCTGTTCGTCCATGGGGCGGGTTCCTTTCGTTCGGGTTTTACAACCCGCTGTCAGCGAGAGCGGCTTCCAGCAGGGGGGCGAGCCGGTCGGCCCATGCCCGTTGGCCGGTTCCATCGGATATGAGGTCATTACGCAGTTCGATCAAGACGTTCGGACGCCCATGCTGAAGGGAATGGCGGTCGACCGCATCGCCGGGGAGGTGACCGCTGTAGGGTTCGTTGTCGCCGACGCAAAGATCGGGTTCTGCCATCAGCCGTGTCAGCGTGGTGCGGGCCAGTCTTTCATCGCGATGCGAGTAGAGAACGCTAACCTGCCAAGGGCGTGGCGGGCGCCCTTTCAGCTGCGGGGTGAAGCTGTGGATGGAAAGGATCACGGTGTCGTCACGCCGCGCCGCAAGTTCGGCCAATGCAGAGTGATACGGTGTGTACAGCCGGTCCATCCGTCGTTGCAGCTCCTCTGGTCCGGCATCGCGGTTGGCCGGGATGACCGAGCCGTCATAGAGCTTCATCAGGAGGGTCGGGTCGTCTGTGCCGCGATTGGGGTCGATGACGAGGCGAGAAAAGTCGGAGAGGATGGCGGGGCTGTTAAGCGCTTCTGCCAGTGTTTTGGCGACGCCTGCTGCACCGACATCATAGGCGATGTGGCGCGCCATGTCCGAGGCAGGAAGCCCAAGGTCGCCGCCATTGATCCATTCGGGGACAAAGTTACTGGCGTGGTCACAGGTAACGAGCCAGCGGCCGGTGCGCTCTGCGCCAAATACGTGGTAGGGCGAGTGTGCCATTTATGTGGGTCCATAGCCTGTCATCAATCGGTGATGCATTTAGGGCAGTTGTGACTGGAATGGAAATGCGTATAAGAGCAGGCAACGGGCGTTACCGCTAACGCAGCCTGAAAATATTGAAAAAGAGGAACGTCGCATGAGACGGCATCGCAATGTGAAAATCGTGGCTACGCTTGGGCCGGCATCATCGGATTACGAGATGATCAAGGCGCTGGTCGAGGCTGGAGCGGATGTGTTCCG
>JAEPMR010000051.1 GCA_017643845.1 Marivivens sp. | reverse complement strand
CTGGGCGTGTCCGAGCGCCGGGCCTCCCGTACTTTGGGCCAGCACCGATCCACGCAGCGTAAAATTCCGCTGGGCCGTGTTGATGAGGCACGTTTGGCAGACGGCATCAGTGAGCTGTCCGATAAGTATGGGCGCTATGGATATTGCATGGTGACGGGCTTGCTCAACAACGCGAGTTGGCATGTGAACCACAAGCGGGTGGAACGGATTTAGCGACGCGAAGGGCTGAAGGACCCACAAAAGCGAAAGAAAAAGGGGCGGCTCTGGCTGAATGACGGGTCGGGTGTTCGGCTCCGATCAGAGCGACCAAATCATGTGAGGTCCTATAAACTCGTCCAGGACCGCACCGCTGATGTCCGGGTCTATCGGATGCTTAACTAGCGGTTATCGCGACCCGGCTATCTCTTGAAGTGCGGCAAAAAACATAGACATCTAAGTAGTCAGATGATAGCGTGCCTTAACGTTCGATCAGTGAGGCGAAGATGAGCATCAAGAATATCCTTATTACGCATTCCGGGAGTGCTGGATTCCCGAGTGGTGTAGGTCATGCGACAAAAATTGCGGCCAAGCACGATGCATGGCTGACGGCGGTATATGGCAGCACCTCTTCCTACTTCGAACATGTTCTCGGCCTGACCGAGGACCTTCTCGACAAACTCGGAAATGTGCGGAATGAGAAAATCGAAGCTGCTCGCGCCTTTTTTGAGGAGCAAGCTTCTGCGGCTGGAGTGGCCGAACGGTCGCGTTTTGTTATGCCAAACGAGATCGGAAAGTTACGTTTGCCCGAAATCGCACGTAATTTTGATTTTGTGGTGACAGGCTACCACTCGAACCTTCCTACCGATGAATTTCGCGCTGTAAACCCCGATCTCATGGCATTGCAAAGCGGCCGCCCAGTCCTTGTTGTACCCAATGGATACTCCACCGACAAACTTGGTTCACATGCTCTCGTCGCCTGGGACGGAAAGCGCTCGGCAGCTCGTGCGCTCAACGACGCAATGACGATCTTGGAGGAGAGACCGCGCAAGGTCACGATCTTAATCGTTGGCGCGAGCCTGCCGAAGATGCCCGAAGGAACAGACATTGTCACCCACCTCCGACGCCATGGCGTTGACGTGGAACAGGTCGAGCGCCCCAAAGGCAAGAACGGCATAGCTGACGTTATTCAACGGACCGCTGCCGAGTTGGGGGCGAAGCTGATCGTGATGGGGGCTTACGAACACAGCAAGTTTTCGCAAGACCTGTTCGGGGGCGTTACCCACGAAGTCATCAGGAGCAGCCAAGTGCCGGTGTTCATGTCCCACTGACCGCATCGTCGTGCCCTTCGGAGGGTGTCCTTTGCGTGGCTCGCAGTGTCGTCCCCGCGCGGGGCCTTCTGTACATGATCATGCAGGCTCGGCGAAGGATTGACGGATTCGGTCCATGAGCTGAATTTGCGGCGCGGAGAACACCGTCTTCTTGTCGTAGACCAGGAACAGCGGCATAGTAATTTCCAGCTCTGGTGTATGCACAAGGCGAAGCCCCGACGCCTCTGGGTCCCTCGGCAATGCGCTCTTGAAGACGAAACCGGCCCCGACATCGGCGCGAATCGCATTTAGGATCGGCTCGGGATGCCCGAAGGCTAGTACGCTGTTGGTTCTCACGACCCCTGCGGCGCGCAGCACCTCGTCGATGAGTTCTCGCGCCATTTGCCCCTTCGGCGGAGTGATCAACGGCAATGTCCCTAGCTCATCGATATAAGCGACATCGCCGACCAGTCGGCTCTCTATCGCGGCCACCAGATAAAGCGGCTCGCGCCAGAGCAATTCAATCTCCAGCCGTGAGGTGTCGCGATTGTGATCAACCAAAGTGATACCGAAATCGCAATCCCCAAGCAGTACTGATTCCGTGGCTAGGTAGGGGCTGGCCATCGACACCGAAATCCTGGCCGATGGGAATTCCTTTTTGAACGCAATTATAGTTTCAGACAACTTGTAGGTGCCGGCCACCATCGACGAGGCGATCCGCGTTCGGCCAATCAGACCTTTCTTGATGTCTGCGAGGTCAAGAAACATATCTGAGCTGCGCTGAATAGTTTCCTTCGCCCAGGCAAGAGTGCGACGCCCGGCATGTGTCAGTTCGATGTTGCGCCCGGCCTTGCGCACCAACTTGACACCAAGGCTCTTCTCAAGACTGCGCAGGTGGGCGGTTACTGCGGGTTGCGCAATATTCAAATACTCCGCCGCGCGGGTTACACTGTTGAATTTGGCGATCGTGCAAAAGACGTGCAGCTTGTGCAGCGTGAGATTGCGCGACCGAAGCAAGTCTTTCGACGGCGTGTCGTTCGGTTCTTCTGGCCGATCTTTGCGCAATTCCTGTTCTCCCGTGTCAGGCATCCGGTTTGATGGCTCGGAAGCATACCAAAACCACAATAAATCAGTCGGGCAAGTTCAGGAATCAACTCTATTGATTGAGTGCCCGGCATTAAATCATAACCATAGCCATATATATTGTCGACGTTTGCGTATTGGACCCGAGACCGCTCGGCATCGCACAATCGGAACATTCCTGATCCTTGCGCGGCTATCGCAGCGGCTCGAGTGATACAGTCGGCTAGAAGCCTGTCGTCCAGAAGAGTCGAAGGTTCATACCATTTGAAGGGAGGAGGAAAGTTTGAAGGAATTTGCGTTCGGTACGGAGCCGCCCGGGTCCGGTAGGATTTGCGTCGTCGGGGCCGGATTCATGGGATGTGTCATCGCGACACTCTATGCGCATCACGGCTATGATGCGGTGATCTGCGACAGCAATCAGACCATGCTTGACACTTACGTAGAGCGGGCCCGCCCGATCGCGGCAGGACTGGTCGAGGATTCGGATGCATCGGAGGCCATGCTAGCCGGAGTGACACTTGAGCCGGATCTTGCGAGCGCGATCGAAGGGGTCTTCCTCGTGCATGAAGCAGTGCAGGAATCCCTGGAAGTCAAACAGGCCCTGTTCGCGGAACTCGAAAGGATCTGTCCGGAAAACGTGGTGCTGGCGACCAATACCTCGTCCTTCCTAATCTCCGACATCGCCGCTCAAATGACACGCAAAGAGCGGATGATGGGCATTCACTATGTTACTCCGGGTCATATCGTTCCCGTAATCGAGTTGATCCATGCGGCCGATACGCCAGCGGAGTTGGTGGCATGGAGCCGCATGCTGGTGCAGAACATCGAACATGTCGGTGTCGCGATCCTCGAACGTCCAGGCTTTCTTGTGAACCGGATCCAGTTCGCCATGCTGACCGAGATCTATCGTCTGATGGACGAAGGCCTGGTGTCGCGTAGCCCTTAATTGTGAGATGAGAAATCCAACGAAATCAACGGCCTTGCTTTGCCCTTAAATATGATATTTTGCCTTTAAATCCGATATTTTTGCCCTTAAACCTGAGACAGGGTTCGCAGCTTCGTGTGGCAAATATTGATGGATGATGATCGCGAAGACTTCGTTGCCGCTGGTGCTGAGGAGGCGCGCAGGGCGGCCGTTCTGCGTCCGCTTGTTCAGGCATATCTCAAAGGAACTGGCAGTCTGGAAAGTGGCATCAATGACGCCGTTTGGGAGCTTGGTGTCAGCAGGGCGACTGTCTGGCGCTGGATAAAGCGTCTGGCCGAAGAGGGTGGGCGCACCAGCGCGCTGGCTTCTCGGAAACGGGGCCGCCCGACTGGTACAACCTTGATATCCGGCAAGGTGGAAGCGGTGATCGAAGAACATCTTCGCCGTTATTTCTTACGGCGGGAACGCCCAAGCCTGTCGCGCATCGTGACAGAAATCCGAAGCGCGTGCTGGCAGCAGGGCTTGCAACCGCCGACACGTCGGACGGTTCAGCGCAGGCTGGATGCAATGGATGCCCGTGAAATTGCCAAGGCACGCGAAGGCGCAAAGGCGGCCCGCCAGAAATTTGCGCCGGTCGTAGGCGACAACAAGGCAAACCGGCCACTGGAGGTCGTGCAAATCGACCATACGCCTGCGGACATCATTCTCGTCGACAGTTTTGAACGCAAACCAATTGGGCGGCCTTGGGTCACGCTGGCGATCGACGTCGCAACGCGGATGGTGACCGGATATTACACCTCTCTCGAGGCACCTTCGCGTCTGTCGGTGGCGCTTTGCCTGACACAGGCTGTGGCCCCCAAGGCGGAACTTCTGGCGGAATTGGTGCGCAATGTTCCTTGGCCCGCGCAGGGTAAACCGCATAGCATCCACGTCGATAACGGGCGCGATTTCCGGTCGCATGCCTTTCGGTCGGCATGTGCAGAATGGGGGATCGATCTGGTCTATCGGCCGCCAGGCAGTCCTCATTTCGGAGGGCACATCGAACGATTGATCGGCACGATGATGGGGGCCGTGCACCTGTTGCCTGGAACAACGCAATCCTCGGTCGTGGCCAAGGGCGACTATGACGCCGAGGGCATGGCCACGATGACCTTAAGCGACTTCGATCGCTGGTTTGCTCTGGAAATCTGCCGCTACAACAACAGCATTCATTCAAGTCTTGGCTGCACGCCCGTTGCCAAATGGGAGGCGCTCTCAGAGCAAATGATGGGCGATATCCCCTTCGAGATTGAAGCCTTTCGGGTGAGCTTTCTGCCAAGTGAACTGCGCAAGGTCAGGCGTGACGGCATCCATCTGTTCCAGATACGGTACTGGTCCGATGCGCTTGCAGGCCACATCGGGCGCGGGGATGGAAAGGTGGTCGTCCGCTACGACCCTCGCGACCTCTCGGTGATCTGGGTCGAACTGGATAATGACCGATACGTCGAAGCTCGGTACCGAAACCTGGAAATTCCGCCTGTGTCGCTCTGGGAATATCGCGAAGCCATGAGGAATGCCCGTGCCCTTGGCAAGTCCGGGTCCAATGAGCTGGTCCTGGCTGAGCTGATCCGACAGCAACGCCAAATCGAGTCTGAAAGCCGGAGCCTGACGAGGGCCGAACGCCGATCCCGTGAAAGAAAAGGGACATTGGAGGGCGCCAACTCGGCCGTCTCAACAACCGAAGGGCTGCGCGCGATCGATACGGGTGATACATCGCGCCCATTGTTCAAGGTGGAGAGATGGTGAATTGAGGGCAGGAAAAACAGAGGAAGACGGTCGGATCACCCTCATTCAATCGGATATCTGGATTGGCTTTCCGCGGGCCGAACAAGTTCTGGACCGTTTGCAGTGTATGATCGAAGCGCCAAGGCAAACCCGTATGCCTGGCCTTCTTGTGCATGGCGCGTCCGGGATCGGAAAGACGATGATCGCCCGCAATCTTTCGCGCAGATATGCACCGGAATATGACCCAGCATCGGGAATTACGCGAACGCCGCTGTTACTGTTACAAGCACCACCAGCTCCCGACGAACGACGGTTCTATCTGCACATCCTGGCGACCGTCGGGGCACCGGCCACGGCACTGAGCGCGCGCGCTCAAAATGTGGCCTCCCTCGAAGTCCGTGTCGTCGCGCTCTTGCGCGACCTTGGCCTGCGGATGATCATGATCGACGAAGTCCACAACCTCTTGGCCGGGACCCACCGCGAACAGCGCCGCTTTCTCAATGTTCTGCGGTATCTCAGCAATGAACTCGAAGTGTCGCTGGTCTGCCTGGGGGTCAGCGAGGCCGTCGATGCCATCCGTGGTGATATCCAGCTTGCCAGGCGGCTGGACGAACATCACCTTCCAAACTGGCGCGACGACGCCGAGTTCTCGGACATGATCCAGACACTCATCGCGGCAATGCCCCTCGAGAAGAAATCCAATCTGAAGGTCAAGTCACTAAAGCAGATACTTGCGCTGACCGGCGGGGTGACCTCGCGCATCTTCGCCCTGATCAAGGATCTTTCCATCGACGCCATTGTCACAGGTGATGAATGCATCACCGATGACGCAATCGCAAAATGGACGCCGGTTTGGTCGCGCCATGCGAACCCCCATCGGCGGCTCGAGAAGTCCGGGGTGTGAAGCCGCACCCGCTGCCCAAGACTGTCGCGCCGCTGCCCGACGAGTTGTTGTCAGGTTGGTTGTCTAGGCTGGCGGCGGCCAACTACTGTGATGATGCGGAACTACTGGCTCATCTCAGAATCGATACCGCGCATGGCACCGCCTTGAACTTCAACGTCGACGCGGCTGCGGCGGCGAAGATTGCCAACGCCGCACGGATTGACCCAGATGTTGTGCGATCTTTGACCTTCCCAGCAATGACGACACGAGAAGCCTCGCTGACGGCCCAGATACCATTCCAGCATTGCCTGCAATGTTCCAGAGAGGGCCTTTCGCTCAAGCATTGGAGGCGAGCCTGGGCATTCGACTGCCAGGTTTGTGGGACGAGACTTGTGCCGACGCTCGGCAAGGCCAGTGGCGAACAGATGCCCGAAAAGCTGATAAATCGTGCGCGCAACGGCGCCGCGCGGCTTGAATACGCCGCGCGATTACGCAGCTCCAAGCAATTTCGGCGCGCAATGCGCGCGGTCACCTTTGCCATATCATTAAAGGCCTTCCGCGGAGATCCGTTATACGCTCTTCAGGGCCACAGGCTGGAAGTAAGGCTGTTTGGCCTTGCTGCAATTGATGCAGCCCAATCCCGTCCACTGGTCAAAGCGGCCATCTCAAGCTCCGGCATCGACGACTATGCAAGGGTTGCTCTATTGCGCGCCTTCGATAAGGAGCCACGTCTGCTTGCCGCGGTTGATTACATCGCCCGGCAGCGCGCGAAAAGCATAGGCGCGATGGCAGTGGAATCTCATAATTAAGGGCAAAAAATATCCCCGAACGCGTCGTGTCTCAGATTTAAGGGCAACGCGACAGCCGCTTATTCTGGATTCCAAGAACCAGATCACCCGGGTTCTGCTGGAGTCGATGGCCGAAGCCGAAGGCATCGCGCTGAATGTCGTCATGGAGGTTGAAGCGGTCAACCTGAAGCGCGAGTTGATGGAAAGCCTGCGCGCCTTTTCCATCGTGCCCTTCGGGCTTTTTTCCGATGACATCGCCAATGGTCGATTTGCCATCAGGCCCATCGTGAGCCCGCGGATCACCCGTACGCTGTGCCTTGTGAACCGGTGCAACGGGCGGCATGGGGCGCATAAAGAGCTGGTCACGATCCTGTTGAAAATACTGTCGGACAAGATCGGCACACAGTTGAACTGGCATACGGGCGATCCGGCTTAGGATGCGGGAGCTTTCTTAAGGGTTTGGGAAATTTCCTGCGCCGCCCCCGCAACGGTTACGCCAAGCGTGCGAATGTCTTCGGAGGTCACGTTTCCGGCCGGAAGGGTCAGGCTGTAACTGCCGGTGATGTCGCCGCGTTCGTCAAATAGCGGGGCGGCAATGCCGACGACACCGGGAGTTACCTGACCTTCGGTCGCGTGCCACCCGACGGCGCGAATGGCGCTAAGCGATTGCCGCACACCGGCCAGATCATCGCCCAGACGCGCTTCGCTGAACGCTGCCGCGTTCGGTGTGTATAGGCGGTTAAGCTGATAGGCGGACAGATGCGCAAGGATGACCTGTGACGCGGCCCCCCGAAAGATCGGGCGCGCTTTGCCCCGTTCGTAACTGCTGTGAATCTTGGTCGTGGCCGTGTGTTGAAAGACGCATAGAACCTTGTCCGAATAGCGCCGACACAGCAGACCAACGCAGGCATTCGTCTCGGCAAGTTGGGTCAGAACCGGCCCGGCAAGGCGAATCAGCGGATCGGTGACCCGAATCAGATAATCAAATTCGACAAACCGCGATCCCAAACTGTACCCGCGCCCGGGAAAGGTCGTCAGCAACCCCGCGTCGGTCAGGGTTTTCAGATAGCGATACAGCGTCGATTTGCTATGCCCAAGGGCTGTATGAATCTCCTCCAGCTCCCAATTGGGCTTTTCCTGAGAAAACAGATCAAGGATCTGAATAAGCCGCTCGTGGCGCTGCATTGTGTGCCTCCTGCCAGTGCTGGGGTGAAAATGGAACAAAGCCGGGGCCGGGGCAATATGGATCGCGGCATCATTTAAAATTCCTACATAATGATAAAATTAATTGATTATTGCGCCCGTGACAGTAGGGTCGCCCTGCGTATTGCCACCTGACGGAGAGATCAATGCAAACGGACGTTCTGATTGTCGGCGCCGGACCAGTGGGTCTGGTTCTTGCCATTGCCCTTGGCCAAAAGGGCGTGCGCTGTACGCTTGTGGAAAAGAAAGACGCGCCGGAATTCCTGCCCAAGATGGAGCGTTGCAACGCACGGACGATGGAAATTTTCCGCCGTATGGGCATTGCCGACAAGATACGCGCCGCCGGGCTGGATGCCGATGTGCCGATGGATGTTTTCGTCGTCACCAAGATGACAGAGGCGCCATTGCTGCATCTGGAATACCCGTCTGTCAGCACGGCGCAGGCAGAAATTGCGGCCACCGAGGACAGTTCGCAACCCGCCGAGGCATATCAGCTTGTGTCGCAATACACGCTGGAACCGTTGTTGAAGGACATCGCTGAGGCGTTGCCTTCGGTCACGGTCATGTATGGCGTCGAATTCGAAGGCCAGCATCAGGATCACAACGGTGTCACGGCGCATCTGTGCCGAGCGGACGGAACCCCGGTAACGGTGAATGCAAACTATCTAGTCGGCTGCGATGGCGGGGCCAGCCCGGTGCGTAAATCGCTGGATATTTCGCTGCGCGGCGAAGGCAATTTGTTGAAACTGCGCCAAGCGCTTTATCGGTGTGACGATCTGTTTGACCGGCTGCCGCTCGGAAATGGGCCGGGGCAGGGGCGGCACTACCATGTGGCTGACAATCAGGCCTCGTTCCTGATCATGCAGGATTCGACCAGACACTGGACCCTGCACGCGGTGGTCGAGGACGACGCGGCGATGGCGCGTCAGTTCGAACAGGTCGTCGGCGCTCACGTCGATTACGAAATGCTGTATGTCGGCGAATGGAAGCAGAACCTGTTGTTGGCCGACCGCTATGGCGAAGGGCGCATTTTCCTTGCCGGGGATTCCGCGCATCTGGTCATTCCGACGGGTGGGCTGGGCATGAACACCGGGGTTGGAGACGCGATCGATCTGGCATGGAAACTGGCCGCCACCCTACAGGGCTGGGCCGGGCCAAATCTGTTGCGATCCTATGAAGTTGAGCGTCGCCAGATCGGTGACCGCAATATAGGCGCCTCAAGATACGCATCGACCGGGCGGCGGAAATGGCGGGGGCAATGGCAGCCGGGGTTCAACGACGACACGCCCGAGGGTGCGGCCAAGCGCCGGAACCTGGCGGATGTCGCGGATGTCGAACAGCGCAAGACCAATGAAATGATCGGGGCCGAACTGGGATACCGCTATGTCGACAGCCCGGTGATCTGGGATGAACCCGGCGGGCCCGAGCCGTTGTTTCGGACCTATGTTCCCACCGCTTGGACCGGCGTGCGGTTCCCGCATGTGTGGATTTCCAAAGGTGTCTCCATTCACGACGTGATCGGGGGCGGGTTCACCCTTGTCTGTTTTGGCGCGGGGAATGCGACCGATCCAATTGAAAAAGCCTTTCTCGCCTGTGGTTTGCCGTTGGAGGTCAAGATCTTCCCGGACGACCGCCTGCGCGCGATTTATGGCCGGGATTATTTCCTGCTGCGCCCCGATTTGCACATCGCCTGGCGCGGCAATGCGCTGGACGTCGATGCCGATACCCTTGCCGCGTTGGTCAGCGGTCATCACGTCGGCCACATGTCCCGGTGCCACGAGGTAGGTGCGCACGCTTGATCAATAAATTTCTCGATATATAGGAAAATTAACGCAACTTATTGACACGATGTCCCTGCACCATACGATGTGGGCGCGCAGTGCCGGAACAGAACAGGACGCAAATTTCATGACCCAGATTTCAGACATCATCGACGATCTTGTCGTCGCCAGCCATATCTTGGCCTCAGAAGGGGTCTGCGATGCGTTCGGGCATGTCAGCGCGCGCCACCCGGACAACCCTAATCATTTCGTAATGGCTCGCGCCCGCGCGCCCGAGCTTGTCGAACATGACGACATGATGGTCTTTACGCACGATGGGGCGCCGGTCGGTGGCGATGATCGCAAACCCTTTCTGGAACGGTTCATCCACGGATCGCTTTATGCGGCCCGGCCGGACGTGCAATCGGTGGTGCACAGCCATTCGCGCAGCGTCATCCCCTTCAGCGTCACGCCCGGATCGATGCGTCCGATCGTGCACAGCTGCGGCGTATTGGGAAAAGATATTCCGGTCTGGGACGCACAGGACAGTTTCGGCGACACCAATCTGCTGATCTCGTCGCAGGAAATGGGACACGATTTTGCAGGTGTGGTCGCAGAAGGCCGCTGCGCACTGATGCGCGGGCATGGATCAACGGTGATCGGGTCCTCGATCCGCGAGGCGGTGTATTCCGCCGTCTATCTGGAGGTGAACGCCCAACTTCAGATCACCGCGCAAAGCCTGGGGCCGGTCAAGTTCCTGACCGACGGAGAGATTGATCTTATCCAGTCCCGCCTTGCCGATGGCAAACCCGGCGAAGGCTATGACCGGGCGTGGGAATATTGGGCGCGCCGGACAGACTGAGCTCAGGTGCCTAGGGCACTGTCAATTATTGGAGCAACGAAAAAGAGCAAGATATGTCTTCACCCCGCACACGTTATTGCGCGGAATTACGACGAGGACGTCGTGATGATAAGCGGGTTTGACGCGGCTAGAGCTTTTGCAGTCCGATTCGACATGGTCTAGTTGAACAATGCTTTTGCCTGCCTTGTTCTGGCGGCACACAGCGATCTGGGCATTGTCGATCGAGTAACCGCCAACGGCTGCTCGATCGCTTTGGAAGCAATTTGAATAAGCTATGTCAAAACTGGTCGGCCACCCAATTAACATAAACTTCATTATGCGACTTTATATTTAGCGTTGCGATAGTATATTATCGTATGTATGCTGAACTCCTGTCACGGAGGTTCCTCAGCATGCGCCATTTACTCACGAAGCTCCTCTCCTCGGTCGCGGTCGCTTTGACCGTGACAGGTTCTTCGCTACCGGTCCCCGCGCGCGCGCAGACCTACGCTATCGATTGCGCGATCCTCTTGTGCCTGTCTGGCGGATGGCCCGCTTCCGTCCCTTGTAGTCGGGCTCGCGCCGAATTCATCAGGCGGATTACGCCCTGGCCGGTGGAACCGCCGCTGCAGATCTGGCGCTGTCCCATGGGCGCCTCCTATGAGAGCGATCGGCCATTAGACAACTCTGGCCGCATCTTTGAAGCCTTGTACCAGACGGACAGCCGTCGACCGCTACAATCCTTGCCAGTCCATGATCTCGTTCCCACCGACCCGGCACTCCGGCTTGTTCAGGATCGCGCGGACATCGATATCAGCGGACCTGAGTTCAACTTCGTGCGATCCATCAGAGTCTTTGATGTGCGGTATGCGCGGCAGCACGAATCCGGTCGTGACGGTGACTGCAATCGTAGCGAGACTGTAGTCCTTGGCACTTACGGGACCCAAGGCGATTTCGCTTGGCATAGATCTTCGATAACTGCCCTGCCCGAAGCCCATGTGGGACTTGAACGATGGGGCCAGAATTGCCCTGGTATCTATCATCGATCTGTCTTCGTCGATTGGCGTGACTACGAGGGCAACTACGGCTTTGAACAGGTGAACTACTGACCCGACGACAATTGGCTCGGTCTGGAAGACCGGTATCGCGGACGTGTGCAATTGCGCCTCGCGGGCCTGGTAGTCGAAGGGCAGCATGGCGTTTCGGCAAACGCCGCGAGATTGCCCTCCTCACCCGCCCTCGTCTCTTCCGATCTGCGTGAGCGCGTCGAAATCAATTTCCTGCTTCTGTTCCGCAGTGAGGTCCGGCCGGATTTCCGATACCGGCTTGGGCCCATGGACGTCCCACATCACCACATGCGCGCCTGTAGTCCAGCGATACACCCAACCAACAACGCTGCACCCATCGGTCCCGATCAGATTTGCGATCGCAACGCCCTCACCTTTATCATCGTTCACTGTTTACGGACTTCCTGCACTGTGGCTCTGATATTGCAGCGTGACGAACAGCGGTGCTCGCCTGCACCGCATGCCGCGCTTAGGGGATGTTGACTAACTGCTCTTTGTTGAGAAGCTCACTTCAAATGGGGACGCACGAATCGGAGCGTCCCAAAACTTCTTTGTTTTCAAATCTTGTGGTCGGGCTCCGTGGCGGCTTCGACGATCGCCAATATCTCGAAGGGGTCAAATCCGATGGCACGCGACAATTGGATAAGCTCAACGACGTCAATTCGGCGCTCTCCGCTTTCGACACGGGCCACGAACGATTGGTGATGCCTGAGTTTGACTGCCAATTCTTTCTGGCTGAGTCCTGCTTTATTCCGGGCGTCGACCAACGCCTGGCACAGAGCCTCCTGACCTTTGCTTCTGATTGTTTTCGCCACGCGTCACATACCTTTTGTGACGTCGCTAGCGGATGGAATCTGTTATCTAAAAAGTAGATATATGAGGGTGTTATCGGCGTCTGGTTTCCAAGGGGTTCAAGTCTGGTGCATGCCCAGAGGCCCATCAATCCCCAACCATTTCCAGAAACCGACCGTAGTCGTGGCTAACTTCGCGCGCTTCCTCGAATGCACGCGCGCGCTCCTGCTCGAGGCAGCGGAAGTAGTCCTGAATGTCCGCGATGTAGACCTCAAAGTCCCGTCGGATGATGTCGGCATAATCCCGGGCGGCCTGCGAATCGCTTGGAACGAATGGCCGGAGCGGGGCGAGACAGGATCCGGCCTGGCTTGCGACCGGAGCGAGCATCAGGAGGGCCACAGCCTGCATCGTCACCCATCGGCTCAACCGCAGGTTTCTGAAACCCCTATTTTCCTTGATAGACGCCAATGGCCGTGCCTAGAGTTTGAGTAACCGAGATACAGCCGTATCTGCCGCATTATATCTTGCGGTTAATAGTATACTATCGTAACTCTGGGCTTCAAGTGGGAATGCCCGGGCGTTGCGCGTTTGAAGAAAGCGTGAGCCGGGCCATGAACTGGGACATCGAAGCACCGAATGTGGTTACGGAAGCACGTTTCCGCGAACTCGTGGAAAGTGGCTATAGCGCTGAAATCCTCTGCCAGGAGTCGGCACACAAGAAGGGCCCGAGTTATTACGGGGTCTGGATCATGCGCGTCGTCTCTGACGATGGCGTGGAAAAGCTGCTGGTCACGGCCCGCACCCGGACGACCTATAACGACATCAAGATCCGCGAGTTCAAAACCATCACGGGCGTGGTCTCCTTCCTTATCGGGATCGGCTTCTCTCATGCCGATGTGCCGCTCGAAGAAGGCCAGCAGACAACGCACAAGCTGGCTGCGAGCGACAAGGGCGGCAGCAAGTAGCCTTCTCCTTTTCTGGTTTCTCGCGGGTTCAGCCACTGCGCAGATGGTACTGGTCATGGAGAGCGATGGCTCTCTGACCCCGTCCCGCTCCCAGGACAGCTTTGCCCGCAATTACAATGACGGCATCGGACAGGGGTCCGCTGCTGATGAGCTGGCATTCCTCGGTGAAGATGAACCAGCTATTGAACCTGACGCATTGCGTTTTGCAGCACTCGCCCGTTCGGCACCCCTGCCCCGCGCCGATGTTCTGGCGGCCATCGAATCCACCGCCCTTCGCTACGCCGGGCATCCCGGGCTACGCCGCGCGGATCTCTCGGTTCGTGATTGGCTGACCCTCTACCGCGCAAATATCGAGGTCGAGAGCGCCTACCGCCAGGAGGCAGTCTCGAGTGCAGGAGCAATTGGCCTAGGGCAGCTGATGCCCGCGACGGCGCGCGATCTCGGTGTCGACGCGCGTGATCCACTTCAGAACCTTGATGGCTCAGCCCGCTACCTCGCGATGATGTTGGACACGTTCGGCGATCCGCGTCTTGCCCTCGCAGCCTACAACGCCGGCCCAGATGCGGTCCGCCAATATGGCGGCTTTCCCCCCTACCGAGAAACCCAGAACCACGTGGCCCGCGTCATGGCCGTCGTGGCCCGATTGGAAGGATCAAATTCATGAAACAGATTTCAAACCTCTTTGTCGCCTCGCTGGCGCTATTCCTGTTCATTGCCGAGCCCGCCCTTGCACAGAGCATCGATCTCTCCCCGATCCAGAGCTTGTTGCAGGGCATTGTCGATGCGCTGACCGGACCTCTTGGTGTGGTCATCGCCACACTCGCGGTCCTCGGCGTCTTCCTCAGCTGGTTCTTCAACATCATCGATCTCCGCCAGGCGCTCTGGGTCTTGGTCGGGATCGCCGGTGTTGCCGCCGCCCCCACCATCGTTGCAGCGGTCTTCGCCGGTGCCTGAGCGCTCGCCCCTCTTCCTTGGCCTCGTGCGCCCACCAAAGCTTCTGGGCCTGCCCATCATGTATGCGATGATCTGGCTTTTTGGCTCGGTGCTGCTCTTCGTCTGGGTCCAGCACATCGTGATTCTTGGGGTTGCGATCGTGCTCTATCCGGTTCTTTGGAAAGCGGCCGATTGGGATCCCCGATTCATCGACGTGATGATGACCGCTCTGCAGGAGACGCCGCCGACGCGGAACAGAAGCATCCATGGCGGGGACAGCTATGCGCCATAATGATGCCCTGGACGAAACGCTTGATCCCCACACCCTGACACCGAACTGGTATGCGCGAGAAACGCGCCTCGCGCATATGCTGCCCTATGTCAGCTTGGTCGATGACCAAACGGTGCGCACGCGGGTGAACGAACTGTTCCAATGCATCCGCCTCGACGGGGTCAACAGTTACACAACTGATGATGCCTATCTCGATAAGGTCACGTCACTCTTTGCCCGTATCGTCGCCCAGCTTGGTCCAGAATTCAGCTATTATGTGCACAAGGTCTCCAAGGCGATTGCGCCGGAACTGGAGCCGGTGCCGGAGAACAGCTTCGCGGGCGAGGTGGACCGGCTTTGGCGCGCAAAACTCAAGACCAGTGGCCTGCGCGACAAAACCTTGACGCTGACGGTCATTCACCGCCCGCCCCCGAAAAGCGTCCTGCCGTTCTTGAACCGCAGCGCGCCGGACCGGCTGAAAGAAGCAACCAAGAAGCGCCTGCGCCGTCTGGGCGAAGCCGTGAGTGTGTTCGTGTCAGGCCTCACCGAGTTGAACCCGCGTGTGCTGACCTCCGATAGTGGCGAGTTGATCGGGTTTCTGGGGGCCCTGAACACCGGCCAGGAATTGCCGCTCTATCCTGCCAACACCTACGGTTTCCTGTCTTTCAACGTCGCCAATACCCGCGTGACGTTTCAGGGGGATCACTTTGAGCTTTCCGAAGGCGTTGTCGGCCATCGCTACGGCAAGAGCTTCACTATCGGGGAATACTCCGAAGCCACATCCTGCACGATGTTCGACATGCTCAACCTGCCAGTCGACATGATCGTCACGCACTCCTTCACCCCGATCAATTCGAACCTGATGGCGGGCCGGATCAAGCGGCAAAAGCGCCAAATGCAAGCCTCACAGGATGCGGCCCTCTCACTGATGGAAGCGCTCGACATCGCCGCAGATGATCTCGAAGCCAAACGCCAGAGTTTTGGCGAACACCACATGGTCGTGACGATCTTTTGCGACACGCTGGACGAGTTGCAGACCCTGAGCGCCGAGATCGTCAACGCCGCGGCCACCGAGGGCGTGAAGATGATCGGCGAACGGGTCGCCGCCAAGGCGCACTACCTCAGTCAGCATCCCGGCAACCAGCCCAAGCGCGTGCGCGCCAGCGCCATCACCAATCGCAACTTCGCGGATTTCGCGGCCTTTCACCGGACGCAGCTCGGCAAACCCGCCGCGAAAACCCCATGGGGCCGGGTCGTCACTTATTTGCCCACGCCGGAGCAGAGCGCCTACCGGTTTTCCTATCACGAGCAAGGCTCGCCCGACAAAGAACCCACCAGCGGCCATACCCTGATCATGGGGCGGCCCGGGTCAGGTAAGTCTGTGCTTTCGGCCTTCCTGATGACCCAGGCCCGTCGCGCGGGCGCCCGGGTCTTTGTCTTCGATTACCGTCTTGGTATGGAGATGGCGGTCCGCGCGAATGGCGGGCGCTACGCGTCCCTGAACGCTGGTCAGCCCACGGGCCTCAACCCGCTCTGGACCGAGACAGATGCGCGCGGCACTGCCTGGCTCTCGGACTGGCTTGCGACCCTGCTCTACCGTGCCGACAAGCCGCTGACGCCTGCACAAACCAACCGCATCCAGGAAGTCGTGCGCCAGAACGCGCAAGCTACAAACCCTGCCCTGCGGAACTGGCGGGATTTCGCGTCGCTTTTTGTGTCCACCGATGATGGCGGCGATCTGCACCAGCGCCTGCTCGAGTGGACCGAAGACGGCCGCTATGGCTGGATCTTCGGGCAGAGCCTCGAGGACACGTTCTCGCTCAAGGGCGATGTGGTGGGCTTCGATCTGACCGGCATTCTCGACAGCGAGGCCGACAAGGAACGGATGGCGGTCCTGTCCTATCTTTTCCGCCGGGTCGAGCGCGAGATCGAGGACCGCCGCCCCACCATCATCGTGATCGACGAGGCCTGGAAGGCCCTCGATAACGCGTATTTCGCCGAGCGGCTGTCGAACTGGCTGGTGACCGCGCGCAAGCAGAACACCGTCGCGGTGATGATGACGCAATACGCGAGCCAGCTCGAGCGCACCCGGACCGGCAAGACCATCATCGAGGCGGTGCCGACGCAGATCCTGCTGCCCAATATCCGCGCGCAGCCTGCGGATTACGCCATGCTGAACCTCACGGAGAAGGAGCTCGACGTCCTTCTCAACACGGGCAGCAACAGCCGTTTGGCGCTGATCCGCGACGATCAGGGCTCGATCGTGGTCGATGCCGATCTCAGTGCTCTCGGGCCCAATCTCACCATCCTCGGCGGCATGGAGAAAGGCGAGGCGCTCGTCGGCGCCGATTACCGCGACCGCCCAGACTTCTGGAGGCTTTCATGATTCGTACCCTGTTTCTTCTCACCGCGCTCGGCGCGCTGGCCTCCTGCGCCCAGTACCAGGAACCGCAGGCCAACTGCTTCACCTTCCTGGCCTCCACAGCCCCTGTCGCGCCTGATTGCACCTTCACGCCTCTAGATGCGCCGGAGGGCGACATTGAAGTCTAGCCTGCCTCATATCCTGGCACTTTGCCTGCTGCCCGGTCTCGCCTTGTCTCAAGGCGTGCCGACCAATGACAGTGGGCTGACCGCGCGTGACATCGTCGAGACTGGCGATCGCGAGGCTGACTTGGCCGTTCAGGCGGACAAGCTTGCCGTGCGCGAACTCATTGCCGAGATCGAACGGGAGCAGCTGGAAACCCTGCAACGCATCCTCGATGCCCAGACCAGCTTCGGCGGTCAGGGCTTGCCGGCTATGGTCTTGGGGCTAGAAAGCGGCAGCGGGGATCCGGCCCGGTCAGTCGAGGCGGTCTATGGCAATGCCGACATCGACCCCAATCCCGGCGGTGCGCAGATGTTCGGCGACGCCGCCGAGAACATCGAGCAGCTCATCATCCGCGTCGCCCAGGAAACCAGCGGCTTTGCGGGAGTTGGCCGCGCAGGGCTCTCACCCGTCCAGTGGCGCGCGTTGCTGCAAGCGCTCATCTGGCAGGAAAGCCGTTTCACCATTGGGGCACGGTCTCCCGTCGGCGCCTATGGTCTCACCCAGATCATGCCGGGCACCGCCAGCGATCTGGGCATTAACCCGGAATACTATGACAGCCCTTACCTGCAGGTGCATGGCGGCGCGCGCTATCTCGCGACCCAGCTCAACACATTCGATGGCAATATCATCAACGCGCTCGCGGCCTATAACGCCGGACCAGGCCGGGTTTTCGAGTATGGCGGCGTGCCGCCCTTCCGCGAGACCCAGCACTACGTCCAGGTGATCCCCGAACGCTATAACCTCTATTTGACCCGTATCGGCGGGATCGAAGCGCTTGGCACGATCGACCCCGCGCTTCTGGCCAATGCTAACCTCTCAATCACCGGGCACGGCGCTGCCTTCTATGGCAACAACTCACCAGCCGCGATCCACCAAGCCGCCCTGCGCATCCGCGATATCGTCGAACGGATTTCCGAAACCGAGGACGTGCAGGAGAGCGTCGCGCTCAACACCTATGCCCGCGCCGAACTCGTGCGCCTCGTCGCTGCACGCATCCGGCTTCAGGCTGCACGCACCCGAGTCCTCTCTGCCGAGGAGCTGGCCCAGGCCAGCGCCCGCATGGCCGAAGGCGCGTTCATGGATTTTACGATCAGGGAGATTGAATGATGGGACGTCTGCTCTTGAGGACAGCTTTGGTCACAACGCTTGGCATGGGCTTGCAGTTCAGCGCCCTACCCCCTGTCGCAGCACAAGGCGTGCCCGTCGTCGATACCCAGAACATCGCGCAAAACATCCAGCAGCTCCGGCAGATGATCGAAGACGAGATCCTGCAAAACGAGCAGCTGACGCAGCTCCGCGAACAGCTTGCCACACTCACGGAACAACTCGCGGAGCTGCAACGGACCTATGAAGCGCTCACCCGTCTCGCCGAACTGCCGGAAATCATCCGCACCGAGATGGAAGACGAGCTGAACGGCCTGCTCGATCAGGAGTTCGGGGATATCCTAGCGACCATCGAAGCCATCAAAACGGGCGATTTCTCAGGCCTCTCCGGTTCTGGCGCAGGCGAAATCGAAACCCAGATGGATCGGGTGCTGGCCGATCTCGGATTTGACGATGACACCCTCTCGGAAATGGCCACGAGCGGCAATCCCGGGGCCAACCGCGTGGCGACGCAGGCCACCACCGGTGCCCTTGTCTCGGCGGCGGCCCAGAACAGCTATGAGGATGCCGGCCAATCGCTCGAGCGGGTCGACCGCCTTGTCGGACTCATCGACGACATGGACGAACTCAAGGAAAGCATCGATCTCAACACGCGCGTGACCGCGGAGCTCGCCATTGCGCTGGTCGCCATGTGGCAACTCGAAGCCATCCAGACCGTGGGCGATGGCACCGGCGGCGTGATCGATGCCGCCACCATCGCCGAAGAACAGCGCTTCATGGATTTCAC
>JAEPMR010000050.1 GCA_017643845.1 Marivivens sp. | reverse complement strand
TCAACGATTCCTCGCCCAAACGCCGTTTTTCTGCGCTGCCGCACAATGCTTAAGATTTAGTGGAGGGTGGTACCGCCTCCCTGGCTTGAACAGGGGACCTCTGGATCCACAATCCAGCGCTCTAACCAACTGAGCTAAGGCGGCACTGGCGGGGGAATTACCGCCGCCGCACACAGATTGCAAGAGCCTAATCCCGCCAAATGCCATGTTTGCCGCCTTGCATCGCATCGGGCCTGAGGGTAGTCAGTATTCTGGTTTTCAGGAGCATCCCCATGGGCATCAACACAGAACGCGACGTCGAGGCCAACCTCCAGATCGGCCCCACCGATAGCGGCATGGTGCGCCTCTTTATCGAGGCCGATGGAGTCGAGATACCGATGGACTTCGAGCCTGAAGAAGCCGATGAAATCGCTGAAGAAATTCGCGCTGCAGCCGAAGCCGCCCGCATCCTCACCAGCGGCGGGAAACGCTAAGTCCGGGATCCCGTTCCCAGTGATGGCGCCGCGCCGCATGGCGGGCGAATTTCTGCATCATCACCTTGCGCCGCGCACCCGCCAGCCGTGCCTCCGGTCCCATGCGGATGATCTCGCCGCCATAACCGTCCGCAATCATCAGGCCTGTGTCATCGGGAAGGATTTCGGTGGGAAACTCGGTATCGACCGCCCAGAAAAAACGGTCGCACCACTCCAGATAGCCCTGCCACTTCTGATCGGTGCGAAAGTCGGCAATCCCTGATTTGCACTCGATAATCCAGATTTCCCCCTTCGGGCCCAGCGCCATCACATCCACCCGCAGTCCGCGCGTGGGAACAAGCTCCTCGACCGAGACAAAATCCAGCGAAAGCAAATGCCTGCACACCCCCCGCGCGATCAGTTGACCGGCTGTTAGGGGCTCTGGGATAGGCTGTTCTGCAGGCGCTTGCGTCATCACGCCAAACATGAACATAACAGGAACATAGGTCAATCCCGTTTTTCAAACCGAAAATTCATATGCATCCTCCCCTGTCGAAACGGTTTGTTTCGTAAAAAAAGGGTAAATCACCGACGCGCCCCGCCTGTGCCTTGGGATTGCCCCATTTCACCGCGATGAGTGCGGTGGGGCGAAACGAAAGAATACGATTATGAGTCTGCTCGCGTTTCTCTACGGCAACATCACTCTCACCGAAATCGGCCTTGCCATGATCACCCTCGCAGTGATCGAACGCCTCCTTTATCGGCTGCCGGATCATATCGTCGGTCCCGGCGGCTGGCTCCTCGACATGGAAAGTCGTGAAGACGACGCCTGACCCCTTGCACCAGAGCCCCGTTGCCCCTACCTGTCGCGAAGGCGAGTTTCTGCTCTTCGCGTAGCACGGGTCAATTCCGGTGGCCTTAAGCAAATCCGAGGGAGCTGGCTCTGTTTAGGTCCTGGCCTAATTACCTGGCGCCCACCTGTTCACACAGGTCCTCGGGAATTCGTAACCCATACGGTTGCTGTGGTTCTCGCCGCCTTTTCAACCGCGCCCGGCGCCCCTTCCGGGACGCCCACGCACCACAGGCACCAGCGAAGGCTCTGCCCGTCGCACGGGTGCCTTTCTGCCCCGCGGCGGCGGCTCCACCGGCTCTGCCATGCTCATGATCACGTAGGCAAACTGCACGCCCGCAAAAACGATCCCGTGAAACATCACCAGCATTGCAACTGCAAGCACCTGCTGCTCCGCCCGCCAGACAAGACCGCCCAAGCCCCCGACATCCAGCCACAAAAGCAGCGCCACGAACAGCCCTGCAACGGCAAATCCGATCACAACGCTTCGGATATAAAGCGCAATCAGCTTCGGCATCCGCATCTCCTGTCACAGAATTCAGTGACAGATACCCTAACACGGATCGCCGCAAACTCAGCCTGACAGATTGCCTCGGGCGCGCGGCGTCAGACCGCGGGCCACTGCCCTGTGATCAAAACGCGTCCGGCTGGAACTCGCGCGCCATGTGATCCAGCACCGCGTTGACAAAGCGCGGCTCCTTTCCCTCAGGGAAAAACGCTTCGGCCACCTGAACGAACTCGACAATCACCACTTTGGGCGGCGTGTCGGCAATCACCATTTCGGCACCTGCAACGCGAAACAACGCCCGCAGCGTCGGATCAATCCGCTGGATCGGCCATTTCGCCACCAGCGCCCGGTCGGTGGCCTGATCGATCTTCGCCTGCCGGTCTACCGCCGTATCGACAAGGCTGCGGAACAGATCGACATCGCCGTCCTGCATTTCGTCGCCTTCATACACGGCCCCGAACCGATGGTCCTCAAATTCACGGCAAACGGCTTCCACCGTCTGGCCTGAGACCTCCATCTGAAACAGTGCCTGCACAGCATAGAGCCGCGCAGCGGATTTCATGGAACGGGACTGGGAAGATGAGCGCGTCATGCGTGGTCGCTGCCGTCCTTGTTGCGGGCGAGAAGGATATCACCGGTGAAACCGACACCCTTTCGGGCGCCGCCCCACTTACGCTCCAGCGCGATCAGGTGCAAGGCCGCAGCCGCAGCCCCGCCACCCTTATTTTGCGCCTTCGGATCGGCCCGCACATCGGCCTGTGCCTTGTTTTCGACCGTCAGAATTCCGTTGCCGATACACAAGCCCTGCAGCCCCATCAGCTGGATCGCCCGGCTCGAGTCGTTGCAGACCGTATCGTAATGTGTGGTCTCTCCACGGATCACACAGCCCAGCGCGACATAGCCGTCATAATTCCCCAGCCGCTCCGCCATCGCAATCGCTGTCGGCACTTCCAGCGCACCAGGGACCTCGATCACCTCGACCGTTCCTCCGGCCGCTTCGATCTCGGCAGTGGCACCGGAGACCAGATTGTCAGCCACGTCTTTGTAATAAGGCGCCACAACGATCAGCATTCTGACGGGCGCATCGAACTCGGGACGGGGAAGGATGTAATGAGAGGCTCCGGCCATCAGTTTTGCTCCGTAATCTTCTTGGTCCCGACGATCTGCAAACCATACGCATCAAGACCCACGATCTTTGGCTTCGGCGAATTGGTCAGCAGCACGATATCCGAAAGCCCCAGCGAGCTGAGGATCTGTGCACCAAGCCCGTATTGCCGCAGCGTCTTGGGCGACACCTCGTCGTGCACATCCAGCTTCATAGAGGTATCGCGCAGGAGCACCACAACCCCGCGCCCCTCTTCGGCCACCGCCCGCATTGCCGCGTTGAATTCACCTGCACGGCCCTTCGGCCCCGTGCCGACGATATCCAGCATCGGGTCGAGCGCATGCATCCGCACCAGCACCGGCGCATCGCCGCCCAGATCGCCCTTCGATAAAACGATATGCTCGTCGCCATGCGTCAGGTCCGAATAGATCCGCATCCGCCACTCGCCACCAAACTCGCTCTCGACGACCTGTTCGCTTTCCACCTTGACCAGATTGTCATGGCGCCGCCGGTAGGCGATCAGATCACTGATCGTCCCGATCTTCAGCCCGTGTTTCTGAGCGAACGCCACCAGCTCCGGCAGCCGCGACATGGTGCCGTCCTCGTTCATGATCTCACAGATCACCCCGGACGGGTTCAGCCCCGCCAGACGGCTCACATCTACCGCAGCCTCGGTATGTCCGGCCCGAACCAGAACGCCCCCTTCCCGCGCCCTGAGAGGGAAAACATGACCCGGCGTCGCAATATCTGCCGCGCCTTTGGTGCCATCAATCGCCACCGCCACCGTGCGGGCACGGTCATGGGCTGAAATACCGGTCGTCACGCCTTCCCGCGCCTCGATCGAGATCGTAAACGCGGTTTCATGGCGCGAGGAATTGTTTGTCGACATCAGCTGCAGCCCGAGCGTTTCGATCCGCTCCGAGGTCAGCGACAGACAAATCAGTCCGCGACCATGCGTTGCCATGAAATTGATTGCATCCGGCGTCGCCATCTGCGCCGGGATCACCAGATCCCCTTCATTCTCGCGGTCCTCATGATCGACAAGTATGAACATCCGCCCATTCCGGGCATCTTCGATGATCTCTTCGATCGGGCTGATCGCATCTCCCCAGTCTGTCTCGACTGGTCCCGGGGTCTCGTATGGCTGTGACATGGCTTCCCTTTCGGCGTCAGAGGGCATCTAATCCAGCAAGCACCGCTTGGAAAGACCCCGCAGTGTCGCAATGCCCGCTCCGGCGCGGCTGCGCCCCCCGAAACTCGACATACCACCCCTCGGGAGCGTCACGCACAGGTTAGCGGTATTAGCTCCATTCGCGCAGACGCGCGACGTAGCGGGCCATCGTATCCACTTCGAGGTTGATCGCGTCCCCTACCTTTACATCGCCCCAAGTTGTTACTTCCTTGGTGTGCGGTATGACGTTGATCCCGAACCGGCGCCCCTCCACCTCGTTGACCGTCAGCGATGTGCCATTCAGCGCGACAGATCCTTTGGGCGCTATGAATTTCGCCAGCGCCTCGGGCGCTTCAAAAACCATGCGCGTGCTGTCGCCCTCGTCCCGCATCTCGACGAGATTTGCCACACCATCCACATGACCCGAAACTATGTGGCCGCCCAATTCGTCACCGACCTTCAAAGCCCGTTCCAGATTGATCCTGCGGCCCAAGGGCCAGCCATCGTGTGAGATGTTGGTCAGGTTCACCGTCTCGGCACTGATATCCACGTCAAACCAGTTCATATCTCCGGTACCGGTCGCAACCACGGTCAGGCACACGCCATCACAGGCAATCGACGCCCCGATATCAATTCCGGCAGGATCGTAGCGCGTGCCGATCCGCGCCCGCAAATCGCCCCGCCGCTCGGTTTCCAGAACCGTGCCGATGTCTGTGATGATACCGGTAAACATTTCGCGCTCCTGTCTCGTTCACGCACAGACCTATAAGCAAGCGCGCATACCGACAAGACGTCGCCTTCCAGTTTCCTGATCGGGGACTTAATGCCGCCGCAATAATTGTGCTACACTCTCCTCCGTTAGATGGTTCCATGGGTGGCATTTTCGTGTCGACAGCGCAGAAAACATTTCTCTTCCTGCAAGGACCGCACGGCCCGTTTTTCTACGGTCTGGGCAAGATGCTCCGTGCCGCAGGTGCCACAGTTTATCGGGTGGGATTTAACGCAGGTGACCGCGCATTCTGGTTCGGCGCACCGGGCTTTATTCCCTTCACCGATCAAATCAGCGCCTGGCCTGAGGTTTTTAGCGATTTATTAAGTGAAAAATCCGTTACCGACATCGTGCTCTACGGCGACACACGGCCAATCCATGCGCAGGCCGTCGCCATCGCGCGCGAGGCCGGAATTCGCATCCATGTCTTTGAAGAGGGCTACATGCGCCCCTACTGGTGCACCTATGAGCGCGACGGCACCAACGGAAATTCACGGCTGATGGATCTCTCCATCGACGACATGCGCAGCGCTCTCGAACGCTCCGATCTCGACATTCCCGAACCACCCGCCCGCTGGGGGGACATGCGTCAGCATATTTTCTACGGGGCGCTCTATCACTGGTTCGTTCTGTTTCGGAACGGCGACTACCGGAATTTCAAACCCCACCGCGCCCTGCCACTGTGGACGGAAACGACGCTCTATACCCGCCGCCTGCTACTGATGCCCCTGATTGCACTGGGCCGTATACTGCAAACCTCCCGCATCCGGCGCGGCGGATACCCCTATCACCTCGCGCTCTTGCAACTCGAACATGACGCGAGCTTCATTGCCCACTCCCCCTTTTCCTCGATGTCCGAGTTTCTGGAGATTGTGATCGAAGGCTTCGCCAAGGGCGCGCCGCGCCATCACCATCTCGTATTCAAGGCACATCCACTTGAGAACGGACAACTCCCGCTGAGCCGCCAGATCTCCGAGCTGGCCGCCAAACATAATATCGCCGACCGCGTTCATTATGTGCGGGGCGGCAAGCTGGCACGATTGCTTGATGATGCCCGCACCGCCGTGACCGTGAATTCCACAGCCGCCCAGCAGGTGCTCTGGCGGGCGATCCCGCTCAAAGTGTTTGGCAAGGCCGTCTATGACAAGCCCGAGTTCGTCGCGACAAGCACCGTTGACGAATTCTTTGCCACCCCTCAGCGTCCGGACAGCCGTGCCTACCGCGATTATCGCCGGTTCCTGCTCGAGACCAGCCAGGTTCCCGGAAGCTTCTATTCCGCCCGTGGCCGCCGCCAGTTGCTCCGGCAGGTGGTCGATATGATGTTGAATGAGGAAGACCCCTACGAGGCCCTCCGGGCGGGCAAACTGCCGCCCCGCCAAAATTTACGAATTGTTAAGTAACCAAAATCCGAGTCTCACGCGCAACAGTTGTGCCTTCGGGATCAGCCGGATGACGCTTTTTCTGGCCTTGGCGCCCCTCATCGACTATTCTGACGAAAAATCGAGGCAGAATAACAGGTCGAGGAGACCGAGCAGTGATACCCTTGAACAAGCGACTGGCAGGTCGTGTGCTTTTGTTTGCCGCCGTGTTGATTGTGTCATCATGCGGCCTTCCACGGTCCGGCCCCAACAAATCCGAAATCTTTTCCGGCTCCGTTTTGGAAGACGGGGATGCTTTCGTCCTGACGGTCGATGATCGGGTCAACCGCATTGCCGCCGTCGCCCCAGCGCTCGGCTTTGCCGACAGCTTCAAAAACGCAGGCATTCTCGGCTCCGACACGATCGCACCCGGCGATGTGATCGGCATCACCATCTGGGAGAACGTCGATGACGGCCTTCTCGTCCCCAGCGGCCAGAACGCAACGGTTCTGGACGAGGTGCAGGTTGATGGGCAGGGATTTGTCTTCATCCCCTACGCAGGCCGCATCCGCGCGGCAGGGAACAATCCCGAAGCCCTCCGCCGCCTGATCACGGAACGGCTCGAAGAACAGACCCCCGAGCCTCAGGTTCAGGTCCGCAGGCTCGCAGGTGACGGCGCAAGCGTCTCCGTCCTTGGGGGTGTCGGCGCTCAGGGCGTCTACCCGATTGAGCGGCCCACCCGCACCCTCTCGGCAATGCTGGCCCGTGCCGGCGGCGTTCGCATCGAGCCCGAAATCGCGCAAGTCACCGTCGTACGCGGTGAGGCACGCGGCTCGGTCTGGTTCGAGGATCTCCACGAAATGCCTGGGCTTGATATCGCATTGCGTAACAACGACCGCATCATTGTCGAGGAAGACACCCGTAGCTTCACCGCACTTGGTGCGACCGGCGCCCAGAACCGCGTCCAGTTCCAGAGCAAGTCAATTTCCGCGATTGAGGCAATCGCCCAGGTCGGCGGCCTCAGCGCGAATGCGGCTGACCCGACAGGCGTCTTTGTCTTCCGCAACGAGCCGCAGGAAATCGCCAGCCAGCTGGTGGGGCGTGACGATCTGATTGGCACCCAGCGTGTGATCTATGTGTTGGACCTGACAAAACCGAACGGCGTCTTCATGGCGCGTGACTTCGCGATCCGCGACGGCGACACCGTCTATGTCACCGAAGCACCCTTCGTTCAGTTCAACAAGGCTATCGCCGCCGCATTCGGCTCACTTCAGCAGATCGACGCCGCGGCATCCATCGGTAACGGTCTGAACTGATCGAATGACATCTGACGACCCCCAATCCGCCGCGGCCGCACATCCGCGGCGGATTTACGTTTATAATGGCGGTTTTCTGCGCCGCCATATCCGCGCGATCCTTCGGGCCGCAGGGTATTCCATTCACCTCGGCCGGCCGACAGGCGACGATCTCGTTGCTGTCTGGGGGCACAGCCCCACCAGTCACCGCGGCACAGCCGTCGCGACACGCACTGGCGCATCCCTACTTCGCATTGAGGACGCATTCCTCCGCTCGGTCAAAACAGGTCGTGACGGGGATCCACCGCTTGGCCTGTGCATCGACACCAGCGGGGTCCACTTCGACGGCAGCGTTCCCTCCGATCTGGAAAAACTACTCCTCACCGATCCGCTTGATCACTCTGCCGAACTGGCCGAAGCCCGCGCCCTGATCGCACGCATTCGCCGGCTACACCTGTCAAAATACAACCTTCACGACCCGAACACCGCCCCGCCCGACCCCGGCTATGTGCTCGTGATCGACCAGACATACGGTGACGCCAGCCTGCGCTGCTGCGGAGCTAATCACGCCCGCTTTCAAGAAATGCTGACGCAAGCCCGCATCGACCATCCCGGCCAGCGCATCCTAATTAAAACGCATCCCGAGACGGCGCAGGGTCACCGTAAGGGCCATTTCTCAGATGCCGAACTCCACGATGAATCCGTGACCCTCTACTCTGGCAATTGCTCCCCCTGGGATCTCCTGGAGGGTGCAGTCGCCGTCTATACCGTATCCTCACAACTCGGGTTCGAGGCCATTCTGGCCGGTCACAAGCCCACCGTATTCGGCCAGCCCTTCTACGCGGGCTGGGGTCTCACCCATGATGAAATGCCCCTTCCGCGCCGCGAGCGGAATCTGACCGCCTCGCAATTGTTCCTTGGCGCGATGATGAAATACCCGGTCTGGTTCGATCCATACACCAACCAGACCTGCAACTTGTCGCGTGTCATTGACACACTAGAAGCCCTGACCCGCGCCTATCGCGAGGATCGAACGGGCTGGAACGCACACGGCATTCGCCTGTGGAAACGTGCCCATTTCCAGCACTTCTTCGGCACCGAAAAGCCCGTGAAATTCCGCAGCCAGAGCAATGCGCGCCGCACGATGGTCTGGGCCTCGTCACATGCCGTCGAACAGGTTGCGCAACCCGCAACGAAGGTCGAGGACGGTTTTCTACGCTCAGTCGGGCTCGGCGCGCAGCTCGTGCCTCCGCTATCCCTCGTTCTTGATGATCTGGGGATTTACTATGATCCGAGTGCGCCCAGCCAGCTTGAGGAATGGATCGCCGCCCGATCAAAATTGACCGAGGATCAACGCTCCCGCGCCCATGCACTCCGCGCCTCGATCTGCGCGGCCCGCCTTTCGAAATACAACCTGTCCGCCAGAGGAAGCTTTCCGCCAAATACGGGAAGGAAACGCATCCTTGTTCCGGGTCAGGTCGAAGACGACGCCTCAATCCGCAAGGGCACAAGTTCGGTCAGCACGAATATCGATCTGCTGCGTGTGACCCGCGACGCCAATCCGGAGGCGGATATCTGGTACAAACCCCACCCTGATGTTGAGGCCGCACTCCGAACCGGCGCTGTTCCCGACGCACAGGAATTCGCCGATCATATTCTGACGGACACCGATCCGATTGCCGCAATCGGCGCTGTCGATGCCGTATGGACCATGACCTCTCTCTTGGGATTTGAGGCACTCCTGCACAACCTGCCCGTGACCTGCCTCGGCCAGCCATTTTATGCCGGGTGGGGACTGACCACCGACCTCGGACCGAAGGTCGGTCGCCGCACAGCAAAGCCTACTCTTGATGGGCTGGTTCACGCTGCTCTGATCGATTACCCGCGCTATCTCGATCCCGTGACCGGAAAACCCTGCCCTGTGGAGGTCGCCGTCATGCGTCTCGGCGAAGGTCGCACATTCACCCGACCACTCGGTCTAAAAGCACTCGCCAAACTGCAAGGTGCCTTTGCGACCTATGCTTGGCTCTGGCGCTAGACCGTCCAGCGACTGAGCACATCCTCCCCAATCCGTTCGACCGCCACGAGCTTCATACGCGGCGCATCGGCCAAACGCGTCAGTCCCATCGCTCCGATCCCAGAACGGCCATCCCCTCCGATGAGGCACCCCGCCTGGAACACCAGCAGTTCATCGATCAGCCCCGCGCTGATCAATGAGGAAGCGACCTCGCCGCCGCCCTCGCAAAAAACCCGTGTCAGACCCCGCTCTGCCAGTTTTCGCAGGACATCGTTGACGTCGAGCTTGTCTCCAGTCGCCTCACACAGCACGGTCTCGGCCCCAACTCCTCTCCAGTTGGTGATCGCGCCCACAGACGCATCGGGTCCGTGACATAACCAAACGGGCACATCACGCGCGCTACGCCCCAAGTTGCTGTCGCAAGAGAGATCAAGCCGGTTTGACATCACGACCCGTACCGGCTGCCGCTCGATCCCAAGGCCGCGCACGGTCAACATCGGGTCATCTGCTCGCGCCGTTCCACCACCAACCAATACGGCATCATGGCTTGACCGCATCATATGGACACGCCGCCGCGCCTCCGGACCGGTAATCCACTTGCTATCCCCAGTTGATGTCGCAATCCGCCCGTCAATCGTGAGTGCGAGTTTGAGTGTCACAAACGGGCGCTGCTGTTCCTGCACGGAAAGAAACCCGCGCAGATCGTTTCGGGCCTCTTCCTCGAAGACACCCTGCTGCACAGCAATCCCTGCTGATCGCAAAGTCTCGATGCCACGACCGGACACAAGCGGATTGGGGTCTCCCGCCGCGATGACGACACGCGCGACACCAGCGTCTACCAGCGCCTCCGCACAGGGCGGTGTCTTCCCATGATGCGCGCATGGCTCCAAGGTGACGTAGGCCGTAGCGCCACTCGCCAACTCCCCCGCCTCTGACAGCGCGATCGTCTCCGCGTGTGGCCGCCCACCATCAGCAGTGCGCCCGCGCCCGACGATACGGCCGTCCGCGACAATCACACATCCGACCGAAGGATTGGGCCAAACGCGTCCAAGCCCGCGCCGCCCCAAGGCCAACGCGAGCCGCATATAGCGTCGATCCAGTTCCGGGGTCACTCGTCCGGCTTGGCCAGCGGCCGCAGTTCACTCACGAACTTGTCGAAGTCATCCGCTGCCTGGAAATTCTTGTAGACACTTGCAAACCGCACATAGGCCACCGTATCAATGCGCGCCAAGCTCTCCATCACAATCTCACCGATTGTCTGGCTGGGGATGTCCGTCTCGCCCATGCTTTCAAGACGGCGAACGATGCCGGAAATCATCTGATCCATCCGCTCGGGCTCTACGGGCCGTTTTTGCAGCGCGATACGGATCGAGCGCTCCAGCTTGTCCCTGTCAAAATCCTCACGACGACCGTTTGTCTTGATCACCACCAGATCGCGCAATTGAACCCGCTCGTAGGTTGTGAACCGTCCACCGCAGGCCGGACAAAACCGCCGCCGCCGGATGGCAACATGATCCTCAGCCGGACGGCTGTCTTTCACTTGTGTATCTTGATGTCCGCAAAACGGGCAACGCATGGTCCTGTCCTCATCTTCTGCCGTCTGGGTATTTGATCCCAGTTATCCACAATGACTATAGGCCGTTGTGAATAATTTGGGTAGACCCAAAAGCGAGACGCTAAATACAGTAGTAGCTCAGGCAGACCTGAGCATCTGTGCAACAACTTGTCGGCGATGCGGGCTGTCGCGATGTTCAAACAGGTAAATCCCCTGCCATGTCCCCAATGCCAACCGTCCCTGATGCACAGGAATTGAGATGCTCACAGGCAGCATAGACGCCTTGATATGCGCGGGCATGTCATCCGGGCCTTCATAGGTATGCCGCAGATAGTGCATCGAGGGATCCGTCGCTGCGGGCACAAGACGCTGAAAATAATTCTGCAAATCCGTCTTCACGTCAGGATCAGCGTTTTCCTGTATCAACAGCGAACAAGACGTGTGCTGCACAAAAAGCGTGAGCAGGCCCGTTCCCGCGACCCAGTCGCGCACATCGCGGGTAAACTCATAGAGCCCTTGCCCGCTGGTCTGAATCGTAAATGTCTCGGTCAAAATGCAGCTTTTGCGCTCGGTCACAGACGTCTTTAGTCAAAAATTTTCTCGCCCATCTGGTCGATGAACATCTTCGCTTTGATCACGGAAGCCTCTTCAGCGGTCTCCGCGGTCTGATAAGTATCCGCCCGCACCATCTGATGAACTTTCTTCTCGCCCATGATTTCAGCCTCAATCCGCGCCCCGATCCGGTAGCCCCCGGCTTCTTTGACGGGTGTTGCGAAAATCATGAAACCATTATGCTCCACGGGTTTCGCCTCAGAACCACCACTGCCGAAAAGCCTACCGAATAAAGACATCTTATCTCCGCTCGTTATTGATCGAGGAATGACCGCAGCTTGCGGGACCGGCTCGGATGCTTGAGCTTGCGGAGCGCCTTTGCTTCGATCTGGCGAATACGTTCCCGCGTCACGCTGAACTGCTGACCGACTTCTTCGAGCGTATGGTCGGTGTTCATGCCGATCCCGAAACGCATCCTGAGAACCCTCTCCTCGCGTGGCGTCAGCGACGCCAAAACCCGCGTGGTTGTCTCTTTCAGGTTTTCCTGAATTGCAGAGTCAAGCGGCAGGATCGCATTCTTATCTTCAATGAAATCACCCAGCTGACTGTCTTCCTCGTCGCCAATCGGTGTTTCGAGAGAAATCGGTTCCTTGGCGATCTTCATCACCTTGCGAACCTTCTCGAGCGGCATTTGCAGCTTTTCAGCCAGTTCTTCGGGCGTCGGTTCACGACCGATCTCGTGCAGCATCTGACGACCGGTGCGCACCAGCTTGTTGATTGTCTCAATCATGTGAACCGGAATACGGATCGTGCGCGCCTGATCCGCGATTGAGCGTGTGATCGCCTGCCGGATCCACCAAGTCGCATAGGTCGAGAACTTGTAACCGCGACGGTACTCGAATTTGTCCACCGCCTTCATCAGACCGATGTTGCCTTCCTGAATCAGGTCCAGGAACTGCAAACCACGGTTGGTGTATTTCTTCGCAATTGAAATCACGAGGCGCAGGTTGGCTTCGACCATTTCCTTTTTGGCCTGACGGGCTTCTTTCTCGCCCTTCTGCACCTGCTGAACAATGCGCCGGAATTCCGAAATATCGACGCCCACATATTGACCGACCTGCGCCATGTCTGAACGCAGCTCTTCGATCTTGTCCGTGGAACGCTCAAATAGCATCTGCCATGCACGGCCCGTATTTTCCCGCATCCGCTCTACCCAGGTCGGGTCAAGCTCCGCACCACGGTAGGCATCGATAAATTCGCGGCGGTTGATCCGCGCCTGATCCGCCAATTTGACCATCGCGCTATCAATAGACATGATCCTGCGGTTGATGCCGTACAGCTGATCAATCAACGCTTCGATACGGTTGTTGTGCAGATGGAGAGAGTTCACCAGTTCGACGATTTCCGACCGCAAATGTTGGTATGTCGCCTCGTCTTTGTCAGAGAACGACCCGTCCTCGTTCAACGTCGCAGACATCCGCGCATCCTGCATATCGCTCAAATTCGCAAAATCACGCGCAATATTTTCAAGCGTTTCCAGCACCCTCGGCTTTAGTGCGGCTTCCATTGCCGCGAGGCTCATGTTGGCCTGATCATCCTCATCGTCGTCATCGTCGGTCGCAATCGGATTGCCGTCTGCATCATACTCTTCTTCGGTCTTTTTGCCGGTTTCTGCCGCCGGAGCCGACGCATCGGCCGCTACAACCGGCTCCTCGTCGCCATCAAGCTGGTTTCCGAAAGTTGCCTCCAGATCGATGACGTCGCGGAGGAGAATGTCTTCAGACAGAAGTTCGTCGCGCCAAATCGTAATCGCCTGAAACGTAAGCGGGCTTTCACAAAGCCCGGCAATCATGGTGTTGCGCCCTGCCTCGATCCGCTTGGCAATCGCAATTTCACCCTCGCGGCTCAATAGCTCAACCGACCCCATCTCGCGCAGATACATGCGAACAGGGTCATCGGTGCGATCGAGCTTCTCAGTCTCACCGCTCGAAACGGCCACATCCCGAGCTCCGCCTGTCGTCGCCACAGCGGTAGACGCCTTGGTCTCCTCGGTTTCCTCGGATTCTTCCTCCTCGGTCACCTGAATGCCCATCTCTGATAGCATGGACATGACATCCTCGATCTGATCCGAAGAGACCTGATCCGGCGGGAGAACCGCATTGAGCTGATCGTAGGTTATGTAACCACGCTCCCGCGCCTCAGCGATCATCTTCTTGATCGCTGCCTGACTGACGTCGAGAGACATCTCGCCGTCCTGATCCTCGACCCGGGTTTCTTCGTTGTCACGTGCGGCCATTCAAATCTCCTTACCGAATCATCCCCGCTCGAAATGAGAATCAGGTGATTCGTTTGTTATCGAATCAATCCGCGCAGGGCGAAAGACGCAACCTGTCCGCGTGATTTTTTTAGACCTGTGGCAGATGCCTGAGGTCGAATTTAGGTCTTCGGGGCGTTCAGGCGTCGGACAAGTTCATCAAACGCCTCTTTTTCTTCCTTCTTGAGCTGGACGCCATTCTCACCGCGCTCGTATTCCGCGCGATCCTCGTTGTCTCCTTTTCCAGCTTTTTGAAGCGACTTGGCAGCCTCGCTCAGGCGCCACGTCAGCCCCTCATCCGCAACGCCCACCAAATCCTCCATGGCATCCGCCAACTCGCGCTCATAGCCACGCTGCGCCTGCAATTTGCCGAGTTCCTCTGAAACACACAGACGGGCCATTTCGACGTCGCCGGGCTTCCTGAAAGCCGGATTGATCCGCACATGGCTATGCGCGAATAGGGTTTCAAGGACACCCGGCCCCAATTCCTTGGAAACGGCGGCCTTAACATCCTCGGCCCCGACGTTGCGCAAGATCGCATCGCGAATATGCGCGTGTTCCAATTCAGTGCATTCAAACGCCTCGAGCACGAGCTCAAATTCAGAGAGGATTTCCGGCGTCACCAATAAAACCGAAAAAATAACCGCTTCCCGTACGGCGTCACTTTTCGCAACATCAGAAGCGAGGGGCGACAGTTTTGTCTCGGCCATCGGAGAGTTGGGACGGTTTTGGACACGCCCCCGTCCCCCACCAGTGCGGCGTTCAGGACGGAAATGTTGCCACATCCGATCCTTTAGCGCCGCTTGATAATGATGGCGGATCGACGGGTCCTTGATGAGTTGCAACCGATCGCGAAATGCTTTTTCAAGCCCAGCCCGACGCTCTGGGCTATCAAACATTTTCCCTTCAGTCTCACGCCGCCAGAGCAAATCCACCATCGGGATCGACTCCTCCAAAATCCTGCTCAACGCGGCTGAGCCCTGGTCTCTCAATATGTCATCCGGGTCCTTTCCGTCTGGCATCAGCGCAAAGCGGAGCGAATGCCCCGGCTCCAACAAGGGCAATGTCAGGTCAATCAGTCGCATCGCGGCACGCAGTCCAGCCTGATCCCCGTCCAGTGCGATCGTCGGCTCTGGGTGCATACGCCAAAGCAACTGCAACTGGCTTTCCGTGATGGCCGTCCCAAGTGGCGCAACTGACCCCTCAAATCCTGCCTCTACCAACGCAATGACATCCATGTAGCCTTCTGCGACAATCAAGGGCTTCCCCTTCCCGCTCGCGGCTCGGGCCGGTCCATGATTGAAAAGGCTGCGCCCCTTGTCGAAGAGGATCGTCTCCGGTGAGTTCAGATATTTTGCACGCGCATTCGGGTCCATTGCCCGCCCACCGAGCGCAATCGCCCGATTGCGAACATCCCTGATCGGAAAAACAATCCGCCCGCGAAACCGATCATACGGCGCTCCGCCATCATCGGGCCGAGCCGCGAGGCCGCATTCGATCACATCTTCCGCGCGATAGCCCTTGCCGGTCAGGTGGTTCAGAACGCCCTGCCGCTGGTCAGGTGCGAAGCCTATTTCCCAGCGCTCAAGTACGGCGTCGGAAATTCCCCGTCTTTCAAGGTATCCACGTGCCTCGCTTGCAACGTTTGTCTTTAACTGAAGCTGGTAGTAGCGGACCGCGTCCTCCATGACCTTGGCAAGCTCGGCCCGCCGATCTGAACGCTCCTGCGCCTGTGGATCGCGCTGCGGCATCGGCACTCCAGCCTCCCGCGCGAGGATTTCCACAGCCTCCATGAAGCCGACATTCTCAGTCTCACGTACGAATGAAATCGCGTCGCCTTTCGCGTGGCATCCGAAGCAGTAATAATACCCCTTCCGGTCATCGACGTGAAAGCTTGCGGTTTTCTCCTGATGAAACGGACACGGCGCCCAAAGATCGCCTTTACCCGCATTTGACTTTCGGTTGTCCCACATGACCTTACGCCCGACCACTTGCCCTAAAGACAAGCGGCCGCGTAATTCATCCAGAAAACCAGGTGGCAGACTCATATCGGCAATATTGGGCCTTCAGCGAACCCTGTCCAGCAATCTGCCCCGAAAAGGGTCTCGTTTTCCTTAGGCGCGTTCAGAGTATTCCATCGTTTCGGTGTTCACGACGATTTTCTCGTCAGTCGCAATGAAGGGCGGAACCGTTATGCGTACGCCATTGTCGAGGATCGCCGGCTTGTACGAATTGGCGGCCGTCTGTCCCTTTACCACCGGCTCCGTTTCTACAACCGTGCAGGTGACTTTCTGCGGCAACTGAACACTCAGCGCCTCTTCGTCGAAATATTCGACGGTCGCAACCATCCCGTCCTGCAAAAACGGACGCCGCTCCCCTAAAAGCTCAGCGTCAACTTCCGTCTGCTCGAAGGTTTCGCTGTCCATGAAAACCAAACGGCCGTCAGTTTCATAGAGAAACTGCTGATCCTTCTGCTCTAGCCGGACCCGCTCAACGCGGTCGTCGGAGCGGAACCGTTCATTGAGCTTTCGCCCGTCACGGATGTTTTTCAGCTCGACCTGGGCAAATGCACCGCCCTTCCCGGGCTTCACATGACCCACTTTTACAGCCGCCCAAAGACCACCGTCATGTTCAATGATGTTCCCAGGGCGGATTTCATTTCCGTTAATCTTTGGCATGTCGAATTGTATCCAAATTGTGGCAAGATGGTTGATGAGGCCCGCTCATCACCTACATATCGGGGTAATGTGTTTGGAACAGCCTCGAAAACACATAGATTTCAAGTAGAGCTATGCTATACGCGCATGGCTGACATTCCAAATGAACCACCCCGAATCGGTCAGAAATAGGCATATTGCGGCGACCGGTCGAACTACAAGAGCAAAAACAACAAAGGATGCATCATGACTGATTTCGTTGATGGCACTGCTTTCAACAACGAGCAAGGAAACCGCGCCCGGAAGCTTTTTGCGGCGGTCGTTCTTGCTGCGCTTGATGATGCGATTGCGGACGACAAGAAATACGGCAACGGGCCGGAGCAAATCGCCCGTTGGGCCCGCTCTCGTGATGGGCGTGAGGTATTGTCTTGCGCTGGCATTGACCCGAACGAACGCGTCGTGAAAGGCCTTATGGAGTTTGTCGGCAAAGGGGTGCGGACTTCGGTTGCTCTGTCGCGCGAAGAAAGCGAGCGCCGCCACGCTGCCGAGCTCGAGGGCGCACGCGCCGCTTGAGTTTCAAGAAAGTATCGGATCGAGCGGCGCCATATGGCGCCGTTTTTTATTCGCCGCCGCCCCAACTGCACCTGTCAAACTCTACAAAGTTGATCAAGGCAAGTTCCAAGCCCACCCCAATGCGCCGACTGCAGCCCTCGAGCGAATAAATGCTGGAATAGACGGAAATCGTTGTCTCAACAAAATCCCCAATTACCTCGTGACAAAAGCGAGCGCCTGGCGAAAGTTTCGTTACACTCGCATCTTCGCGCTTCCCGCCAAATCGAGCGACAACTGGCATGCCCGCTTGATTCACGAGACACACTGATCCCGATTGCTCAGCCGAAGCAGAGGTCGCGAAAAACAATCCCAATCCGGCAAAGGCGACAAACACTCTCATTGCAATCAAGGCTTAGCGCTCACCTTACAATCACGACAATGCAAACCCACTCACAACTCCGAGATGTAATGTGAGACGACAGAAATTGCACAGACGCTAACCTGCAGCCATCGCATGGAGGGTAATCTTATGAAAACAGCCAGCACAATTGCTACAATGATCCTGATCACGGCGTCGCAAGCATCTGCGCAAGACGCACCTTTTGGCAACAACGAGGACACTTCCTACGCTGAGCAGGTGTGGGCCCAGATGGAGGCTCTCAAACTTGCTGGAGAGGATGCAATCCATTCTTATCCCTATGACGGTCTCGAACCTCATGGAATGATGCTGGAAACCTTCTACACCACGGCCACAATTGACGGCCATACAGGGGATCTGGTCATCAAACGCAACTATGGACCGGAAGGCGTTAGCATCGACGAGGTTCTTCTCGACCCTGAAGGCCATCTCGGCGCGGTGACGATTATGTTCCGACGAGAGGCCGGATACGATCCGGACAACCAAAACTGGTTCTGGGCGAAATACCTTCCCGACGGTTCGCTGGACGTTAACCCTGCAGGAATACAACTCGCGGGTCGCGTCGCGAAAGGGGCGGACCAAGGTTGTATAGCTTGCCACGTAGCCGCGAGTGGAGACGACTATATCTTCACAAGCGATCACATCCAACCCTAAAGGCACTTCTCATCAAGATGACGGAAGTTGGTGCCAACTTGCCGTCATCTGTCTTTCCACGCCTTCGGATGCGTTTTAAGAGAAAACCGGAGGTGGCAAATGGCCAAGGCAATCATGATCCAAGGGGCCGGCTCAAACGTCGGAAAGTCCCTTCTCGTGGCAGGAATAGCACGGGCGGCCAAGGCGCGCGGCCTCTCGGTCGCTCCGTTCAAGCCTCAGAATATGTCCAACAATGCAGCAGTTTCTGCTGACGGTGGCGAAATTGGCCGCGCACAGGCGCTGCAGGCTCGCGCCTGTGGTCTCGCTCCGCACTCGGATATGAACCCCGTTCTACTCAAGCCCGAGACCGATATCGGCGCACAGGTCATCGTTCAGGGGAAACGTGTCGCGACCCTGAAAGCACGGGACTACGGCAAGATGAAATCGACCTTAATGCCGTCTGTCCTCGATAGCTTTTACCGGCTCGCGGCGCAGCATGACCTGATCATTGTCGAAGGCGCCGGCAGCCCCGCCGAAGTCAATCTTCGCGGTGGCGACATTGCCAACATGGGTTTTGCAGAGGCCGCAAATGTGCCCGTTGCCTTGATTGGCGACATCGACAGAGGAGGTGTGATTGCTCAGCTCGTAGGCACATACGCTATATTGCCGCCATCAGACCGCGATCGGATAAAAGCTTTCGTAATCAACAAGTTTCGTGGCGATGTTAGCCTGTTCGATGATGGCATGACGGCCATAGAGAACCACACTAGCTGGGTCCCATTAGGAGTCCTTCCATGGTTCGCTGATGCGTGGAAGCTTCCGGCTGAGGATGTGATGGATATTTCGAGTCGAGGAAGCGGCAAGATCAAAGTCGCTGTGCCCCGCCTCAACCGCATTGCCAATTTTGACGATCTCGATCCGCTGTCCTCCGAGCCTGATGTGACTGTCGAAATAGTTGAAGCAGGCCGCGCATTGCCAGGTGATGCAGATTTGATCCTAATACCTGGTTCGAAATCTACGATCGCCGATCTTGCTCACTTACGTGCCCAAGGATGGGACATCGACATCAAGGCCCACATCAATCGCGGCGGCCGCGTGCTTGGCATTTGCGGGGGCTATCAGATGTTGGGTCGTGAGATTATTGATGATCTCGGGCTCGAAGGGACACCGTCCACAGTGGCAGGGTTGGGGCTACTGGACATCTCTACTCATATGAAACCGGAAAAGCGCCTGGCGATGACAAATGCCGTGCATGTCACGAGCGGAACCCCTGTCACGGGCTATGAAATTCATCTTGGTGAAACGACCGGACCAGATTGTGCGAATGCGTGGCTGCGCGTCGACAACAGGCTCGAAGGCGCGGCTGACAAGAGCGGGCGTATTTCGGGCTGCTACCTGCACGGGCTATTTACGGCCGATCACTTTCGGCACCATTTCTTAGGACAGTTAGGGATGCCTAATAGCAATGTGAATTACGAACATAACGTTGAGACAACACTGGATTCCCTCGCAAGGCACGTGGAAGCCCACCTCGATCTTGATGCACTGCTCAGCCTCGCCGAAACCGTTATTCGATAAGGCCCTGCTCCGACATCACGCGGTATATTTCTCGCCGAACGAGCTTTCTTACATTCCGGGTAATCCGCTCGCCGAGCGCACCCTGCAGCTCACTTCTCACCATTCCGATGACCAATTCACGAAGTGCTTCCTCGTCAATTGCTACGGAATTGTCAGGTATCTCCGCGAGATTTCTTCCGGCTGTCTCAGTTGGACTTTCGGCGACCTCATCAAGTGCCTCAGAGCCAGACATCTCAGCGGGTTGCAAAGACGAACCCACTTTTATCTCACTTCTCGGCTCTGCATGAATTGGCGGGACAGATCGCCCTGCATAGAGCTCTTGCTCCGCCTTCGCATAGCTTTGAAACCAGAGCGGTGTGGACGGCTCAGGCTCACCCTCGTCGGGCTCGTAATCGTCTTCTTGATCACCAATTGCAGCTTCAAGTTCGGCAATAGTCGCCTTCATTGTCGCGTGCCGGACGTGCTCCTCGATGACCTCGGAAAGGTCCAAATCTTCAGTGGTTTCCGGTGTTTCCGCATCTTTGATGACGCCCTCCGAAACGGCGTAGCGATCTAGGCTTAGCGACTGCTTCGGCAAGACAGACGAGGTGTCTTCAGGCTGATTACTGGCAGTATCATCGGCTCCAACAATCCTGAGAGCAGGCGTCAAAAGAAATCGTGATGTGCGGTCTTCGTCTTCCTGAACAGCAGGTTGTCCCTTGTGATCTTTGGATTGTGAGGTGTCCTGCCATTCTTCGACGGAGTCCTGCGAGATCAAGCGCCGAATCGACGCGAGAACATCCTCGACATCAACATTCGTGACTGGATCAGACATCGACTTTCCTGCTCTTGCCTATGTAATTGTAAC
>JAEPMR010000004.1 GCA_017643845.1 Marivivens sp. | reverse complement strand
GTTCATCGCCACGTTCAGCGTCTTATGCGCCTCAGGCGACAGAGCGCCGAGCGACATACCAGGCGTAACAAAACGCTTGCGGATAGACGTAATGCTTTCAACCTGATCAAGCGGGATTGGCGCGCCGAGAGGCTTGATCGCCAGAAGATCACGCAGATGAATCGGCGGATTGGACTGCATGGCAGAAGAGTACTGCTTCCACAGTTCATAAGAGGCCTTGTTACAGGCCGCCTGCATCATATGCATCGTCTGTGCTTCCCAAGCGTGCTTTTCGCCGGAGCGCCGCGCCTTGTAAAAGCCGCCGATCGGCAGCACGTCAGTGCCAGACTTCCATCCTTTCGCATGAACGTCTTCGAGCTTGTGCTGAATCCCGTGCAGACCGATGCCCGAAATGCGCGAGGGCATCCCAGGGAAGTATTCAGCTACCATCGCACGCGACAGGCCGACCGCTTCGAAGTTGAGACCACCGCGATAGGACGACAGCACCGAAATACCCATCTTCGACATGATCTTCAAAAGACCCGCGTCGATCGAGGCGCGATAGCGGCGCACGGCTTCAATCAACGGGCCATCGATCAGGCCACGATTGACCCGGTCCGCGATTGAGTCTTGGGCCAAGTATGCATTCACAGTTGTCGCGCCGCAGCCAATGAGCACTGCAAAGTAGTGCGGATCAATACATTCCGCCGAACGCACGTTCATAGAGCAGAAGGTCCGAAGACCCTTGCGGGTCAGCCAGCTGTGGACAGCACTCGTTGCCAAAATCATCGGCATCGGAACACGGGTTTCCGACTGGTGCTCGTCGGTCAGGACAAGGTGGCCGGAGCCAGAACGTACGGCATCCTCCGCTTCCTCGCGGACACGCTGCAATTCACGCTGAAGCGCGTCATGATCCGATCCAGCATCAAATGTGCAATCGATGAAGGTCACATTGCCGTCGAAATGGCGGACCATCTCATCAAATTCGGCATTGGCGACGAAGGGGCTCTCCAGCACCAGAATCTCGGTCTGACTGGAGCTTTCGTCGAGCACGTTCTTGAGGTTTCCGAACCGAGTCTTAAGGCTCATCACGCGGCTCTCGCGCAAGCTGTCGATCGGAGGGTTGGTAACCTGGCTGAAGTTCTGCCGGAAGAAATGAGACAGCGGCCGATACTGTTTTGACAGAACAGCAGACGGCGTATCGTCGCCCATAGACGCGATGGCCTCTTTGCCGTCTTCGGCCATGGGTGCCAGAATTTGCTCCAATTCCTCCATTGAATAGCCGGCGGCGATCTGGCGGCGGCGGAGGTCCGCACCTTCGTAAAGCGCCTTCTCAGGGACGTCGCGCATCAGGTCGGACAGGTCCACAACCTTCTCCACCCAATCGCCAAAGGGCTGGCTGGCGGACAGTTTGTCCTTGATTGCAGTGTCGTGGAAGAGCGTCCCTTCCTGCATGTCGACGGCGATCATTTGACCGGGGCCAAGTGCGCCCTTCTCGACGACTGTCGCCTCGTCGATCGTGACCATACCAGCCTCGGAACCGGCAATCAGAAGACCATCACCGGTCACGACGTAGCGGAGCGGACGCAGGCCGTTGCGGTCCAATCCGCCACAGACCCAACGACCATCCGTCATCGCCAATGCCGCTGGACCGTCCCATGGTTCCATCACAGCATTGCAGTAGGAATACATATCCTGCCACGCCTGCGGCATCTCGACTGCCTGCTTTGACCAGCTTTCGGGCACCAGCATCGTCTTTGCCATCGGCGCGCTGCGTCCGGCACGTACGAGCACTTCGAACACACTATCAAGCGCCCCGGAGTCAGAGATACCAGCCGGAACGATCGGCTTGATGTCCTCTGCAGCGTCGCCAAATGCGCCGGATGCCATACGGATCTCGTGGCTGCGCATCCAGTTGACGTTACCCTTCAGCGTGTTGATCTCACCATTATGCGCAAGCATACGGAATGGCTGCGCCAGCGCCCATTGCGGGAACGTGTTTGTGGAATAGCGCTGGTGATAAATCGCGAATGCAGATTCAAAACGCTCGTCCAATAGGTCGGGGTAGAATTCAGCGACCTGCTCGGCCAGCATCATGCCCTTGTAAATAATAGAGCGGCAGGAGAGCGAGCAGAAGTAAAGCTGGGAAACCTGCGCCGCAAGCGCCGCTTTCTCGATCCGGCGACGGATTACATAGAGTTCGCGTTCGAATTCTTCCTCGCTGATATTCTTCTCGTTGCGGATCAGAATTTGCTCGATCTCGGGGCGGGTCGCATTCGCCTTTTCACCAAGGCAATCGATATTCTGGGGAACATGACGCCAGCCATAGATGTAGTGTCCCATCCGCAGCACTTCGGATTCGACGATAGTCCGGCAGCGCTCCTGTGCGCCAAAATCGGTGCGCGGAAGGAATACCTGACCGACGGCAATCAGCTTGTTCTGATCCGGCTCATGCCCTGTGCGACGGATTTGGTCATAGAAAAACGGCACCGGAATTTGCACATGGATGCCTGCGCCGTCGCCGGTCTTACCATCAGCATCGACCGCGCCACGGTGCCAGACGGCCTTGAGCGCGTCGATACCCTTCTCCACCACACTGCGAGAGGCTTTGCCCTCAATCGATACCACCAGTCCGACACCACAGGACGAATGCTCGTCTTCTTCGCGCCACAGGCTGTTTTCAGCCATCCAATTGCGCTTTGCATCCTCGGCGGACGCCCAGTTTTGATCATAGATGGTCATGGTTGATCTCCTCAAATGCGGGAAGAACGGGCAGCTGCGAAAGAACCGCGTTGCAGCCGTATTTCGGTTTGGCAGTCAGGAAGCCATCCTCGTTCGGGAAGGCAAACTCCATCGGGGTATCATCGGTAACAAAGGTGTCGTCAGGGACCGTCACTTCTGACCGGCCCGCAAGAAACAGGCGCCATTCGGGATGCACGAATTCCTGCCCTGCGCTGCGCCAGAGCTCCTCACCGGCCTCATCCGTCGCGCGGATACGGTAGTCAGTGCGGAGAAGAGTAACGCCGTCAATTTCGACCTTTTCACCGGTCAATGCGTCTTGGCCAGCGTAGCGGGTTCGTGCACCGGCTTCGGTTGCTGTTTCAAAATCGTACGTGTCTAGTCCCGTCTCAATGAGCCGCGTAAAAGACGCGGGATCAACAGGGTCCGAGATCAGCGTTGTGGTGTATCCTGCAAGTACATGAATGCTTTCGATCCATTGTGCTTCCCGATCTACCGTGCTGACGAAGGTGATGCCTTCCTCATCCATATCGATGCGCCGCTGAAATCCTTCAGGATCCGCTTCGCACGTGAAATGGTGGGAAACGGTGCAGGATCGTTGCTGGACCGTTACGAAGCCCGTGCAGCCGTTTGGCAGCTGGACGCTTTGCGCGATAGCGGGCGTAGAGGTAACGGCCAGAACCATTGCCACTCCACATAGACTAAACGCGATTTTACTCATGCGTGCGCCGGGTTTCATTTTCATTTCCTGTCAGCATTGCTGACGTTCAGTATTTTCGTTATGCAGCTCCGTATGCATGGTTTGTGCATTGGATGTGCAAGGATTGTGTATCGCGGCTACGTGCTATTCAGCCGCGACACTCGCGCTTTCGTTAAGATATTCTAGGATTGCCTGAGCACTGTCCCGCCCGTCGCGAATCGCCCAAACGACGAGGCTCGCACCTCGAACGATGTCACCAACTGCGAACACACCATCAAGACTCGTCTGGCCGGTCTCAAAAGCGGCCTTGATCGTTCCCCAACGGGTCACTTCCAGCCCATCGACGCCCCATAGTTTGGGAAGGTCTTCCGGCTCAAAGCCCAGCGCTTTGATGACCAGATCAGCCTCTTCGATATACTCGGAGCCATCGATCAGCTCTGGCGTCTGGCGGCCTGTTGCATCCGGTGCACCGAGCCGCATTTTTTGCACCTCAACTCCCGATACTGCGCCTTCTCCGGCAAAGCCGCTTGGTGCCGAAAGCCATACGAATTCGACGCCTTCTTCCTCGGCATTCGCCACTTCGCGCTGCGAGCCGGGCATGTTCGCCCGGTCACGGCGATAGAGGCATTTCACGCTGTCGGCGCCTTGACGGATTGCTGTGCGCACGCAGTCCATCGCAGTATCACCACCACCGATGACCACAACCTTCTTGCCCTCGGCATTCAACTCACCGCTTTCGAATTCAGCGACATCGTCACCAAAGCTCTTTCGGTTGGAGGCTGTCAGGTAATCAATTGCGCGAACAATGCCGCCCAGATCCGAACCCGGGGCCTTGAGGTCGCGGGTCTTGTAAACGCCGGTCGCGATCAGAACCGCGTCATGCTTGCCGCGAATGGCGTCAAAAGAAATGTCTTCTCCGACATTACAGTTCAGAACAAACTCGACGCCGCCCTCGCGCAGCTGGTCAATACGCTGCATGACGGTGTCTTTTTCGAGTTTGAAGCCCGGAATTCCGTAAGTCAGCAAGCCGCCAGCACGGTCATAGCGATCATAAATTGTGACCTGAACACCCTGCCGCCGGAGCATGTCCGCCGCAGCAAGACCACCCGGGCCAGCGCCAATGATACCGACACTTTCGCTCCGCTCCATTGCCGGAACGATGGGCTTGACCCAGCCTTCTTCCCAGGCGGTGTCCGTAATGTATTTCTCAACCGATCCAATGGTGACCGTACCGTGACCGGATTGCTCAATCACGCAGTTACCTTCGCAGAGCCGGTCCTGAGGACAGATCCGGCCACAAATCTCCGGGAAAGTGTTTGTTGCTTGGCTGATCTCGTAGGCTTCCTGAAGGCGACCTTCGGCGGTCAGACGCAGCCAGTCAGGAATATTGTTGTGGAGGGGGCAGTGCGATTGGCAGTAAGGCACGCCGCACTGACTGCAGCGAGACGCCTGCTCTTCTGCTTTTTCCTTCGCGTATTCCGCGTATATTTCATCAAAATCCTTGCGCCGCTCTCCTGCCGAGCGCTTTTCGGGCATCGACCGGTCTACATCGACGAATTTGAGCATTTTCTGAACAGCCACGGACCCCTCCATTGATTAGAGACCGCCTCCATTACATCGCAACTGGATCAATGAAAAGTCAGCTATGCTGACATAAATGCCAGAAATTGACCTCAGATCGCCAACAAAAGTCGAATTCTTCTGACGAATAGGTAAATATTAGTTACCTAAATACCCTCAAAGCCATATAAAAAAGAGCGAAATACCACCGACAATGATTCGCCACCAACCAAAGACAGCGTAGCCGTAACGACTTACGAAGTTCAAAAGCCACCGGACGACCAGCAAACCGCTCACAAATGCCATCACAAAACCAATGGCAATCTCAGTCATGGCCGACCCGTCCAGCACATCACGCGACTTCCATAAATCATAGGTGAATGCCCCCAACATCGTGGGCATCGAAAGAAAGAATGAGAACTCTGCCGCGGACCGCTTACTTGCTCCTAGCAACAATGCCCCCACAATTGTCGCACCGGAACGGGACACGCCAGGGATCATTGCCAGACACTGAATAATTCCGATCTTGAAAGCCATGGGCAGCGAAAATGCCATCGCGTCTTCATGACGCGGATCCGAAACCCAACGGTCCACAAACAGCAAAACCGCGCCACCAAGAATGAGCATCGTCGCAATCAAGGTCGGCGTCTCGAAGAATACGGTCTTGATAATGTCGTGAGCCAATACGCCCACCACTGCCGCCGGCATAAAGGCAACCAGAACGGACAGGATGAAACGACGTGCAGAAGGATCACTCGGCGCCCGCCGCAGCACATCGAAAAGCTTTGAGAAATAGACCAGCAAGAGCGCAAGAACAGCACCCAGCTGGATGACGACCTCGAATGTGCGACCTGCGCTCTCGAAACCGACAAAGTATCCAGCCAGCAAAAGATGCCCGGTCGAAGAAACCGGAATAAATTCAGTCAGGCCTTCGATCAGGCCGAGAACAAGCGCGACCAGATAGGAGTTTTCAGTCAGTCCCAATGGTGTGCAACTTTAGACTTGGCGCAGATTCTTGGCCGAATCTTTGATCGCAGAATATTGGCCCGAGGGCCGGAAACGCCACAAGTAATCGGGAAGCACCGCCTCGATATCTGTCGGTTGAACGCCGAGATCGGCGAGCCCCATCGCGCCTGCCGCCACGACATTGTCATGTTTGAGATCGGCCACCTGGTCTTTGGTGATCTGCGGCGGTACCAGCCCCATAGAGAGGGTCGATCCCAACTCAAATACTGAAGCCATAATTCCGGCTACCCCGAACGGAATGTTCACGACGAGACGACGGCGGCGGATAACACCCAGCATCATCGTCATTAACTCGCGGAAAGTCATGACATCCGGCCCGCCAAGCTCGTAGACACCTGGCGTCACATCACACAGCAGCGCGGTCTCGGCGGCTTGAGCTACATCATCCACATAGACTGGTTGAAAACGTGTGTCCGCACCAACGACCGGCAGGACCGGAGAAAGCTGAGCCATCTGCGCGAAACGATTGAAGAACTGGTCCTCTGTTCCAAAAACGACAGACGGACGAAGGATCACTGCGGACGGGAATTCAGCGAGGATCGCCTCTTCGCCAAGCGCCTTTGTCCGGCTGTATGTGCTCTCGGAGTCAACATCGGCACCGATGGCAGAAATGTGGACAAGTTTGCTGACACCCTCTGCGGCAGCCAAACGGCCAATACGCGCAGGTGCATCAGATTGAACGGCTTCAAAAGTGTTCTTTCCTTTGGAAATCAGAACGCCGACGCAATTCACAACAGCAGTGGCACCCTGCATGGCAGCCGCGACGCTCGCATCATCGCGCACGTTACACAAAACCGGCTCGACCTGTCCGACGACCCCATAAGGCTTTACGAACATCGCTTCATTCGGGTTGCGGACAGCCACCCGTACGCGCCAGCCCTGTTTTGCCATGCGCCGAGCGATATACCGACCGACAAAGCCCGAACCACCAAAGATCGTGACCAATTTCGACATCTTGCACCTCACGTTTCTCTGGTCGGTTTATCGCCGCACCGCCGTCCGCACAAGGCGCTCAAGCGAATTTCCTCGGGCACCAGGACAAAGACCGTTGACACTCCGATACACTAAGCTTAAACGCCGCGCCAGCACACCTGCCCAGGTGGCGGAATTGGTAGACGCGCTGGCTTCAGGTGCCAGTGACTGTAAGGTCGTGGAGGTTCGAGTCCTCTCCTGGGCACCATTTCCCAAATCCGGTTCATGACACGAAGCGCGCCTCAGCGAGGTCGTGTCAAAATAGGCAACTCAGACTGAGCGATGTCATGAAGCAGGTGCAATTATACGACCAAGTCACCCGTGATCGGTATCGTATGGCGATCCACTTCGTTGAACTCTTGTAAAAGAGGTCGCTGTCGATCCAGCCATTGCACACCACGCTGGGCATCGTCGTCTAGCGTATCACTATCGCGGATTATCACGGCAAAAACCTCGTCGTCCGTTTTCATCAGATAGCCGACAGTATTTGTCTCCGCATGATAGGATCGAATGTTTTCGACGAAATCATTGAAATGATCGGGCTTTGGTTTGAACCTGATGATAGATAACTTTTTCATCTGAGCCTCCCGCAGGTTTGGGTCCGGAAGTTCACAATTCTAACACAAGCCGCCAATTTCACCTAATTGCACTAGCGGGTGTCTGCCTCTCGGCGGGGCGGCACGGGATATGATGTTGCGTCATGGAGTGGCATTCCCTAAAGCGAGGAAAACGGAGGAAAGAGGCGCATGGCAAACCATCTGTATAAGGGTGATCTACCTGACGGGCTCGATCTCGGACCGATGGTAGCGATCGATTGCGAAACGATGGGTCTCAATCCACACCGCGACCGCCTGTGCCTCATCCAGATGTCCGGCGGTGACGGAAACGTGCATCTGATCCAAATCGCGAAGGGACAAACCGAAGCGCCGAACCTCTGTCGGCTCCTCAGAGACCCCAATGTTCTGAAGCTCTTTCACTTCGGGCGGTTCGATATCGCCGCCATGTATCATACATTCGGAGCACTCGCGGAACCCGTCTACTGCACTAAAATCGCATCCAAGCTTGTCCGCACGTTCACGGACCGTCACGGGTTGAAAGCTCTGCTGCAGGAACTTATCAGCGTCGATATCTCCAAGTATCAGCAGATGAGTGACTGGGGTGCCGAAGATCTTACCACAGCGCAGTTGGACTATGCCGCATCTGACGTTCTTTACCTGCATCGATTGAAAGAGGTTCTGGACGGGATGCTGAAACGCGAAGGCCGGACGGAACTTGCCGCAAGTTGCTTCGAATTTCTGCCAACCCGCGCAAAGCTTGACCTCGCAGGATGGCCGGAAACGGACATCTTTGCCCACTGACAGGACTTCGTGATGGACAGTGGCTATTCCCAGTTCATTCGATGGGCAAAGGTCATTCTCCCTCTTGTTGCGCTGTCTATCCTTGCGACGCTTTTCCTCTTTGCTGAACGTCGTTCGGGGCCCGAGGGCCTTCCCTTAGCACGTCTTGAAGAGGTCGTTCGTGACGAAAAGCTCACTGAGCCTCGTTTTGCAGGTATGTTCGGACCAACGGGAACAATTGAAATAGCCGCGAAGTCACTGCGGCCTGCTCTTGAGGAAGGCTGGGATCTGGAAGTCGACGGGATAACGCTCGATGTCACTGTCGACGAAAACCGGTTGAACGTAATCGGTGGATTGGCCCTGATTAACGGAAGACTGCAGCAAATGGATGTTCGCGGGTTGACGCGGTTATCAGTCAATGAGCGCTATTTCATTGAATCACGCGGTTTGAATTTCGACCTCCCAGCAGGCAAGTTGACCTCGACCAGTCAACTTGAGGCGCGAACACCTTTCGGCTCCCTTGTTGCGGGAAGAATGGTGATAGCTGCTGATAGCGAGGCGGAGAGCGTCCGATTGGAGTTCACGGGCGGCGTTAAACTTGTATATACACCGTAATCAGGCAGGAGAGGCTCGAACATGAAAACAGTGATCGTCGCAGCATTTGTCGGCTTCTTCGCACTTCCTGTTTTTGCTCAATCCACGCCGGTAGAGCTTGGGCCCTATGCAATCTCTGAAGATGCGCCGGTTGATGTCAGCGCGGATTCTCTTGAGATCAGCTCGGAAACGAACAGCGCCTCCTTCATAGGGAATGTTCTCGTTATTCAGGGTGACATTCGTATTTCTGCGGGCAGGGTCTCACTTTTTTACGATCCTGAAGCCGGTGATGTGGCCCGTCTTGAAGCGGATGGCAGCGTGGTTTTCTCCACACCAAGCGAGGCCGCCGAAGCGGAGGCCGCTCTGTACAACGTTGCAGAGCGCATGATTTCACTCACCGGGGGCGTCGTACTGACCCAAGGCCCAGCCACACTATCGGCGGAGCGGCTGGTTATAGATCTTGCGTCAGGAAACGCGCGTTTAGAAGGCCGCGTAAGGACAGTCTTTACACCTGGGCAAGGAGAGTGATCGCATGTCGATTCTGACTGTCCAGGATGGGGGCGCCGGACTTCAGGTCAAGGATTTGCGAAAAAGCTATCGCAAGCGAGTGGTGATCCGTGACGTCAGCCTGAGCCTTGTAAAGGGTGAAGTCGTGGCCCTGCTTGGACCGAACGGCTCGGGAAAAAGCACGTGTTTCTACGCAATCGCTGGACTGGTGATCCCTGAAGGAGGCCACGTTTTTCTCGATGGTCAGGAGGTCACGACACTGCCGATGTATCGTCGGTCACGATTAGGAATTGGGTACCTCCCGCAGGAAGTCTCGATCTTTCGCGGCATGAATGTCGAGGACAACATCTTGTCAATTCTCGAAACCACAGAACCTGACCGCAATCGCAGACGCGATAAACTCGAGCAACTGCTCGCGGAATTTTCTATTGAACACATCCGCCGCGCGCCTGCGCTATCACTTTCCGGTGGCGAACGGCGGCGAGCAGAAATCGCAAGGTGCCTCGCCTCTAATCCGAAATACGTCCTGCTCGACGAACCATTTGCAGGCGTTGATCCCATCGCTGTTGGCGAAATCCGGCATTTGGTAGCCGGACTGAAAGATCGGGGAATCGGCGTGCTCATTACGGATCACAATGTTCGGGAAACCCTCTCGATCGTTGACCGCGCGTATATTCTGCACGATGGCAAGGTGCTCATGAGCGGAAGTGCGGACGAAGTTATTCAGGATGACAACGTCCGGCGGGTCTACCTCGGAGATTCATTTCGGATTGGCTAAGCCGCAAAAGGCGAATTCGACTCATTGACAAGGCGCTATGAGTTGTCGCCAAATGGAGGAGATGACACCGATTGCAAAAACAGCCCTTTCAAAATCGCAGCTCAGCTGCATCATAGGATTTCGGCAGTCACGTCATCGTTCCCAGATAGGCAGATAGACCCTCGGCGCATTTACGCCCAGTGGATAATTGCCTCTAATAACAAGGAGTTACGATGCGGTATCAAATCAGCGGAAAGCAAATCGACATCGGTGAAGCCCTGCAAACGCACGTCATGAACGAGCTTGGCGCGACCGTGGAAAAATATGCTGGAAGGCCAACGGAGGCGACCGTTATCTTTTCCAAGTCGGGTAGCGAATACGTCTGCGAAACCATCGTACACCTCTCCACTGGGCTGACCTGTCAGGCAAAAGATCACGCCCATGAAATCTATGCATCTTTCGACGGATGCTGCGAAAAAATGGACAAGCAGTTGCGCCGTAACAAGCGCCGCCTGAAGGACCATCATCGCCAACGTTCACAACCGGTTGAACTTTCGGACGCTGGCTCTTATATCCTCGCCGCAAACGAGGATGACTCTGGGGAAAGTGACGACTTCAACCCTGTTATTATTGCAGAGATGGAATCGAAAATTCCGTCAATCTCAGTCGGAGAGGCAGTGATGCAGATGGAGATAAGTCACCAACCAGTTGTTGTTTTCAAAAACGAGAAGAACGGCGGCCTTAACGTGGTGTATCGTCGTGATGATGGAAACATCGGCTGGATTGACCCCAAGGTTGCTGGCTGACCCAAAAAGTTGCTATTACGAACCCATGGAACTGTCCCAAATTTTGAAACCCGAGGGCGTTAAGCTCTTGGGGGCGTCTTCGAGCAAGAAACGCCTCTTTCAGGACCTCGGCGAAATTGCCGAGCAGGTCTATGGTGTCGATGCACAGATCGTGACCGAGTGTCTGCTTGAGCGGGAGATCCTCGGTCCGACTGGTGTCGGAAATGGCATCGCCCTGCCACATGCACGGCTCGAAAGCGTCAAAGACGTGTGCGGTATCTTCGTTCGTTTGGAAAAGCCGCTCGAATTCGATGCGGTGGACCGGCAGCCAGTAGACCTGGTGTTTGCTCTTTTCGCACCAATTGATGCGGGTGTAGATCATCTTAAAGCACTGGCGTTGGTGTCTCGAACGCTTCGAGATGCGGCGACTTGCACGAAGCTCCGCTCAAACGAGTCGCCTACGATTTTGCACACCATCCTGACGGAAGCGCAGACCTCGCAAGCGGCCTAATCTATCGCCAGTTCGCAAATCCGAACGCTACGTAATCTTTTTGATACACGGCGCGTGCCGCTGCTTCGATTTCGCTGTCATAAATTTGCGATAGTTGCTCGGCATGGGGATCAGTGACATGCGCCGGCGGCGGCATTTCGTTCATACCAATCTGTGCAGCGATGATTGCCAGGTCTTCTCTTAGCCACTCCTCCCGCAAAACAAGGTCAGGCAGGGTAACAGTGCTCATCCCTTGCAGGACAGCGAGCTGGCTGGCCCAGGATGGATCAACGCGAATACCGGTCTGGCGCGCCAGATTGGACTTTAGAAACTCCAAAAATCCGATGAACGCCGTCCGATGCACCGCAGGGGTATAATTCGAGTCCGGCCCCTTCATAGGGATTGGTAGGTTATAGGCATTCTTCAGGGTTTTTCGGATTTCGAAAAAGCTCCCGGGACCAGTCGCAAGGATATGGTCGCAAAACGCAGCATGGGCCCGAGCAACCGGATGTCGCAAGACGGTAAAGCTGCGGTGGCCCGGATGCGTTGCCTTCCACTGTCTCAGGCTCTTTTGTTTGAAGCCTGTTTTGAGGTCATCGACCGACACCTCATCCAGATCAGCCATCCATTGTTTGACCGCGTCGACCGGGCCACCGCGCAAAGGCATGAACAGCACCTTGCTCTTGCTGGCTGCATAAAATGTGGGAATGACTGGCCCGCGCCGTGGCTCGAAATTCGGTGTTCGATAGAGATTGAAACGATCCAAGGCGGCTAGGGAATTTTCCATTTCCTTAAAATTGCCGACCTTATCTCTGAGCGACTCTGGGTTTTGCTTCTTGAGCTTCTGATCGATCCCCTTGAGCTGCGTTTCACAACCAAGATAGCGGGCGAGCCCATTCAGAATTTCAACGTCCTGCAGGTCTTCATAGGCGATATAAAATGCGGTCTGTCCAGACTTCTGCAGCGCATTGAGAATTCGAACCTGAAACTCCTGCATTCCTTCAAGGTGGTCCTCGAACTCACTCGCATCAAAATCGACGACCTGTTTCTTTAGATGTTTGGCATTGGTGAGTTTCCATTGATCAGTTGCGCGGGCGATTTTTAGGCTCACGTAGCTTTCGATTGGATTTCTCAGAAGAACAATTTTCGCACAATGCGGGTCATTAAGGCAGGTTTCCAAAATCCGGTCGTCATGGCTGCTGAAAAAACGAAATCCTCCAATCCCATTGCTTTTCGTCTTGATCGCTTCCAGCAACATGAACGGATTTCTTTCACGCAGGTCATGCGTGATCCCAAACAAATCTGGCGTATTCGGATAGCCTACAAAACTGGGATTGAACGCCTCGCCATGGCACTCGATTCCTTCGAATGCGTTCAGATTGGCTTCCAGAAAGTTCGAACCCGTCCGCATTTCGGCCAGGACAATGAAATACTCGAATTGGCTCATGATCTACCGGACCAGATATGGTTTGTTGGGGCGTTGTTTCGGAGCACCGTAGTTGTCGTCAGGCGGAAAATCTCCAACCAGATACGGGTGCATCCCCTGATTTTTCAGATTCTGTAGAAACTGCGCGAAGCCCTGCAAATCAACCATCTTCGGCGCTTCCGACAATCGACGCATGTTCTTGCCAGTGATTTCGTCAATTACCGATTGCAGCCCCTCCATCGGGGCCTCAAGGAAATCGGCCAACGTCCAAATACGGACCCGCGCTTTGGTGTAGATTGAACGGAGCACCTCAAGATGCTCACTTTCGATTTTTTGCAATCTCGCAGCCTCGCTTCGTATTTCGGCGAAATTGGCATTCGACCGGAAAAGCGGCACCGCCCAAGCGCCCGCAATCACCGATATCTGAGCATTTGGGTCTTTTGATACATCCCAGCTGATGTACTGCCGGTCCCTCGGGCCGAACATAAAGCACTGTCGTTCGCCACGGGTGTTCCAGATCAGTGATCGAAGGAACATACGCCCATTATAGTCTCGAATTTCTGCGCAGTCTGAAAGGGCACCGGCAAATGTGCTCTGCCCGCCTTCAAACTGGACGCGATCCTCGGCGAACAAATGGCCGTGGACCCGCGCGCCTGTCGCATTCGCAAGCCACGGTTCGAAATTCTCGAACAGATCCGAAAACCCCTCAAAGATCGAATAGGCGGCTGACGTGACCCCGTTTTCCCAGTCTTCGTTGGGAAAACGGCTCTGCATATAGAGACCCGGACGACCCTTTGTTCGCCGCTCGACTGCCTTGGAAAAAATCCGATCAATTTTGCCTGGATTTGGCTCCTGCCCTTTTATCGCACCGGCAGGATCATCAAGGAACGTAGTATAAAGCCGTTCGGCATGGGGCCAGATCTTCCGCGCAACAAAACAATCCGACCGCCTCAAAAGCTGCAGATGGTCATCATAAAATATATGTGGCTTGCCCTGAAAATCGAACTTGGAGAGCGTCAGAGATCGGCTCTCAATATTGAGCGAATAAAGGCGAACCAGTGTCTGAAAGTAACTTTCATCGGGGATCCAAACACGTTTGAAATAGCGATCATATGTGGATCGCTCCGGATCCTGCAAAATGGCGGACAGCGTTTGCCGGGTCAGGCACCACCATTGCGACCCCATGTGCGGCACCAATCCATTCGGCATCTTTCGGGTAATGTTCAAGCGGCGCTGCAATTCGACGTATTTGTCGAACAGGAAGCGGTGCTTTTTCCATGCAAAAGGAAAACGCAAGGTGAAACGCTCTTTGTCGAGCCCCCCCACCGTCCAGAGCACATCTGACGTGGTCGCGCTTTCGATGAAATCGGTTTTCGGGCGGGCCTCCAGGTAACGGATCAATTCTTTGACAGGTCTCAAAGGAAGGCACGAACCGGACGCGAGATAGACATGTCGAACGTCTGGAAAGGTCTCCAGCATCAATTCCGAAGCCGCTTGGGAGGCAGCAACGAGGCCCCACGTCCCCCACTCGCAACGGTGACGTTTCGAAAATCGCACGTCACTCAGGTCCCGAAGAGCACCCTTGAACGCATTGAACGTCTTTTTATCGACCGCCTTGTCGACATGGATCACCACAGGGCAACCTCCGGCTGTCCAATGCCGGACGACCTGTTCCGCTCTGTCAAAGGCCGTATGAACCAACATGACAACGCCGACCGTCACGCCCAGTTCCCCTTGGACATCAGGCCCAATATCTCAAGCTGCCGCCAATTGATGTATTGTTCGGACCACTTGCACCACAGATCGACGCTATCGCGCAAACCCTCCGCATAGGCTCTGTATTCGTGACTGTTTGCGTAGTGCTGTCGCCGCTCCAGCTCCTCTTCGGCCTTCGTCGCGAAAGTGTCTAGAAATTTGGTATGAAGAAGCACTCCTGAAGCCTTCTCGCCCCCCCATTCATCGTAGACAAGGTTCAGACCGCGAGGAAGCAGCATATGGGTGGAGCTGACATAAGCATAGCGCCGATCCCATTTGACGAGCGGAATTTTGTTAAGCGCGGGCGCCCGCCACGGTTCTTCAGTAAAAAAAGCGCGGCTTCTCGGCCCGCCCTGGATCCACAAGTTCCCAAAGCGATGGTTCTTTTTGATCGAATAGTTACCAGAATCAAACCACGGCGCGGCATCAAGTGGATTTTCGCCCTTGAGGTATTTTGCATTTTTGAGGCCGCCCTTCGGATACATATCCACGAGCATAGCCCCGAAAGAACGGATCGACGATGCGTCCAGCCAGTCGGTCAGGGCGCGAACAGGGCGCGTATCACAGAACGGGTAGACAAAAAATTCGTCCGGATCGACGACGAGACACCAGTGACCATGTGCATGCCGCATCTGAAGCCAATTCAACCAATCAACTCCAAAACGCGCGCGCTTATAGCTGGACTGGGTCCACCACAGTGACACATCAGGCTGTTCAGCCAGATATTCTCCGCCGCCATCTGTGCTGCCGTTATCGACCATTAGGAAATGATTGACACCTAAGCCCCTGTAATATTTCAGAAAGTAGGGGAGGCGAACATCTTCGTTGCGAAGCGTAGAAAACAAGAGGATGTCACCTGGCCGGATATTGGCCGTCCGATCATTGATCACTGTCAGATCGCGCCGCTTGCGAAACGCTCGAATCCGCCAGCGGCGCCTTTGCAGACGCAAACGATAGGATTGCCAAAGGCCCAAAAGCTACTCCTGCCCGATATTTCCCGATAACATCTAAACGTTACGACACTTTGAAGACGATCTCAAAGTGCGACGACCAATCATGAGGAGAAAAATTTCGATGCGCAATCTGCGGCATCGAAGCGGCTTTCTCAATCGCCGCAACCCAGCACTCTTTGTCTCGTGGATCACAATAGAGGCCATAGTCACCTAAGATTTCACGAAAGACAGGTATGTCGGAGCAAATCACAGGAACTCCGACGCGCGCGGCCTCAACCGCAGGGAGGCCAAAGCCCTCTGCAAAAGACGGAAAGAGCAACGCTCTGGCGCCCTGCATCAGGCTCAAAAGCTCCCGGTCAGAGACATTATTCCGTTCAATGACACCCGGGACACCTCGATCGAGTGCACGAAATACATCCTCATTCCGCCACCCCCGCGCACCGACGAGCAGGAGATCGGCGGCGGGCTGGGAAAAGCTGGGCCAAATGTCCAGCAAGAGCGCATGGTTTTTCCGTGGTTCGATGGTCCCAACACAGAGGAAATAGGGGCGCTCCGTTCCGTCTTCGCCGCTACGTTCGATGCGTTGCAGATGGTCTGCCCCGAGCGGCGCAAGGCAGGTCTTGGGTAAAGTAATTCCTCTCGCAGCCGCAGCTGCCTCAATTTGCGCAGCCTCACTTTGCGTCGTGACAACGATAGAGTCGGCGTGTTTCGTCACCGCCCGAAACCCTGTCTCAAATCTCGCAACGGTTTCAGACCGCTGGAACTCTGGGTAGCTGAGAGGAATCACATCATGCAGTAGGATTGTAATCTGAGAGCAACCGCCCTCCCTTATCTTACAAAGAAATTCGTCCGTATGGTTCATATGTCCAGTATTCACATATGCAAAACCTTCTCTAAATAACGTTTTTAGCACTCCCTCAATGGCAGAGTTGCTCGCACGGCGCTTGGCGGCAAATCGGAGTTCCGTCATGATCTTCCATTTGCGAAGGCGCTCCCCTTGCCACTGGAGATCAAGCCGCTTCAGCAGCCTATGAAGCGTGGTTTGTTCAAGGATGAGATAGCCCCAGCGAGTCCGCACGATCCCAAAACTGTTAGGAATGCGAGAAAAATACCTCAGATATTCAAATTCAACGCGATCAATACCGGAGAACCGCCGGCCCACCCGCGAGATCAAGCGGGTGAGATCCAACATCTGCGGTAGATCACCAAAACCACCCATTATTCAGACTCTAAATTGGGAATATTTGACGGAAATCGAACATCTGAAATGCGCCTCATCTCACGCATTATACGCGCTTTGAACTTCCAAATTCGGAATAACGGGTCGCTCCGGCTTGATCGACCGAACAGACCGCCACGTTGCAGCCATATGCCACCCAAATCCTGAAATTGGACAGTGTGGTACAAGGCCGTCCAGCTCAGACGAAAAACCGTCACACGATCACCGTCGCGAACAGCGCGATGCGCTGCGGCTTGTACAGATCGACTCCGCCATAGTCGTGAGGAAAAAGCACGGTCCGAACCAAGCATTACAGGCACAGGACGAAACAACTTTGCCTGTTTTAGTGTCCGTTTTTCCTGATCATCGGCCCGAACTACACCCTTCAACCCGAGGTAAAAATCCTTCAGCAACAGACGCACCTGAAACGGGTCCAACCGTCCCGCGATCATATGTTCCAACAGCCGCTGTCGTTGCGCCTCGATCATGTCATTCATTGCGCGTTGGCGTTGGCGAGCGGGGCAGTAAAGTGCAAGAAACCGGGCAGAGCTGCGTCCGATCTTAAAGAGCGAGCGTGGCACGCGATCTTGTCTCCGAAACGGGCCCTCGGCAAAGCCATGATGGACAACGGCATCTCCTACATAAGCCATTGGCGCCCCAACGCTTGCGGCGCGGATCGAAACATCCGTGTCATCGAGATAAAACGGATACCCTTCATCGAAACCACCAATCCTGCGCAGAAATTGCGCGTCAAAGGCACAGTTGGTTCCGACAAGCTTTATCGGGACATTTCGAAAAATAGATGAGCTCGACCCAAGGGCATATTCACGCTCTTTACCTGTATTAGAGACGATACAGCATTGAGATTGATCGCTGATCCCGTTCCGCCCAAGCACACGTCCTGTAGCGGCAAGCGCGGCACCGGATGCGATCGGTCCAATAAGCCGTGATATCCATGTAGGCTCAGGTCTAGCATCATCATCAATGAACGCGATGATCTCGCCCGCCGAATTTTCAATGCCCAGATTTCGTGCAGTGGCTACATTTGCCTCTTCGAACTCAACCAGTTTGACGGAGGCAATCGCCGCATCCAATCTCGCAAGCGACGCTGCCTCTGCGACGACAACAATCTCAAAACACGGATAAGATTGTTGTAGCAGCGCCCGGATCGCACCAGAAAGAAATTCCGCCCGCCCGTGACTGACAATAACAACACTGACACGCGGTGCGATCACTCGGCCACAATCTCCCCTAAATGCGGCTCTACCTTTGGGATATCTTCAGGGTTATTGACTTCCCAAAATGATCTCCCGCGGAGCTCTGCGGGGACACATCGGATCGGGATTCCATTTTCCAGAAAGCGGAGTTGCTCCAACCCTTCGGTCCTTTCAAACATTGATTCCCGCAACTCAAGGTAAGCTGCCAACGCCGCCGGCCGGTAAGCGTAGGCGCCGATATGATGATAGACTGGTGTCATCTCCTCATCCGCAAAAGGTGCCGCTGTGTATGGCAGGACCTCCTTCGAAAAATACAGCGCGTTACCGTTCCGGTCCTGAACCAGCGTCGTTGCACCGACGCGACCTTCACGACGGTCTTCTCTCAATGCCGACAACATACGCCCGCTGGTCGGCAGCGCAGGTGTTGCAACGTCGATTGTCGTATCGGAAAAGGCATCAATCAATGCATCAAGGATCCAAGGCGGCGTCAGCGGAGCATCGCCTTGAAGATTCACGACCAAGTCGAACTCCTCACCCAATGCGCGATAGGCTTCGGCGCAGCGTTCGGTGCCATTTCGACAATTCGTCGACGTTCGAACGACCTCACCACCAAAGGAACGACACTCCGCCTCGATTCGATCATCATCCGTCGCGAGAACAATCCGAGCCCTTCGAGACAGCGGCTTCGCAGCCAGCCACGTCCAATGTGCAAGCGACCTGCTGACGCCGCTTGAGGAAACCAACTGCGCAAGAGGTTTTCCAGGAAACCTAACCGACGCATACCGAACCGGGATAACAACCAGAGTCTTCATGAAGTGGAAACTAATTCAACTCCAGGCGCAAATGCGATGAAAAACGGATTTTCAAAACCAGGTTTTCCATAAGAAAGGCGCTCATGGGTATCGAAATGCACCACCTCGCCGCCCGCTCCGAGCAGAACCGCCTGACCAGCGGCAGTATCCCACTCCATTGTCCGGCCTAGCCGTGGATATAGGTCAGCTTCTCCCGTCGCGACGAGGCAAAATTTCAATGACGACCCCGCACTTTTGGTATCGCTGTAAGAATACATCTCTAGATAATCGTCAGTCGCCTCATCCCGATGAGACTTGGAAGCAACAATGCGAAGCGCCGAATTATTTGGTTTAGAGACTGAAATCGGTCGCACTTTGCCTACATTCTCGGTATCGAACGGTCCGCTTTCCTCGTATGACTTTCCTGTATGATCGGTCAGGAACAAGCGCCCTCGCGCGGGTGCATAGACAACGCCACGGATCGGAATGCCATTTTCGACATAGGCAATATTAACCGTAAAATCACCGCGTCGCTTGATGAATTCTTTCGTCCCGTCGAGCGGATCAACGATCAAAAAGGTCGAAACTGCTGCCTCATGGGTGTCAGACTGCTCTTCGGTGACAAGCGCGACATCCGGGAAAGAGGTGCGCAGACCCTTTGATATATGAGCATCGGCGAGTTTATCGGCAACGGTCACGGGGCTCTCGTCCGATTTGGCCTCGATACCGAAATCATCTTGTCCATAGACCTCCATAATAAGCGCACCCGCTTCCAAAGCCAGCCGACGCATCTCAATCTCAAGTTTCTGAAAATCCAACGCTCTCTCCACCCGTCATTATAAATTCTAAAGTTATCGCTTTATGCGGGAACGCGTATTACGCTGCAATGCAATCATGATTTGTGAAAGTCGATGAACAGAAATGTTTCGCGTCCAAAGGAAAAAAAGCAAGCTCACCTACGCCTTTGAAATGGGCGAACTGATCTTTCACAGCGTCGTGCGCGATATCCGCAAAAGCCATCGCAATGCCGTTGTTGGACTGCTTCTGAATCTGGTTCAGGCCACGTTGTTTGTCGCCGCCTTTTACGCAATGTTCGTGCTGCTCGGAATGCGTGGCGCAGGGATCAGAGGTGACTTTCTGCTCTACATCATGTCAGGAATCTTTCTTTTCCTGACCCACTCAAAAACAATTGGCGCCGTATTCAAGGCCGAAGGATCAACGTCGCCGATGATGCACCATGCCCCATTGAATACAATTGTCACAATCTCTGCTGCAGCTTTGAGTACACTCTATCAGCAAACGTTGACGTTGGTCGTTGCGCTGTTCCTATATCACGCACTGGTCACACCGATTACGATTCACGATCCCGTTGGGGCGTATGGTATGCTGTTGCTTTCTTGGATCTCGGGCGCGGCTATTGGAATTATTTTCATGGCAATCCGCCCCTGGCTGCCCAATGTCGCCCCGATCGGTCAGACAGTATATTCCCGCGTTAATATGATCGCGTCAGGAAAGATGTTCGTTGCTAACACGCTTCCGGCCAGCATGCTTGCGATGTTCGCGTGGAATCCGCTTTTCCATACAATCGATCAGGCGCGCGGCTTCATTTTCATCAACTATACGCCCCACAACAGCTCCATTTCCTATCCAGTCATGATCACGCTCGGCCTGTTCATGTTCGGCCTGATGATTGAATTTTTCACCCGTAAAAACGCGTCAGCGAGCTGGAATGCCGGTCGATAATTCTTGAGCGTAAATTTTGCCGTCTATGACCCGTTGCAGCCCCTTGTTTGCCTCCTTATATACCCCCTGATCTTTCCGGTTGCCGCGTCAGGCAAACGGAGCAAACCAGAAGGCGCCGATGCCGGATAGGGTCCGCGCCGCTCAAACCGCCTAAGTGAGGGATTTGAAAAATGGGAAAAGTTATTGGTATCGACCTCGGTACAACAAACTCCTGCGTCGCAATCATGGATGGCTCAAAGCCGCGCGTGATTGAAAACTCGGAAGGTGCGCGCACCACGCCGTCCATCGTTGCGTTCTCTGAAGAGGAACGTCTGGTCGGCCAGCCTGCGAAACGTCAGGCAGTCACCAACCCAGACAACACGATTTTTGGTGTCAAGCGCCTGATCGGCCGCCGGTTCGACGACGCAGATCTTGCGAAAGACAAGAAGAACCTGCCGTTCAACGTCATCAATGGCGGCAATGGCGATGCATGGGTTGAGGCACGAGGCGACAAATACAGCCCGAGCCAGATTTCTGCATTTATTCTGCAAAAGATGAAAGAAACCGCCGAGAGCTACCTTGGCGAAGAAGTGACCCAAGCTGTCATCACCGTTCCGGCCTATTTCAACGACGCTCAACGTCAGGCAACAAAAGATGCAGGCAAAATCGCCGGTCTCGAGGTGCTGCGGATCATCAACGAACCGACTGCTGCTGCACTTGCTTACGGCCTCGACAAGAAAGAGACCAAGACAATCGCTGTTTACGACCTTGGCGGTGGTACGTTTGACGTCACCATTCTTGAAATCGACGATGGCCTTTTCGAAGTGAAATCCACCAATGGCGATACGTTCCTCGGTGGTGAAGACTTCGACATGCGGATCGTCAACTATCTTGCTGACGAATTCAGAAAAGAGAATCAGGTCGATCTGACGAAAGACAAGATGGCCCTTCAGCGCCTCAAGGAAGCTGCTGAGAAAGCCAAGATCGAACTGTCGAGCTCCAGCCAGACCGAGATCAACCAGCCGTTTATCTCCATGGGTGCCAACGGTCAGCCTTTGCACCTCGTGATGAAGCTGACTCGTGCCAAACTGGAAAGCCTCGTTGGTGATCTGATCAAAGCCTCTATCAAGCCCTGCCAAGCCGCTCTGAAAGACGCTGGCCTTTCGACCAACGACATCGACGAAGTCGTACTTGTCGGTGGTATGACCCGTATGCCGAAGGTCATCGAAGAAGTGACGAAATTCTTCGGCAAAGAGCCGCATAAGGGTGTGAACCCTGACGAGGTTGTGGCCATGGGCGCTGCGATCCAAGCAGGCGTTCTGCAAGGCGACGTCAAGGACGTTGTTCTGCTCGATGTGACGCCGCTCTCGCTCGGCATCGAAACGCTCGGCGGCGTGTTCACCCGCTTGATCGACCGCAACACCACGATCCCGACGAAGAAGAGCCAAGTGTTCTCCACCGCCGAGGACAACCAGAACGCCGTGACCATCCGCGTGTTCCAGGGCGAGCGCGAAATGGCTGCCGACAATAAGATGCTCGGCCAGTTCAACCTCGAAGAAATCCCGCCGGCACCGCGTGGTATGCCGCAAATCGAAGTGACCTTCGACATCGACGCCAACGGTATCGTCAGCGTTTCCGCCAAGGACAAAGGCACGGGCCGTGAGCAGAAGATCACGATCCAAGCTTCCGGCGGCCTGAGCGATGACGAGATCGAAGCAATGGTCAAGGATGCTGAAGCCAACGCCGATGCGGACAAGCAGCGCAAAGAGCTCGTCGAAGCCAAGAACCAGGCCGAAAGCCTGATCCACTCCACCGAGAAGGCTGTCGAAGAACATGGCGATAAGGTTGACCCGACTACGGTAGAGGCGATCGAACTTGCCATTGCTGCACTTAAGGATGAGCTTGAGAACGACGACGCTGGCAAGATCAAGTCTGGCATCCAGAATGTCACCGAAGCTTCGATGAAGCTTGGCGAGGCGATCTACAAAGCCAGCCAGGAAGAGTCGGGCGGCAATACTGGCGCAGCCGACGAAGACAGCGGCGTGGATGATGACATCCTCGACGCCGACTTCGAGGATCTCGGCGACAGCAAGGACGGCCGTTAAGCCAAGTCGTAGCAAAGGCGAGACCGGCCCGGACCCCCGCGCCGGTCTTTCCTTTTGAGAGGGCATCAATCTATGGCGAAACGCGACTACTACGAAACTCTTGGCCTATCTCGCGGCGCATCTGCCGACGAGATCAAGAAAGCTTACCGCCAGAAAGCCAAAGAGCTTCACCCAGACCGAAATGCAGATAATCCGGACGCGGAAAGTCAGTTCAAAGAGGCTAACGAAGCCTACGAAGTCCTGAAAGATGCGGAAAAGAAAGCGGCCTATGACCGGTTCGGCCATGCCGCCTTTGAAAACGGTATGGGCGGCGGAGGACAGCGCGGCGGCTACGGCGGCGGCAATGCCGACTTTGCCAGTGCTTTCTCTGACGTTTTCGATGATCTGTTCGGCGACTTCATGGGTGGGCGTCAGGGCGGTGGCCGGAGCCGCGCGACCCGTGGCAACGACCTGCGCTACAACCTCCAGATCACCTTGGAGGAGGCGTTCAGCGGTCTCCAAAAGACGATCAGCGTTCCTACTTCGGTGGCTTGTGATTCCTGTAATGGCACCGGCGCCGAGGGTGGCAGCGAGCCTGTAACCTGCCCGACCTGTTCCGGTATGGGTAAGGTGCGTGCACAACAGGGCTTCTTTACCGTTGAACGAACCTGTCCGACCTGTTCGGGTATGGGTCAGACGATCAAGAACCCGTGCAAAACCTGTCATGGCGCAGGGCGCACCGAAAAGAACCGCTCACTTTCGGTCAACATTCCCGCCGGCGTCGAGACTGGTACCCGGATTCGTCTCGCTGGCGAGGGGGAAGCCGGTTTGCGGGGCGGTCCCTCCGGGGATCTCTATATCTTCATCGAGGTCAGACCCCATAAACTCTTCGAGAGAGACGGAACAAATCTCTACTGCCGCGTGCCTGTCTCAATGGTATCTGCGGCGCTCGGTGGCGATATCGAAGTCCCGACCATTGACGGCGGGCGCAGCCGTGTGAAAATTCCTGAAGGCAGTCAAACAGGCCGCCAGATGCGGCTTCGCGGCAAGGGTATGCCCGCACTGCGTTCGGGCGGGACTGGCGATATGTTCATCGAATTGAACGTTGAAACGCCGGTAAAGCTCAACGGCCGACAGAAAGAGCTTTTGCGTGAATTCGCGGACCTAAGCGAAGAAAACAATCCGCAAAGCTCGTCCTTCTTCTCATCGGTCAAAAGCTTTTGGGATTCGATGAAGGGCTAACCTGTTAATGAGGCGGTAACTAAAAGTGGTTACCGCCTTGATATGGGCCACACATCTCACAGGAAACCAGACCCACACCTCCCGCTTCTCTCGTTTCGGGAGGCGATGCCGGCGCAATCAAAACCGGATCAGCCCTCCTACCTAAAGGATCACCGCAAGCGGCTCCGTGAGCGGTTTCTGATTGGCGGCTCCGGACCGATGCCAGACTACGAATTGCTGGAGCTTTTACTGTTTCGCGCGATTCCACGGCGCGATGTAAAGCCGATTGCCCGCAATCTGCTAGAGACATTCGGCGATTTCAATTCGGTGATTACCGCTCCTTTGTCCCGCCTGAAAAATATCAGCGGCCTTGGGAGTAGTGCCATTGTCGAGCTTAAGATTGTAGAGGCAGCAGCCCAGCGTCTCTCCCGCGCACGAATGCTGAACAAACCTGTCATTTCAGGATGGAACGCGCTTTTGGACTACTGTCATACGGTAATGGCGCATCGCGAAACGGAGGAATTTCGCGTCCTCTATCTCAATACAAAAAATATGATTCTAGCTGACGAATGCGCCGGTGTGGGAACGGTGAACCATGTTCCCGTCTATCCCAGAGAAATTGTCCGGCGCTGCCTTGATCTATCGGCAAGCGCCATCATTCTTGTCCATAATCATCCAACGGGTGATCCAACGCCTTCACATGCAGACATCGAAATGACCGCCAAGATAGAAAAAGCAGCGCAAGTTTTTGACATTGCGCTGCATGATCATGTGATTATCGGAAAAGAGACCGAATTGAGCTTTCGCGCCAGCGGGCTCCTCTAGCTCAGCGAGCTGCGACGTGCACAGGGCTGATAAGGCTTCCGAGCAGAATATAATCGCCCACAGCATCACAGGCAGGGATCGACAACGAGAGGTCCAGCGCCTTCATATCAGCACCGAATTCGAGTGTCTGTGCCGCGACCTCGCGACCGCAGTTTTGCGGTGTAATCTCGGCCTCGACAGAGAAACGGACGATATCAGCTTCGCTCAGCCCCTCTTCGACAGGGATTGAAAACACATCCGAGAAATGGGCGTTTACCATGAGCGCTTCGCCAAAGCGATGCAGGCTCGCTCCACCCGCCTGAGTATTGCCACCTGCTGTCAAATGCATGGCGTCACCGTAGGTCGCTCCATCGACAAAAGCATGAAGCTCCAGTCCGCTCTCACCTTCCCAGAGCAGAACCGCACGATGATATGCCTCAAAATCAATAACAACCGTCGCACCGACGGCAGCCGATCCATCCATAAAGGTCGCCATCACGACGGGTGCTTTGGAAAGCGCCGGTATCTGGACTGAGTAGAGCCCGTCCTCGTCCGTCGCTGCGGTAAACATCATTCCCTGATGGTGAATTGTGATTGCTTGATTTAATGCGCAGGGCGCATCCAGAGAAACATCGACCATAGCACCCTCCGCTGCACTAAGCAGCATCCTCGGCGTGCAATCTCCGGCAGAGGCAACTGTTGTCATCTTGGGAGCATCCGTCACGACCCCGAAATCTTCGGCAGCAACGGCAGCCATATGCTGCGGCTGTAACTGCGGCTCGAATACGGAAAGCGGTTTTGGAAGGCTCAATGCGACTTCTGAAACTGCGTTCACCTCGGGGGCGACAAACGCAGGCAGCTCGACCATCGGCACCATCGCTGCAGGGGTTGGCTCCAGCTCAGGCTCACCAGCAAGCCGCGACGCGAGCGCATCGCCGTTTTGCATCACAAAGCCAATTCCGAGCGCGATGGCAAAAGTACCACCTGCAACCGCGATTTTCCGAATCTGGGACATCAGATGTTTCCCTTCTATTCCTAGAACGGAAACAATCTGCGCGTTTAAAGTGTCTCAAGAAGGACGCGACAAAGGAAACATTGAGGCGTGAAAATGACCGATTATGTCAGCCGACCATGACAATGTTTAAATTTCTTGCCCGATCCACATGGACAGGAGTCGTTGCGTCCCGGATTGCCCCATGTCTCTGGGTTGGATTCGTCGAACCCTTCCCTAACTTCGCCCTGCGCTTCCTGCGCGGGTGCGGCAGCCGCCCCTGCGGCAGCAGCAGCCTGCAAGCGGCGCTGCTGTTCAGCAAGCTGTTGCATCATCGCGCGCTGTTCTTCTTCGGTCATAGGCCGGATCTGGGACAGTTTTTGGGTCACTTCCTGCCTTAGGCTCTCCAACAATGTTTCGAAAAGCTGGAAGCTCTCGGTCTTGTACTCATTGAGCGGATCACGCTGGGCATATCCGCGGAAGCCAACAACGGATCGCAAGTGCTCAAGCGTCAGAAGGTGCTCTCGCCATTTCGCATCAATAGTGTTGATTAGAATTTGCTTCTCTATGTTGCGCATCGTGTCTGCGCCAAAGGCATTGAGCTTTTCTTCCATAAACTGATCAGCCGCCTCGATCAGACGCTCACGCACAATCTCCTGATCCACGCCATCTTCGTCGCACCACTCGGCCAAAGGCGGCTGAATCGACAAAAATTCAGCAACATCCTTCTTAATTCCATCAACATCCCACTGATCAGCATAACTTTTCGGCGGTAGGTGCTGATCGACCAGATCGTCAATCACCTCATGGCGCATATCTTCGATGATCTCGGAGAGATCAGAGGCTCCCATAACTTCCCGGCGCTGACCGAAGATAACCTTTCGCTGGTCATTCATCACGTCATCGAACTTCAGAAGTTGCTTTCGAATATCGAAATTACGACCCTCGACCTTTGCCTGCGCACGCTCAAGAGACTTGTTCACCCATGGATGAACAATCGCCTCACCCTCTTTCATTCCAAGCGACGACAGTACCTTATCTAGCCGCTCGGAGCCGAAAATGCGCATCAGGTCGTCTTCAAGCGACAGGAAGAACGCAGATCGCCCCGGATCGCCTTGTCTTCCCGAACGACCGCGCAGCTGGTTGTCGATGCGTCGGCTCTCATGCCGCTCTGTTCCCAGAACAAACAGACCACCAGCATCAAGAACCCGCTGCTTTTCCTCTCCATGTGCGGCCTCAATCTCGGAGCGAATCGCTTCTGGATCTCCCTCAGGATTTGCCGCGAGCGCCTCCAGCACCTTCATCTCGACGTTGCCGCCCAGCTGAATATCAGTCCCGCGACCAGCCATATTCGTTGCAATCGTTACAGCACCGAATTTTCCGGCGTCAGCAACAATCTGCGCCTCCTGTTCGTGCTGACGTGCATTCAGAACATTATGTTTGATGCCCTCTTTCGTCAGCAGCGCGCTCAGGAATTCGGATTTCTCGATGGAGGTCGTGCCGATCAGGGTCGGTTGTCCCTTTGCATTGGCTTCTTTGATGGCCGCAACGATCCCGTCATATTTTTCTTTCACGGTACGGAATACCTGATCATGCTGATCGTCCCGCGCGACTTCACGGTTCGTCGGCACTTCGACAACCCCGAGCTTGTAGATTTCCATGAATTCTTCGGCCTCGGTCAGCGCTGTACCGGTCATGCCCGCCAGCTTTTCATAAAGGCGGAAATAATTCTGGAATGTCACAGAAGCTACGGTCACGTTCTCAGGCTTGATTGAGCAGTGCTCCTTCGCCTCAATCGCCTGATGCAATCCGTCAGATAGGCGACGACCCGGCATCATGCGGCCAGTAAATTCGTCAATCAAGACAACCTGATCATCCCGAACGATGTAGTCCTTGTCCTTCGTAAACAACTGGTGCGCACGAAGCCCCTGATTAACGTGATGGACTATGGTCGTGCTCTCGGGATCATACAGGTTCTGACCCTCGGGCAAGAGGTTCATTTCCGTCAGCCGGGCTTCAAGGAACTCGTTGCCCTCATCAGTGAAGCTCACATTCCGTGACTTCTCGTCGAGCGTGTAGTGCTCATCTGTCAATTCAGGGATCAGAACATCAATTGCTTTGTAAAGCTCAGAGCGATCCTGCGCAGGGCCGGAAATGATCAGGGGTGTCCGCGCCTCATCAATCAGAATACTGTCAACCTCGTCCACGATGGCGAAAAAATGATCCCGCTGCACCAGTTGGGAGAGCTCTGTCTTGGTGTTGTCCCGCAGGTAGTCAAAGCCCAGTTCAGTATTCGTGGCATAGGTGACGTCGCACTCATAGGCCGCTTTCTTCTCGTCTTCAGGCTGCTGGGAGTATGAAACACCCGTGGTCAGGCCCAACGCACCATAGACTTTCGACATCCAGTCAGCGTCACGGCGGGCAAGATAATCGTTCACAGTGACCACATGAACGCCGCGCCCGGTCAGCGCATTCAGATAAGCCGGGAATGTCGCAACTAGCGTCTTTCCCTCACCGGTCTTCATCTCAGAGATATTACCTTGATGAAGGAAGATCCCCCCCATCAACTGAACATCGAAGGCGCGCAGGCCAAGTGCACGCTTGGCAGCCTCGCGGCAATTGGCAAATGCCTCCGGCAAGAGATCGTCAAGCGATGCCCCATCCGCAACACGTTTGCGAAATTCTTCTGTCTTTTCCTTCAGCCCCTCGTCAGAGAGCGCCTCGAAATCTGGTTCCAACGCATTGATCTTTTCAATGAGAGGGCGGGTTGCTTTGATCTTTCGGTCATTTGGGGTGCCAAAAACCTTTCGTGCAAACGATCCAATACCCAACATCTTTTCTCCGCTCTCCCGGCGCCTGTCTTGTTCACGATTCTGAGGAGGTTGCTTGTAGGTGTGGTGCCCAAAGCCTAAACAGGGACCGGCCAAGGTCCCCTCGGAACCTTTGTTCGATGTAAGGGGCAGGGTCTGGAGTGTCAACGTTACGCAGAAAGCCATATAGGAAAGGCCGAATTCATGCTGAAATCCATTCTCCTCGCGACAGTCGCAAGCCTCGCTCTCAGCGGAGCCGCCGCCGCGCAGGATGCCGACGCCGATACGGTGATCGCCACCGTAAACGGGACTGAAATCACCCTCGGCCAACTGATCATTGCCCGTGCGCAACTCCCGCAACAATACCAACAGCTACCAGCGGATATTCTGTTTGATGGGCTCGTCGAACAGCTGATCCAGCAAGAGCTTCTCGCCAACAGTGTTACCGAAGAGCCCAAGCGGGTCGCCATGGCGCTCCAGCTTGAGCGCCGTTCGCTCCTCGCGGGCGAGGCCATCGAAGTAATCAGCAATGAAGCAATCACCGACGAAGCGCTCACGGCGCTCTATGACAGTCGCTTTGGCTCAGCCGAGCCGGAAGCCGAGTTCAATGCCTCCCACATCCTTGTCGAGACCGAGGAAGAAGCGCTCGCCGTCATTGCACGGCTTGACGATGGCGCCGATTTCGCAACCACCGCGCAGGAAGTTTCCACTGGCCCCTCCGGCCCCTCAGGTGGCGAACTAGGCTGGTTTGGTATGGGAATGATGGTCGCAGAGTTCGAAGCCGCCGTCGCAGAGCTTGAGGTCGGCGCGATCTCCGCCCCTGTTCAAACGCAGTTTGGCTGGCATGTGATCAAGCTTAACGAAACACGCGATACACCGATCCCGGAGCTGGATGCGGTTCGTCAGGAGCTCGTCAGCGAAATTCAGGAGCAAGCCGTCACAGAAGCACTTGAATCCCTCACAGAATCCGCTGAGATCGTCCGTGCCGAAGACCTCGGTCTAGACCCTGCAATCCTGCAAAATCTCGATCTTCTGGAAAACTGAAAATGACAATTTCGCCACTGGCCCCAGCCAGCTTCCCCACCCTCCCGATTATCGGTGGGGTGCGCTTTTCGACCGTCGCAGCAGGCGTCAGATACAAGGGGCGCACGGATGTGATGATGGCTGAGTTGGCCAGTGGCAGCGCTATTGCGGGTGTCTTCACTCGCTCGTCGACACGCTCGGCGCCCGTCTTGGATTGTCAGACCAAGCTCGCAAATCCTGACGGCACAAACGACCGCGCTGTATTTCTTGTAAACTCCGGCAACTCAAACGCTTTCACCGGAAAATACGGCATCAACTCGGTCAACGCGATCACCCGAAAAGTTGCCGACGTGACGGGCGTTCCTTCTGCGAGAATATTTACAAGTTCGACCGGCGTAATCGGCGAGCCGCTTCCCCATGAAAAAATCGAGGCTGTCATCGAAACGCTCTCTGCCGACCTGTCCGAAAATGGCGCGGAAGCCGCAGCGCGGGCGATCATGACGACCGACACATTCCCAAAAGGCTCTGCGGCTGAGCTAGAGATAGACGGAAAGCCTGTTCGCATCGCGGGTATTGCAAAGGGCTCCGGTATGATTGCGCCCGATATGGCCACGATGCTGGTCTATATCTTCACGGACGCGCAGATCAGCGCTGCCGCACTTCAGGCGTTGCTCTCCTCGCTGACAGACAAAACCTTCAACGCCATCACTGTCGATAGTGATACCTCAACCTCTGATACCCTGCTTATGGGGGCGACAGGAGCCTCAGGCGTCGATGTAGAAGGGAACGCAGCATTTGCGGACGCGCTGCATGGTGTCATGCTTGATCTGGCGCATCAGGTAGTGCGTGATGGCGAAGGCGCTACAAAGTTTGTCGAGGTGCAGGTCAGCGGTGCCGCCTCCGATGATGACGCCCGCAAGGTGGCTCTGGCCATCGCGAACTCACCCTTGGTCAAAACGGCAATTGCAGGCGAAGACCCCAACTGGGGGCGGATTGTCATGGCCGTCGGCAAATCCGGCGCCAAAGCGGATCGCGACCTACTGACCATTCGCTTCGGTGACATCACCGTTGCAGAAAACGGCTGGGTCTCGCCCAGATACAGCGAAGAACAGGGTGCTTCCTACATGAAGCAGCAAGAGTTGGTCATTTCGTGCGATCTCGGCGTCGGTACGGCACGATCGACGGTTTGGACCTGCGATCTCACCCATCGGTACATAGAGATCAATGCGGACTATCGCTCATGAGGGTAGTCCTCGTCTCTGCCGTCGCCCTGATTGACGTTGACGGGCGCGTTCTGCTTGCCCAACGGCCGGAAGGAAAGTCGATGGCAGGCATGTGGGAGTTCCCCGGCGGCAAGGTAGAGCAGGGCGAAACGCCGGAAGAGGCGCTGATCCGCGAGCTTGATGAGGAATTGGGGATAGAGACATGGGGCTCGTGTCTCGCGCCATTGACCTTTGCAAGTCACAGCTATGCCGACTTCCACCTGTTGATGCCGCTTTTTGCTTGCCGCAAATGGGGTGGGACGCCGCATTCGAAAGAAGGGCAGACCCTAAAGTGGGTCAAGCCGAACGAACTTCGAAATTATGACATGCCCCCTGCAGACATACCCCTCATCCCGATCCTGCGGGATTGGTTATAAAAAAGGCGGGTCACTGACCCGCCTTTTCCTTTTCTATCGCGCCATGATCAAAGCGAACGTTCGACCTCTTCACGCTCGAAGATTTCGATCACATCGTTTGGCCGGACGTCATCATAGTTCTCAAAGGCCATCCCGCATTCCTGACCGGACTGTACTTCCGAAACCTCGTCCTTAAAGCGCTTGAGCGTCTTAAGTGTGCCTTCGTGAATCACGACGTTATCACGCAGCAGGCGAACACCGGCCGACCGACGGGCCACACCTTCAGTGACAAGACAGCCGGCAACCTTGCCAACGCCGGACACCTTAAAGACCTCTTTGATCTGTGCATAACCGATAAACCGCTCGCGCACCTCGGCAGACAGAAGACCACTTGCGGCTTTCTTCACGTCATCCACCAGATCGTAGATCACGGAATAGTAGCGCAGTTCGATGCCTTTCTGGTTGGCCGTATTCCGCGCAGACGCATTTGCCCGCACATTAAAGCCGATGACCGGCGCACCGGATGCCTCCGCCAGACCTACGTCAGTCTCTGTAATCGCGCCTACACCATAGTGCAGCACGCGCACGCGAACCTCATCGTTACCGATTTTCTCCATCGCCTGAACGATTGCCTCAGCAGAGCCTTGCACGTCAGCTTTCACAACGATCGGAAGCTCTGCGACATTCGCATCTTCCTTCGCTTTCGCCATCAACTGCTCAAGGGTCGTCGCTGCACCAGCGGCAGCGCGCTTCTCTTTCGCGGCATTATGACGGTATTCAGCGATTTCACGCGCCTGCGCCTCGGTCGAGACAACGTTGAGAACGTCGCCAGCTTCCGGCGTCCCGTTCAGACCAAGTACTTCCACAGGAACAGACGGGCCAGCTTCTTTGACACGGTCGCCCTTGTCGTTGATCAGAGCACGGACTTTACCCCACTGCTCGCCGACAACGAAAATATCGCCCTGACGAAGTGTTCCATGCTGAACCAAAACTGTCGCAACAGGACCACGGCCCACGTCGAGCTGGGCTTCAATCACAGCACCCATTGCGGCGCGATCAGGATTCGCCTGTAACTCAAGGATCTCAGCCTGCAGCGCGATGGCTTCAAGCAGCTCATCCAAGCCTTTGCCCGAGATTGCGGAGACTTCAACATCCTGCACATCACCAGACAACCCCTCGACGATCACTTCGTGCTGCAAGAGGTCCGTGCGCACCTTGTCTGGATTTGCGTCGGGCTTGTCACACTTGTTGATCGCGACGATCATCGGCACCTTTGCCGCTTTGGCATGGTTAATGGCTTCGATTGTCTGCGGCATCACAGCGTCATCCGCTGCGACCACGAGCACCACGATATCCGTCACCTGTGCGCCACGAGCCCGCATCGACGTAAACGCCGCGTGACCCGGGGTATCGAGGAATGTCAGGATCGCACCGCTCTCGGTCTCCACCTGATAGGCACCGATATGCTGAGTGATTCCACCGGCTTCACCAGCAACCACCTTTGCATTGCGGATCGCATCCAGCAGCGAGGTTTTGCCGTGGTCGACGTGGCCCATCACCGTAATGATCGGCGGGCGGCCCGTGAGGTCTTTCGGATCATCCTCGATCGAGTCGATGACATCTTCAACATCAGAATCCGAGACACGCTGAACATTGTGCCCGAATTCGGTGATGATCAGTTCTGCGGTATCCGCATCAATCGTCTGGTTCTGCGTCGCCATGATGCCGTTCTGCATCAGCGCTTTCACAACATCCGCGACACGCTCTGCCATACGGTTTGCGAGTTCACCTACGGTGATTGCTTCCGGCAATTGGACGTCGCGGACAACCTTTTCACGCTCGACCTGTCCACCCATCGCCTTCTGACGGGCACGCTCCTGCTTGCGCCGCATAGAGGCGAGCGACCGCTGACGACCACCGCCATCACCCGAAAGCGCCTGGTTCAGAGTGAGTTTACCGGACCGGCGCCCCTCGTCGTCACGGGCACCTTTCGGCTTGGATTGCTTTTCACGCACATCGCGCTCTGGAGCTTTACGCGCCGGCGCAGCGGCACCGCGTGGAGCGGGTCGGGCTTCATCCGGCTGTGGCGGCGCAACAGGAGCTTCGGCTGCCTTGCGCGCGGCCTCTTCAGCTGACTTCCTCTGGCGCTCATCTTCCTCGGCCTTCTTACGGGCCTTCTCTTCGCGCTCACGCTCTTCACGCTCTTTCTCTTCGGCTTCCTGCCGACGGCGCTCACGTTCTTGCGCCCGTTCTTTTTCTTCGGCTTCTCGCTGCGCCGCTTCTTCCGCTTCACGCGCCTTGGCAAGCGCGAGCGCCTTCATCCGGCGCTCCATTTCCGCGTCAGAAATACCACCCGGCCGCTTTGCTGGATCGCTTTTTACTGGCTGCGCGCCACCTTTTGCCGCCTGTGGTGCAGCACCCGGCTTTGGAACGACAACTCGCTTGCGCTTTGTCTCAACCACGACGTTCTTGGTGCGACCATGGCTAAAGCTCTGCTTCACGTTCCCAGATTGGGAGCCGCGCAGACCAAGAGTTTTCTTTCCGTCGTTATCGCTCATTTAGCTACTTTATCCTTTCCGACAGCAGGATTGCCGTCGTCTTTATCGCGTAAACCTCGAAGTTTCGAGGCTTCCTCTACTACACGGTCACTGAGTCCGCCAGTCGCGAGCGCGCCATGTATCACACTTTGCCGCCCGAATGCCAAACCCAATTCATCCGAAGTCAAACAGTCGAAATACCGTGCGCCCTCAGGCGTCCAGAGTTTGGACTTGCCCCGAACCGATCCATCGCTGGCCTGCAACAGCACACGCACTTGCGCTCCGCCGCTCAACCAGCCCTTCACTTTTTCAAATCCACACACGGCAAGCCCTGCTTTACGGGCCAAGGCGATCAGATCGACGACCCGCCTTGCAAGCTGTCTCTCGACTTCCTCAACTAAGCCTTCCCGCACCGTAACGGCAGCTTTTGCAGACCGCGAAAACTGACCGCGCGACGCCTGCTCCAGGATGTTGCGATCTGCGGTGACCCACATACCGCGGCCCGGCAGCTTGCCCAGTATATCCGGCACGACCTGATTGTCTGGCCCGACAACAAACCGGATCAGTCCCGCTTTCGGCTGGGTTTCGCCAGACACGATGCACCGGCGCTCCGATGCATCGCCCTTGGCTTTATGTGATCCGCCCCGCGTCATGCGTGCAACCAACCCGAAGCCCCATTAGGCTTCGCTTTCCTCTGCTTCTTCGAGACTCTCGTCCTCGTCGGACTCAAGCTCTGCCGGATCAACCCAGCCCAACATGACGCGTGCGTTCATGATCATGCTCTGTGCCTCTTCAAGGCTGACATCAAATGGCTCTAGAACACCGTCATCCTTCACGCGCTCGCCATCGACTGTCGTCCAGCCACCGGCCAGTTCCCAGTCTGCACAGGTTGCGAAATCTTCCAGCGTCTTCACGCCGTCTTCGGCCAGAGCCGCAACCATTTGCGGTGTCAGCCCTTCATAGGTGATCAGGCTGTCCTCGGCACCGAGAGAGCGGGCCTGTTCCAGTGCAGCAGCATTCTGAGCATCCAGCACATCACGTGCACGCGCCTGCAATTCATTGGCAGTATCTTCATCGACACCGTCAATAACCAGAAGTTCATCCAGCTCCACATAGGCAACTTCCTCGAGGCTGGTGAAGCCTTCTGAAACCAGAAGCTGGGCAAAGAACTCGTCCAGATCGAGCGCTTCCATGAACAGCTTGGTCCGAACTTCGAACTCTGCCTGACGGCGCTTCGATTCCTCTTCCTCGGTCATGATGTCGATATCGAGGTTGGTGAGCTGCGACGCCAAACGTACGTTCTGACCGCGACGGCCAATAGCGAGCGAAAGCTGCTCCTCAGGAACGACAACTTCGATCTTGCCAGCTTCCTCGTCCAGAACAACCTTCGAAACCTCGGCGGGTTGCAACGCATTCACGAGGAACGTCGGCATATCCTCATTCCACGGAATGATGTCGATCTTTTCGCCCTGAAGCTCGTTCACTACGGCTTGAACACGGCTGCCGCGCATACCAACACAGGCACCAACCGGATCAATCGAACCGTCATAGGAAATCACTGCGATCTTCGCACGGCTTCCGGGATCACGCGCAACAGCTTTGATCTCGATGATACCTTCATAGATTTCCGGCACTTCCATCTTGAATAGTTCGGCCATGAATTCAGGCGCGGTGCGGCTCAGGAAGATCTGCGGACCACGCGGCTCGCGACGCACATCCTTGATGTAGCAACGGATACGATCACCCGGGCGGTAGCTTTCGCGGCCGATCTTCTCGTTGCGACGCAGGATGGCCTCACCGGCACCAATATCAACGATGACGTTGCCGTATTCCTCACGCTTAACAAGTGCGTTGATGATCGTTCCGGCGCGGTCCTTGAACTCGTTGAACTGGCGCTCGCGCTCTGCCTCGCGGATACGCTGCAGAATCACCTGATTGGCGGACTGGACAGCAATACGGCCCAACTCGACTGGCGGGATTTCTTCGACAAACGTGTCACCGACGGAGGGGTTTTCCAAATACTGCTTGGCCTGTTCGACGGTCATCTCCGCCTGATAGTTTTCAAGCTCTTCTTCATCGACGACGGTGCGCACACGCGTAAAGGTCGCTCTACCCGTCTTGCGGTCGATAGACACGCGAATGTCCATCTCCGAGCCGTAACGAGACTTCGCCGCCCGCGCGAGCGACTCTTCCATCGCTTCAACAACAACACCGGGATCAATCATCTTCTCCCGTGCGACAGCCTCGGCCGCGTGCAGCAATTCAAGTTGGTTGGCAGAGGTGATTGCCATCGGTCTTACTCCTCGTCACCGTCGATAATGGTCTCGACTTCATCAAATTGGGCCTCATCAATCTGGCCCGCGTTCTTACGTCCGCGCAAAACGTCACGGATCAGCTCATCTGTCAGCACAAGCTTCGCGTCGGATAGCCATTCGAACTTCAGTCCAATGGTCACCGGCTCGCCATGCTCCTCGATTTCGATCAGAACCTCATCATCCTCGGTTCCGGCTAGCGTGCCCTTAAACCGCCGCCGGCCGTCAATCAGCTCGGAGGTCTCGATCTTCGCGACGTAGCCGTTCCACTGGTCAAAGTCCTTCAACCGCGTCAATGGGCGATCAATTCCGGGGCTGGACACTTCCAGTGTATAGGCCTCGATAATCGGATCTTCGACATCCAGTACCGCACTCACGGCTGTGGAAATCTCGGCACATTCATCAACCTCGATCGTGCCGTCAGGCTTCTGTGCCATGATTTGCAGGGTTTGCTCTTTCCCGCTCATCAATCGAACACGCACGACCTCATAGCCCATATCCTCGATCACAGGCGCAATGATCTCAACAATGCGCTGGTCGATGGCTGCTTTGGCGACGAGTTCGGTCATTCTAGTCCATACAAATAAAAAAACGGGCCGCGCGGCCCGTTGATATTTCCGGTGGAGCCTCGCAGGAGCGAAGCGCCGCTGTTGAGCGCGATATAGGGCCTGCCTGCGGATTCTTCAAGCGAATATTTAGGATCGTGCCTGACGCCCGATCTGGTTCATGATGCGGATCAACTCCGCACTTATACCCGGCTCTGAAAGGGCGTGTCCTGCATGAGGGACCATCTTCGCCTGCGCCCCGCGCCAACCGCTTACCAGCCGGTAGGCTGAAACAGGCGGACAAATCATGTCAAACCGTCCCTGAACAACATAGCCGGGTATGCCGGAAAGCCTGTCCAATCGGCTCAAAATCTGCGTTTCGTGATTAAGAAACCCCTTGTTCTGGAAATAGTGGCACTCAAGCCGCGCGAAAGCACGTGAATATTCTGCTGGTCCTTCCGGCGATCTCCCATCCGAATTCACGGACGCCAGTGCATTCTCCCACGCGCTCCAGGTTCGCGCATAGCGGGTCTCGATTACCTTGTCGCCGCAAAACAATCGTTGGTGATAGGCACCGATAAGATCACCGCGCTCGTTTTCCGGGATCGGCGCAACGAACCGTTCCCAGACCTCCGGCCAGAAATGGCCCGCCCCGCCTGCGTAAAACCAGTCAAGTTCAGGCTGCGTCATCAGGAATACCCCCCTGAGGACAAGCCCCAGCACGCGCTCAGGGTGTTCCTGCGCATAGATCAACGCCAGCGTAGCGCCCCAGCTGCCGCCAAAGACATACCACTGTTCGATGCAAAGCGTGCGCCGGATAAGCTCAATATCCCGCACCAGATGCCAGGTGGTATTGTCATCAACAGAAGCGTGTGGACGGGACCGGCCGCAACCGCGTTGATCAAACAGCACGATCCGAAAAACCTCAGGATCGAAATAGCGCCGCATTGCGGGACTGCACCCACCCCCCGGCCCGCCATGCAGCACGACAACCGGCAGTCCATTTGGGTTTCCGCACTGCTCAACATAGACGGAATGCCCGTCGCCCACATCAAGCATCCGTTGATCATAGGGATCAATCGGTGGATAGAGAGTCGCACCTGTGCGCTTTTGCCCAGAGAATTTGTCCATACCGGTTCTATATAAGTAGAAAACGCGACAAACCATCACGAGATTGGAGGAAATCCATGTCCAGCACCGATTCTTCGACCGTCGATCAGGCCGAGATCGCCAAATTCGAAGCAATGGCAGCGGAATGGTGGGATTTAGACGGCAAGTTCAAGCCACTCCACATGCTCAATCCATGCCGCCTTGACTACATCACACAGCAAATCGCCGCTGAATTCGGGCGGGATCTCGCGACCGACCGCCCTTTCGAAGGTCTCCGCCTTCTTGATATCGGCTGCGGCGGTGGGTTGCTTTGCGAGCCTATGGTGCGTCTGGGCGCCACAGTTGTCGGCGCCGATGCCGCCGCACGCAACATTCCAGTCGCACGTATTCATGCCGAGCAATCCGGTCTCGAAATCGACTACCGCCATACAACAGCCGAAGCGATGGCCGCCGACGGCGAGGTATTTGACGTGGTTCTCAATATGGAAGTTATCGAGCATGTCGCCGACCCAGCCGCCTACCTCGCTGCGGTTCATGCCCTGATGAAACCGGGCGGGCTCCATATCTGTTCGACGATCAATCGCAATGCCAAGAGCTTCGCAATGGCAATCCTCGGTGCTGAATACGTCATGCGTTGGCTACCCAAAGGCACCCACGAATGGAATAAATTCATAACTCCCGATGAGCTGTTCGCTCTGATCGAAGGTGCGGGACTCACGCCCGTAGACCGCAAGGGTTTCCAGTTCAATCCGATCACTTGGTCTTGGAGAATCTCGGATCGCGATCTTTCGGTTAACTATGTCACCACGAGCACACGCCCGACCTAGCCGTCTTCTGACAACCTGATCCTCAGATCCCGTAGAACCGGCAAAACCGATTTGACCTTCTCGGGTCCGATCTGCGCCACCGCATTCGCGATGAGCGGCGTAATCGCATCCAGCGCGGCATTCCGCGCCGAAATCCCGGCTGGACTAATTGAGACCATCTTGCGCCGCGCATCGTCCCAATCCGGGCGAATATGCACCCAACCTGACCATTCGAGCTTGCCCAGAGTGTTCGTCATCGCCCCACGGGTCAGGTGAAACGTGCGCGCCAACTGTGCCGGCGTCCGCTCACCGCCGACATGCGCTAAATGGTTGAGGACTGCAAAATGCGAAAGCTCCATGCCCTTTGGCAACACGCGCGCGACATTTGTGCGGGCAAGCTGATCCACCGCCAGAATTTCACTGAACAGAGAGACGGCCAGATTGTTTGTAGCATTGTCCATCAAGGCCCCGAAAAGTCGCGATCATTGTGCAGCGACGGTATGCGCTGCCGCGCTTGTGCCACTTCTCTAAGATCAAGATCAACGTCATAAACCCCGATCTCGTTCCCCGCGTCCAGTATTACCTCCCCCCACGGGTTGATAACGAGGCTGTGGCCATAGGTCTCGCGTGAGCGCCCATCTCGCCCTTCATGTCGGCCCACTTGCGCAGCCGCAATGACAAAGCACCCCGTTTCGATCGCTCTCGCCCGCAAGAGCGGCTCCCAATGCGCTTTTCCCGTAGGAACAGTAAACGCAGACGGCACCATCAGAATATCCGCCCCGGCCTGTGCCAGCCGCCGATACAAGGCCGCAAACCGGAGATCATAGCATATACTCAGCCCGAGCCGCGCATCACCGATTTTCGTCAGTACCGCCTTGGCTCCCCCTTGGTATCCCTCGGACTCCCGATAGCCTTCACCGTCGGAAATCTGCACATCGAACATATGGATTTTATCGTATCGCGCGATCACTTCGCCATCGGACGAGATCAGAAAACTTCGATTGGCAAATCGAGCCTCGCCCTCTCGCTTCAAAGCGAGTGAACCCAACGCAACTGCGATCCCGGCCTCACGTGCTGCATCCTGAACCGCTCTGAGAAACGAATCATCAGATTCGATAGAAAGAACCGCAGATTGATGGTCGCGGCTCATGGACACGCAATTCGTAACCTCAGGCGTGCAAAACAAATCCACACCCCGCTCACCGGCAGCGCGGATCGCAGGGAGTAGGTCCTTCAGGTTTTGCTCGGGCTGGTCCGAGGAATTGATCTGGGCAATGGCAACTTTCACGAGGCCAAGAGTGGATCAAGCTTCCCGCTGTTTTCAAGTGCGTAAAGGTCATCGCAGCCGCCAACATGCGCACCATCGACGAAAATTTGCGGCACTGTATGCCGTCCGTTCGCGCGGTTCATCATTTCTTTACGGCGCTCCGGCTGACTGAGGACATCAATTTCAGAATAGGCCACGCCCTTTGCATTCAACAGACGTTTTGCTGCGTGGCAAAACCCACAAAGCGGACTGGAATATATCTCGATCGTTTTCATGATGGCCTCTTCGCTTCACACATTCCGATTTAGGCATCTTTCGCTGCCCGCGCTAGGGCCAAAACGCATACCCCCCTTGCACCAGACGCATAACAGGCGCGCGTTGCGTCTGCCAGGGTCGCACCAGTGGTCATGACATCATCGACCAGAATGACCAGCCGCCCCTCGATTACGTCTGACCGAACCACTTCAAATACATTTTCGAGACGGCTGATCCGCTCTGCGCGCGACACATCCTTCATCGGCGGATGATATCGCCTCCGTGCCAGCACATCAGAACAAAACAAATCCGTCTCGACCCGTTGCGCCATCCGTGCGGCGAGCAACTCCGCCTGATTGAAATTCCGCACCAACAAGCGCCGCCAATGCAATGGAATCGGAACCAGCACCGCAGATTCCTCTGGCAATCGCTTTCGTGCACTTGCAAGCAGATCTGCCGCAAAGTCAGCAACTTCCAGTCTGTCATGATGTTTCAGCGAAAGCACCAACCTCCGCGACGGACCATCATAGATCGTGGCACTTGCGCCCGCGATCCATGGACGATTGTGCACAAGGCATTCACCACAGAGCACGTCGTCCTCCTGTTCCTCTCCTGGAAGCGGCACACCGCATTTGCCACAACACAAACCGTCACAAACCGAAAGCGACCCCCAGCAGACGCCGCAAATCGCATTCGGGCGATCCGTGCTCTCACCGCAAACCAGACACTGATCGGGATAGAGCACATCACGGCCCCTTTGCATCAGCGTCCACATCGCATAGGTCAGGCTCATGTCCCGCACTCCAGAACTCTTTGATATCCACACCCGCGATCTGCGCCGACGCCGCGCGAGTGGAGGGAATTTCCTCCTCGACGAAATCATCCTTGAAGCTCAGGAAAGGCGAATAACGGTTAACAGAACGTTTTCATCGCCCGCCGTGGTCTCATGGAGTCCGGCTGCGTGGAGAAGGGCTGTGCCGGACGCGCATGTAGTCCCAGACCACGACACACTAGATCTTGCCCCGCAGGCCCATGATCTGGTGATCCACGGAAACAGCCTTCATCTTGCGAATGATCCTGTCGGCCAGCTGATCCAATGTCGCCGCGCCCTGATGAATGATGGCCTTTTCCTCGGATTTGCCTTCGGCGGGCAAACTCTCAATGAACTGCGATCCGCCTTGGCCGCCACCGAAATCGAATTGACAGGCGGTATGTCGCCGCGTGTCGTGCCGATGGGCGAAATACGCGACCTCGGCGCCCTATTGCAGCGCGCAGGGTTTGCCCTCCCTGTCGCGGACAGCTTCACTCTTAAGGCAAGCTATCCCGATCTCTTGTCATTGGCAGCCGACCTTCGCAGCATGGGGGAAACAAACTGCCTGTCCGAACGCCACCGCGCCTATCTCGGCAAAGCCTTCCTGCGCCGCGCCGAGGAAATCTACCGCCAAAACTACGCCGAAGAGACCGGCCGCCTTCGCGCAACGTTCGAGGTTATCGTCTTGACGGGATGGGCACCCGACGAAAGCCAGCCACAGCCGCTCCGCCCCGGCTCCGCGGCACAACGCCTGGCAGATGCGCTCGGGACAAACGAAACGCCGCTGCCACGCCAAGACGATTGACCCATGCGATTTTCCATATATCTCCCCTTGAAAGCGAAACCGTTCAGGAAGCACGATGTCTGAAACCAGCACCGACTCCACCGCCGTTTGCCCGGCCCACGCACCCGCCGATCACCCAAAGATCAAACCGGCGAAAATCGGTATCCTGTTGGCCAACCTCGGAACGCCGGATGCGACCGATTACTGGTCCATGCGCCGCTATCTTGGCGAATTCCTGTCTGATCAGCGCGTTGTAGATTATCCCAAATGGCTCTGGCAGCCTCTGCTCCAGCTTATCATCCTGAGCAAGCGTCCCTTCACATCGGGCGCGGCCTACCGCTCGATCTGGAACACAGAAAAAGACGAGAGCCCGCTGCTTACCATCACGAAAGAGCAGACCGAAGCAATCCGAAACGAAATGACACGCGCCTATGGCGACAACGTAATGGTCGATTTCTGTATGCGCTACGGGAATCCATCAACACCATCCAAAGTGCGCGAAATGGTCGAGGCGGGCTGCACCAAAATCCTCTTTTTCCCGCTTTATCCACATTACGCAGGCGCGACCTCAGCAACCGCAAATGATCAGTTCTTCCGCGCATTGATGAAAGAAAAATGGCAGCCCATCGCACGCGTCGTTCCGCCCTACTTCGAAGAACCCGATTATATCGAAGCTCTCGCCCAATCTATCGAAACGGCATACGCCAAGCTTGAAAAGAAACCAGACGTGTTGGTGTGCTCATACCACGGCGTGCCAGAGCGGTATCTCAAAGAGGGCGACCCCTATCACTGCCAATGCCAAAAGACGACGCGCCTGCTGAAAGAGCGCCTCAGCTGGAGCGATACCCAGATCACCACCACATTCCAGTCCCGCTTCGGCCCCGAGGAATGGCTCCGCCCCTACACCGTGGAAGAAGTCGCCCGCCTTGCGGAAACAGGCGCGAAAAACATTGCCGTCTGTGCGCCGGCCTTTTCCGCCGACTGCATCGAAACGCTTGAAGAGATCAACGAAGAGATCCGCGAAAGCTTTGAGGAAGCGGGCGGTGAGCACTTCACCTACATCCCCTGCCTCAATTCCGATGATGCCCACATCTCAGCGCTATCGAATGTGATCCACCAAAACCTAAAAGGCTGGATCTAAAACGAAAAAGGGCAGCGCGATGCGCTGCCCTTCATTCATCCGAATGGACGAACTTAGATCATTGCTGCTGCGATCAGAGCGATCAGGATCAGCGGGATGATCAGGCCGGCGTCGGAGGAGCTGGTAGCTTCTTCGATGACAACCGGGTCCATTTCGATTACGGGAGCGGCCATGCCACCGGCAACAGCTGCAGACGCGACACCGATGAACAGAGCGGCGAGAGCGAGTTTTTTCATTTCAATTCTCCAATTCTGGCCTACCACCACATACGTTGAGGATAGCGGCAGGCACCCAAGACTTACCTCGTGAGACTGTCTAACCAGTAATTACAGCAAAATGCAAAGGGATTAGAGGGAAACTCACGGGGCCAAACGAAAAATGTCGTCAAATTAGCAACACTTGCGTACCAACTTTCGTCAGATCGAACAATTCGGCAATATGCTCATTGTATAATCCGATGCAGCCATTTGACGAGCGACGCCCGATCTTGCGTGTGTCGTGTGTCCCGTGAATACGGTAGTACTGCCACGAAAGATAGAGCGCATGCGTTCCCAGCGGGTTGTTGGGCCCCGGCGGGACATAACTTGGCCATTCCGGGTTCCGTTCGATCATTGAGGGTGTCGGCCGCCAATCGGGGCCGACAACCTTACGAATGATCTCCGTCCGGCCTAGCCGTGTGAGGTCTTCTGTAAGCGGAACACTGGTCGGGTAGAGCTTGTAGATTGTCTCATCCGCCGACCAGAAATGCAGCGCGCGCGATTGCACATCGACCAAAACCGCTCCGCCATTCAGATTATCGAAATAGGGCCGCCAATCGAGCGCCCGAAAGCTGGATACGTTCCGCTTGATCGTATGCGAGATTTCACGTTCGATTTCGGTCGTATTTTCCGTTTGGGCGGCCGCAGCACTGCCGATCAGTGCAGCACTTCCAGCCAGAAAACTGCGCCGCGACAGATTTAAAAACGGTTTCGTGCTCATGACTCAACAGCCTCATTAATTTGGCCCTCTCTACCCAGATGTGCTTCGAGCCTCAATTCAAACATCCGTTAGCTGTAGAAATTGGTGTTTGTCCGCGCATGCCCAAGGCGGTAAACGGAGCCATCACTGGAGAATTGCCCATGACCACCGTCCGCCTTGCACTTTTTTCGGCTCTGATCGCCCTTGTAGCCTGTGCTCCCGTCCCCGAAGGCCGGATTGGGCCGGACGGCCTGCCCCTGCCACAGGTATACCGAATCAGCGAAGGCGACGAACAAGGCGTCTACTTTCGTTTCCTGGACGGCCTGAACGCCCTTCGCGGTGCCGTTGGCGCAGGCGAGGTTCGATTCAGCGCCGAATTGAATGCCGCAGCCGCCACCCATGCCCGCGATATGGCACTTCAAAACCGCCCCTGGCACTTTGGGTCTGATGGCTCCTCCCCCCTTGATCGCGTCCAACGCGTTGGCTACCCCGGTGAGCTTGTTGGCGAAGCGATTTCGGAAACCTATGAAGGCGAGCTGGAGACTCTCGGTGCATGGGCAGAGGCACCCGAAACACGTGGTGTTCTTCTTGATCCGCAGGCAGTCGAAATCGGATTGGCATGGTATCAGGAACCGGCTGGAAAGCTCTGGTGGACACTTGTCACAGGACGCCCTTCCGACGCGGTCCTCAGCGAGTAAAACCAGCCGAAATCTCGACGTGTGACGACCACCGAAACTGGTCAACAACACGGATTGGGCCGATCTGATAGCCGCCCTTGATCAGCGTTTCTGCATCTCGTGCAAACGTCACCGGATTGCAGGACACCATCGCAATACGCGGAACGCGACTCTGCGCCAACTCTGCGACTTGTGCCTCGGCACCCGCTCGTGGTGGATCAATGACGACCGCATCGTAATTTTCCAATTCATCAACCCGCACGGGACGACGGAAAAGATCTCGCCGTTCGACCGTCACCTGCTTCAGCCCCTCGAATCGTCGCCAGCCAGCCTCCAACGCATCCAGCATTTCCGCTTCTGACTCGACGGCGTGGACCTGTGCATAACGCGCCAGCGGCAATGAAAACGTTCCGCAGCCGCTGAACAAGTCGATAATCCGGCGTGCGCCATCGACATTGCGATGCACAACCTCACGCAACGCAGCCTCCCCATCCTCAGTCGCCTGCAAAAAGGCACCTGAGGGTGGTGTTACGGCAATTCCGTCAAACAAAACAATTGGCGGCCGGCGCTGGGCAATGACCTCGCCATTCACGGAAATTCGTGACAAATCCGCTTGCCGAGCAATTTCCGAAATCGCTTCGAAATGCGTGCGTCCTTCGGAGCCGGCCTCGACCGCAACATCCAGACCGGCATCCGTATCAATTACAGTGATCCCGATCTCTTCACGGCGCGATGCGATCCGCGCAGTCAGAAATTCCAACGAGGGAAGGGCCGCCAATATTTTCGGCGTCATCAGTCTGCAATCGGGTACGGCATGAATCGTTCCGCTCGCCCGTCCATGCAGTCCAACAATCGCGCCCTTCTTTGTTCGCGTTGCAGAAAATTTCGCCCGTCTGCGTGACTGCGGCGGAGAGGTTCGAATACCCTCAATTTCAGCTTCGATATGCCGCCCGCGCAACGCGCTCGCGACGACTTCCTGCTTCCACTCGGCCACGAATGGGTCATTCGCATGTTGCAGCGAACAGCCCCCGCAGGCTTTGTAATGGCGACAAGGCGCAGACACCCGCTCGGCGGAAGGCGCAAGCACGCGCGCCGCCCCATCAGCTGCGATCTCCACCCTTTCCCCGGGCAAAACTCGCGGCACAAAACGTCCGTCTTCCAGCCGCCCTTCACCCTGATGGCCCAGCGCCGTGACCAACAATCCTTCAGTCATTTCCAATGAATCCCCCGGATTGCCTCTGCCATAGACCTGCATAGACACCTTTTTGCGCAATCAGATCATCGTGATGCCCCACTTCGACGATCTTGCCCTCATCGAGCACCACTATCCGGTCCATCATCGAAATCGTCGAGAGGCGATGCGCAATGGCGATAACGGTCTTCCCCTCCATCACACCATAGAGCGTCTGCTGAATGGCCGCTTCCGCCTCAGAGTCCAGGGCGCTCGTCGCCTCGTCGAGCAGCAAAATGGGCGCGTCTTTCAGGATCACCCGCGCCAGCGTGATCCGCTGCCGCTGCCCTCCCGACAACTTCACCCCGCGCTCGCCAACCTGCGCATCATAGCCCGTATTCCCATGAGAATCGCTTAATTCGAGAATGAATTCATGTGCCTCTGCATGTTTGGCTGCCTCAATCATCTCGGCTTCAGTTGCGTCGGGTCGCCCGTAAAGAATGTTTTCCCGCACCGACCGGTGCAGCAACGAGCTTTCCTGCTGCACCATTCCGATACGACGCCGCAAGCTATCTTGCGTAACCGCGCGAATGTCCTGACCGTCGATCTGGATCGAACCCGCCTCCGCATCGTAAAACCTCAAAAGAAGCTTTACGAGCGTCGATTTGCCCGCCCCTGATCGCCCCACCAGCCCCACTTTCTCACCCGGTTCAATAGTCAGGGAAACACCGGCCAACCCACCGCGCCCGCGTCCATAATGATGGTAAAGATCACGCACCTCGATCCGGCCCGGTCCGTCTGCCAATTGAACGGCGTCAGCCCGATCCACCAGCACCAGCGGCTGGGCGATGGTTTCCATTCCCTCACGGACCACACCAAGATTTCGGAAAAAATTCGACGCCGCCCACATGATCCAGCCAGACATGGCATTCAGCCGTAACGTCAGCGCAGTTGCAGCGGCGACGACACCCACACTCGCCTGACCAGACATCCAAAGCCAGATCGCCCATCCAACAACACCAACAATCAGCAATCCGTTCAGGATCACCAAAGTCAGGTCCATGATGGTATAGAGCCGCATTTCATACTGAAACGTGCGTCGCGCGTTCTCGATCGCCTCCTTGGCATAATCGACTTCACGATCATGATGCGCAAAAAGCTTCACTGAATGGATGTTTGTATAACTGTCGACCACTCGTCCGGTAACCGCGCTTCGGGCCTCGGACGCAGCCTCCGATGCGGGACCGATCCGTCGCACGGTCCAAACCATGAGCGTACCGTAAAGCAGCATCCAAAGTATAAGCGGCAACATCAGCTTTGGGTCAGCGCCATTCAGCAGGATCGCCGCGCCAATGACGTAGGAAATCGCAAAGGCAAGCGCATCGAATATCTGAAAGACAGCCTCCCCCGCCGCGGGCGGCGTTTGCATGATGCGGTTGGCGATGCGTCCAGCGAAATCGTCCTCAAACCAGCCGACAGACTGCCGCAGAACATGCCGATGCGCACGCCAGCGCACGATGGTTCCGAAATTCGGCAAGATCGAATTGTTTAGAAGAGCCACCTGCAAAACCTGAACCGCGGGCCGAAGGAACAGGATAAAAACGGCCACCGCCAAAAGCTCAAAACCGTGGCGGTCCATGAACTCACTAGCCGTTGCCGATGTCATCACATCGACAAGCCGTCCAATATAATAAATCAGCCAGACCTCGATCACGGCGACGGCAACTGAGAGCGCCCCAGTGATCCAGAAAACTTTGCGAAACGGTCGCGCAAAACTGGCAATGAATGCGCTCAATTTTTGAGGCGGATTGTCCGGCGCATCATATTGCTGATACGGGTCGATCAGGTTTTCAAAATAGCGAAACAACTGTCACTGTCCCCCGAACAACCGGCTCAAGAGCGCCTCACTATCGAGCATAAAGCCCGATTCAATCCACATCGCCTCCCCACGCCTGAGCGCCTCTCCGATGGCCGCACCCTCCAGTTCAGCCGGCAGGTCCGCCGCCTTCAGGGGAAACTGGTGGTTGGACCCTTTGGCTATTGCCGGAAACGCCGTTGGATCAAGCGGCCTCCCCGTCGTTGCCCGTCTTAGTACCTCGATGCGCATACCAACGTTCGAGCCGTAACGATATCCGGTTTCCTCAGCGCCAAGTTCCGGTCGCTCCAGCCCCTCCACGAGAATCCGTCGCGCCTTTTGCTCTGCACGACTCAGGCGCAATCGATCATCCAGGCCTTCACCGCCCAGCGCAACCAGACGCGCCATCATGTCCGGCGCTAATCCGGCCTCTGCTTCCAGATGCACATAAGGTCCCAGCAAACCAATCCCCGCACCGGGAAGCAGGCGCGCCAGCACCCCGCATTGCGCCATCGCCGCCACCGCAGGAACGGGATTAGGTGCCGCGAGCAGCTTGCGCATTTCAGTTCCAATCCGTTCAGCAGAAATCCCGGCCAGCCCATCCTGCAACTCCGCGATCGCCGACAGCGCCTCCGGGTCGACCCCATCCTCCACAGAGCCGTACCACGCAAAAAATCTGAAATAGCGCAGGATGCGTAAATAATCCTCGCCGATCCGCGCCTCGGGCGCCCCAATGAAGCGCACGCGCCCAGCCATCAGATCTTCGCGCCCCGTGCCGCATGGGTCCACCAGCACACCCTCCGGCGAAAGATAGAGCGCATTCATCGTGAAATCACGGCGCTGCGCATCCTCTGCCATCTCTGTAGAATAGGCCACGACAGCCCGCCGCCCGTCTGTCTCCACATCCTTGCGAAATGTCGTGATCTCGATGGGCTCACCCGCCGCAATTACCGTGACAGTTCCGTGCTCTATTCCAGTCGGAATGGCCTTTAGCCCCGCACGTTTGGCAATCTCAATCACTGCCTCGGGTCGGGCATCGCTCGCGGCGTCGATGTCTGTCGCTGCACCCCCGATCAGACTGTTGCGCACGCAACCACCAACAAACCAAAGCGCTACCCCCTTTTCGGCAAACGCACCAGCCACCTTGCGTACGGACGGTGAGCTAAGCCAATCGGGACTAAAATTCTGCGTCATGCAAGCGATCTGCGAAGGCCCGCAGAATACGGGCCGTCGCTCCCCAGATGTAATACGGGCCAAAGGGTGCCGTGTAATAATACCGTTTCCGGCCTTGCCACCTTCGGCCCTCGATGCGGAAATTATCTGGCTTTGCCAAAAAGTCCAAAGGAACCTCGAAAATCTCGTCCACTTCGCCGACCTCCCGCTCAGGCCGGTACTGCGGACCGACAAGCCCGACGAATGGCGTGACTGTAAACGCGGTGACTGTTTCATGGGTCGGCAATGATCCAAGGAGCGTCACATCCTGTGGCGCCAACCCGATTTCCTCATGGCTTTCCCGTAACGCTGCCGCTTCCAGCGTCGCATCGCTGGGGTCCTTCTTCCCTCCCGGGAAGGCAATTTGCCCCGCGTGGTGTCGAAGCCGCGCGGAACGCTTCGTCAGTATGACAGTCCTGCGCTCGGCGGAAATCGGCACCAAGACCGCCGCCGGCCGCAAGGCGTGATCCGGCACATCTGGCCGGTCTGGATTCAGATCATAGTCCGAAGATGGCCGCCCATCAGCGTCAATGGCTTTTTCCAACCATGTCTGCAGATCACGCATCGTCATCTTTTGCTTCGAACCCCAGTGTATCCGGGTCGAATTCGTAATGCGCGCCACAGAACTGGCAATCAGCCGTCACGATCCCCTCATCCGTCGTCATCGTCGCGATGTCTTTCGCCGAATAAATCGAAAGGCTCTCCCGCACGCGATCCGCCGAACAGGAACATCCAAATTTAAGCAACTGCGGGTCAAAGACCCGAGGCGCTTCCTCATGAAACAATCGCACCAGCAACTCGGTCGGCTGCACAGTGGGTCCGATCAGTTCCAGATCCTCGACCGTATCAAGCAAAACATTGGCGCGGGACCAGTTTTCGCCCTCTTCACCGTCAAGAATATCCTCCGCCGCGAGCAAGCCTTCCTCTCCACTGCCTCCTTCTCCCGAAACGTGCGGCGAGGCTTTCGGCATGTGCTGCAACATTACGCCACCCGCTCGCCAGCTTTCGGCACCCCCCGGAAACTGGGAGCGGCCATAACTTAGCGAGAACCGTGTCGGCAGCTGTTCAGACTGGGCAAAGTAGGTCTCTGCGCATGCCGAAAGCGAGCCTCCGGCAATTGGCGTAATCCCTTGATAGGGGGTCATGCCCTGCCCCTGGTCAATCAGGATCGCAAAGTAGCCAGACCCGATCAGCTCAAACGGATTTTCGACTTCGGTCAGTTTTTCCTCATCGAAACTCGCATAAGCGCGGATACGGGCAGGTGCGCCATCCTCAGTCGGAGAATAATAATCCGTCGCAATCAGCCGCGCCGCGCCATTGCCACGCACCTGAAGCGACAGCTTCCACCGCAGTTTGATCGTTTGCCCGATCAGCGCCGTCAACAGCCCCATTTCCGCCACGAGGGATTCGATCTGTGGCGGGTAGGAATGTTGCGACAGGATTTCATCCAAAACGCCATCAAGTCTCGCGACACGGCCCCGCACATCACACTTGTCGAGCTGAAACGGCAGGACGGTATCGTCCCATGCAATCTGAGAACCAATCATTGTGGGGATCCTTGCGGGGGTGCTATAGCCATACCGCGTCCATATAATAGGAATGCAGCCGGGTCCAAGGGGGGCAGCGTGAATAGACGTTTTGGCGAAGCACCTCGCTCCGATCAGACCTATCGGATCAGACCGGGTATTTATGCGATTCTGCCGTTGGGCGATGATCTGCTACTGACCTTTCAGGGTGGAATGCATCAGGAACTACAGCTTCCCGGTGGCGGCATCGACCCGGGCGAACACCCAATCGCCGCGCTGCATCGCGAAGTCTACGAAGAAACCGGTTGGCGCATTGCCGCTCCACGGCGACTGGGCGTCTACCGACGGTTCACTTTCATGCCTGAATACGATCTCTGGGCCGAAAAGATCTGCCACATTTATCTCGCCCGACCGCTGCGCCAGATCGCGCCTGCACCCGAACCGGACCACATGCCGGTCCTCCTGCCGCGTCACATCGCGGCTGACCGGATCGCCAGTGTCGGCGACCGCCATTTCGTTCGAAATTTCTAGGGCAGGTCACGCCCCTCGATCAGATGCCCATAAAGCGTGGTCAAAACGCTCACGCCCGCCAGAAGGATCAACAGTGTTCCGCCCAGATATACGGCCTGACCCAGCAGACCCGAAACACTGCCCACAATGCTTACCACAAGCGTCAGAACCAGATTGATCAGAGACATTATGAAGGCCGTGTTCAGAATGGCACCCGACATCCGCGCCGTCGCGCCCCAGCCCTCGCGTAGCGACAGTGGCTCTCCGACCGAAGTAGCGGGAAGCACAATCGCGATACGGAACCAGAAATAAGTGAACACAGTCGTGACGATCAGCCCGAAGATCAGTTCGACAACGCCACTCGCGGCTCCGCCCATCATCATCGGCCCGAGCGCTAGTCCCAAAATCATCAACACCGGTATCGAACCCACCGTCAGCAACACCGCAAGCCCAAAAGACCGCCACGCATAATAGGCAACGGTTGCCAGCGGTAACGCGGGCAGCACACCCGGATACTCCTCAAGCAGCACAAAACGGTGCCATGCAACGGCAATCCAACAGAAAATCACGAAGTAGAGGATCAGCCCCATCAGGATCACCGGCGCAGCGCTCGCGACAGACGGATCCATTCCGCCCTGCATCTGCATCGCACCGAAAAACTGCGCAACGGACACATTCGATGTGCCAACCAGCAGATAAAAAATAGCGACGGCAATCAGGCTTGGCCCCAGCATGATCTTCAAGGATTCGCTCAGATTCCGGAAAATCATCCCGAATGCATGTTGTACGATACGCCCGCCCATTCCTGCCTCTCCCAAATGCTTGACCGATTCGTGGCAGTAACTGCCCCAGAGGTCAATTGCGTCAGCTTGCCCTAAACAGCAAAACCCTATATCGCCCACGGCGAGTTTGAATATGGAGTGACAGATGTCCGCGCCCAAAAAAGTCGTCCTCGCCTATTCCGGCGGTCTCGATACGTCGATCATCCTGAAATGGCTCAATACCGAGTACGGATGCGAGGTTGTGACCTTCACCGCCGATCTCGGTCAGGGCGAAGAGTTGGAGCCCGCCCGCAAGAAAGCCGAGATGTTGGGCATCAAGCCGGAAAACATCTTTATCGAGGACGTGCGCGAAGAATTCGTCCGTGATTTCGTATTTCCGATGTTCCGCGCCAATGCGGTTTACGAGGGTCTGTACCTCCTCGGTACTTCCATCGCCCGCCCTCTGATCTCCAAGCGTCTGGTTGAGATCGCCGAAGAAACCGGCGCCGATGCAGTCGCCCACGGCGCAACGGGCAAAGGCAATGATCAGGTCCGCTTCGAACTTTCCGCCTATGCGTTGAACCCTGATATCAAGGTCATCGCGCCGTGGCGTGAGTGGGATCTCTCCAGCCGCACCAAGCTCCTCGAATTTGCCGAAGCCCACCAAATTCCGATCGCAAAAGACAAGCGCGGCGAAGCTCCCTTCTCGGTCGACGCAAACCTCCTCCACACCTCATCCGAGGGCAAGGTTCTCGAAAACCCCGCCGATGAAGCACCGGATTACGTCTACCAACGCACGGTGCACCCCGAAGACGCGCCCGACACGCCGGAATATATCGAAATCGGGTTTGAAAAGGGTGATGCAGTGTCCATCAACGGCACCGCCATGTCGCCTGCTGAAATCCTGACCAAGCTCAACGAGCTTGGCGGCAAGCACGGCATCGGTCGCCTCGACCTCGTTGAAGGCCGCTTCGTCGGTATGAAATCACGCGGCATCTACGAAACACCCGGCGGCACGGTTCTCCTCGAGGCCCATCGCGGGATCGAGCAGATCACCCTCGACCGTGGCGCTGCCCACCTGAAAGACGAGATCATGCCGCGCTACGCCGAGCTGATCTACAACGGCTTCTGGTTCAGCCCCGAGCGCGAAATGCTGCAAGCCCTGATCGACAAGAGCCAGGAGCACGTCACCGGCACCGTACGGCTCAAGCTCTACAAGGGCCTTGCACGCACGGTTGGCCGCTGGTCGGATTACAGCCTCTATTCCGAAGCGCACGTCACCTTCGAAGACGACGCTGGCGCCTACGACCAGAAAGACGCCGCAGGCTTCATCCAGCTGAACGCGCTGCGTCTGAAGCTCCTCGCCGCCCGCAAGCGGCGCATGGGCTAAGCGCTCAGTTTGCGCGCAGCCATATCTTCGTAATACGGGAGCGCGGCCTCAACGAGGGCCGCGTTTTCATTTTCCGGCAGTGGTCCTTCGGCCCCGGCAAACCCCGTGCTCTGATGCACAGCGCCATACCAGTGGGCCGCCCATATGCCGTCAAAGCTGCGCGGCCCTGCCTCCCAGCTCAGCATCGCAGGATCAAAATCAAGCCCGATCTCCGCACAGAGCCTTTTGAGCATACCCTCAGGATCATTCCGCACATCTGCGCTATCAATCACCGGCCCGGGAAACCGCGCGAAGATCTCGGCATGTTGCCAGTAGCCTATATCATCCAACGTCGGCTGTTCCCGCTTGGCGCTGTAGCTTGCCACCACCCGCGCCGGATGACGGATGAGGTGAACATTGACGCAATCCTCCGCCCAATCCAGCGGAAAACCCTCCAGCATATGGAGCGGCATATGCTTCATGTACCAGTGATCGCAGCCGTCAGGAACCGCGCCGCTGATCCGCTTCGCCACGGCTTCGGCGCTTGTTTCATGCGCCGCCAGAATTTCGGCGTTCATCGGGTGCTCGATCCCGCTCGTCACGAGGTACGGCGCGTAAAAGGGTTCATCCCACGCTGCAAAATCATCGCGATTGCCAAAGGAATACATCATCGCCGTCGACAGGTTCCGCGGCCCCGACCACATAGCGATCTTCATGCGGCGGCCCCAGTTACCAATGCTTTATAAAGCCCGCGAATACGTTCCGTCACAGGCCCCATTTCACCCGTACCGATCACCCGTCCGTCAATCTCGCTCACAGGCGTTTGCGCCCCGAACGTCCCCGTCAGGAAGGCCTCGTCCGCGCCATAGGTATCCACCAGCGAGAAATTCCGCTCATAGACCGGAATCCCGTTCGCGCGGCAGAGATCAATCACTTTCTGCCGTGTGATCCCGTTCATGCAGTAGTCACCGGTCGAGGTCCAAACCTCGCCCTTGCGCACGATGAAGAAGTTGCAGGCGTTCGTCGTGTTCACAAAACCATGCAAATCAAGCATCAACGCCTCATCTGCCCCTGCTTTTTCCGCCGCGATACAGGCCAGAATGCAATTCAGCTTCGAGTGGCTGTTCAGCTTCGGGTCTTGTGTCATAGGCAAACCCCGCAGATGCGGCACCGTCGCCAACCGGATCGGGCGCGGAATCTTTGGCTTCGAATGCTCCATGATGATGACGAAGGTCGGCCCTTGGCGCGACAGCGACGGGTGCTGAAACGGCCGCATCTTTACCCCCCGCGTCACCATCAGCCGCGCATGGGCGTCGGTGATCATACCATTGGCCCTTTGCGTCTCTAACAAGGCATTTTTGACCTCTTCGCGATTCAAACCAATGTCCAGATCAATAGCCTTTGCCGCCTCGAAAAGCCGATCCAGATGCTCATCGACGAACGACCAGATACCGTCATAGAGCCGCAAACCCTCCCAGACACCATCACCGAGCATGAAACCGCTATCATAAACGCTCACCAACGCCTCACTGCGCGGTTTCAGCTCACCATTCACATAGATGAGAATATCCGCATTGCGCGCATCTTCCTCGGCCTGATGGGTCGTGACTTTGTCGCTCATTCAGCCCTCGCTCTAGCCGACGTTGGTCGCAGCCAGCGCCGCCATATTCAGAATGTCGCTCACCGTCGAAACGGTCGAACAAATCTGGATCGGCTTGTCCACACCGGTCAGGATCGGGCCGATCACTGTCGCGCCCGCCATTTCCTGCATTAGCTTGACCGAAATCGAGGCAGAGTGCCGCGCCGGAACAACCAAGACGTTCGCAGGCCCCGTCAGTCGCTGGAACGGATAATTCTCCTGCGCCCTGACATTCAACGCGACATCGACGGTCATTTCCCCTTCATATTCGAAATCAACCCGCCGCGCGTCGAGCACCTTCGGCGCACGGTGCATCTTGTCGGCACGTTCAGATACCGGATGTCCAAACGTCGAGAACGACAGAAATGCCACCCGCGGCTCCAACCCCAAATCCCGCGCCACAGCTGCACCGCGCACCGCAATATCCGCCAGATCATTCTCGTCAGGCCATTCATGCACCAGCGTATCGGTAATCAGCACGATGCGCCCTTTGTGTAGCACCGCCGAAACACCCACCGCCCCGCTCCGTGGCGACGCATCGAACACGTGATTGATCAGCTCCAGCACATGCGCCGATTTCCGCGTGGCTCCCGTCACCAGCCCGTCACCGTGCCCATGAGCCAGCATCAAAGCGCTGAACACATGCCGATCCCGCGCTGCAAGCCTGTGAATATCCGCACGATCAAAGCCCTTCCGCTGCAAACGATCATAGAGAAAGCTCTTATACTGATCCAAATGGCTTGTATTCGCGGCGTTCACGACCTCGATTTCCGAAACCGCGTCCGCCATTCCCTCAGCAGTCAACTTCTCTTTCACGTCGCTGCTGCGACCAACGACCAGCGCCTTGCCGAAGCCGTTGCGCTGGTATTGCACCGCCGCCCGCAAGACGCGCGGATCATCACCTTCGGCAAAGATCATTGTCGCCTGCGCCGCACGCGCACGCGCATTGATCGATCGCAGAATAGAGGCCGTCGGATCCATACGGCTCTTCAGCGTCAGCTCATAAGCATCCATATCCACAATCGGTCGCCGCGCGACGCCGGTATCCATCCCCGCGCGCGCCACAGCTGGCGGAATACGGTGGATCAAGCGCGGGTCAAACGGCGTCGGGATGATGTAATCGCGCCCGAAGTTCAGCTTCCGCCCATAGGCCATCGCCACTTCATCCGGCACATCTTCCCGCGCCAACGCAGCAAGCGCCTGTGCACAGGCAATCTTCATATCATCATTGATCGCGCGCGCGTGAATATCCAGTGCCCCGCGGAACAGATACGGGAAGCCCAGCACGTTGTTCACCTGATTAGGGTAGTCCGAACGCCCCGTTGCCACGATCGCATCCTCGCGTACCGCATGCGCCTCTTCCGGCGTGATCTCGGGATCGGGGTTCGCCATCGCAAAAATCACCGGATCGGGCGCCATCGACGCAACCATCTCCTGCGTCACCGCTCCCTTGACCGAAACGCCAAGAAACACGTCAGCCCCCTTCATCGCCTCTTCCAGCGACCGCAGCTCCGTCTTGACGGCATGGGCCGACTTCCATTGGTTCATGCCTTCGGTGCGGCCCTGGTAAATGACCCCCTTGGTGTCGCACACGATGCAGTTGTCATGCCGCGCGCCCATCGCCTTCAGCAATTCGATACAGGCAATGCCCGCCGCACCCGCACCATTGAGCACGATTTTGCAGTCCTCGATCTTCTTGCCGGAAATATGCAGCGCGTTCAGCAAACCCGCCGCGCAGATCACCGCCGTTCCGTGCTGGTCATCGTGGAAGACGGGAATATCCATTTCCTCTTTCAGGCGCTGCTCGATGATGAAGCATTCGGGTGCCTTGATGTCTTCGAGGTTAATCCCGCCAAAGGTTGGCCCCATTAGCCGCACAGCACGGCAAAACTCATCAGGGTCTTCGGTGTCCAGCTCGATATCGATCGAGTTCACATCGGCAAATCGCTTGAACAGAACGGACTTGCCCTCCATCACCGGCTTCGAGCCCAGCGCACCGAGGTTCCCTAAACCAAGAACCGCCGTTCCATTGGAAATAACAGCGACCAAATTGCCCTTGTTGGTATAGTCATATGCTGTTTCGGGCTTTGCGGCGATTTCCTCACAGGGAACCGCAACGCCTGGTGAATAGGCCAGTGACAGATCCCGCTGGGTGGTCATCGGCACGGTTGCCTGCACCTCCCATTTCCCGGGCGTCGGTTCCATATGAAATGTCAGAGCGTCTTCGCGCGTAACCCGAGATTTTGCCATCCTGTCCTCCCTGTGAGCCGGGACGAGATAACGGCATACCGACAGGCGCTGCAACAGCTTCGTTTTCGACTTTCGTCGCTAACATCGCTTGGATAGTCTGCGACAAACCAGTTCTGGGGGAATTGATGAACGCGGGCAGCCCATCCGTCACGCCGATGATGGCACAATATCTGGAGATCAAGGCGCAATACCCTGATGCCCTTCTCTTCTATCGCATGGGCGATTTTTACGAAATGTTCTTCGACGATGCCGTTGGTGCTGCCGAAGCACTCGATATTGCCCTCACCAAGCGCGGAAAGCACCTCGATCAGGATATTCCGATGTGCGGCGTTCCCGTTCACGCCGCCGAAGGCTATTTGCTCACCCTTATCCGAAAAGGCTTCCGTGTCGCTGTTTGCGAACAGCTCGAAGACCCCGCCGAGGCTAAAAAACGCGGCTCGAAGGCGGTTGTAAAGCGGGATGTGGTCCGTCTCGTGACACCAGGCACGCTGACCGAAGATTCCCTCCTGGATGCGCGTCGCCACAATTTCCTCGCAGCCTTCTCAACGGTTCGAGATGGCGCAGCCCTTGCTTGGGTCGATATTTCCACCGGGGCGTTCAGCGTCATTTCCTGCGATCTTGCGCGTCTCGGCCCCGAACTCGCTCGCCTGTCGCCCAAGGAAGTGCTGTTCGCTGATGGCGCCGAACCCGCACTTTGGGAAATTGCCGAAGACGCTGGCGCCGCTGTGTCAGAGCTTGGCCGCGCAGCCTTTGACAGCACAAATGGCGAAAAGCGCCTATGCAGTCTCTATAATGTTGCCTCGCTCGATGCTTTTGGCAGCTTTGACCGAGCTGAGATTTCCGCGCTCGCTGCGGTTGTTGAATATCTTGAGATCACCCAAAAAGGGAATCTGCCCCTTCTTCGCCCTCCGGTAAAAGAGGCCGTGCGCTCTGCAATGCAGATCGACGCGGCGACACGAAAATCGCTCGAACTGACCCATGCAATGAACGGCGGTCGCGCAGGATCACTGCTTGGTGCAATCGATGCAACGGTAACGGCCGCTGGCGCCCGCTTGCTTGAGCGTCGGATTTCGGCCCCTTCTTGCAATCTCGATCTGATCCGCGAGAGGCAGGAAGCCGTCTCTTACTTCGTCACCCGAGCGCCCCTTCGTAGTGATCTGCGGGATCTTCTGAAACGCACACATGACATGGATCGCGCCCTTTCCCGCCTCGCCCTCGACCGCGCCGGACCACGGGACATGGCCGCGATCCGCAACACGCTCGCCCAGGCCATCGAAATCAAGCAGCTGCTCGCGAATGTCATCGAAAGCGACGCCCTTTCCCGCGCGACAAATGACCTGACCGGACACGACACCCTTCTCGACCTCCTCGAATCTGCCCTGATCGCCGAGCCGCCGCTCCTCGCACGGGATGGCGGTTTCATTGCGCCCGGCTATGACGCTGATCTGGATGAGGCGCGCACCCTTCGCGACGAGGGGCGCTCTGTCATCGCCGCGATGCAGGCCGAATACATCGCGCTCACAGGCATTCAGTCACTCAAAATCAAACACAACAACGTGCTGGGTTACTTCATCGAAACGACAGCCACCCACGCCGAAAAAATGCTGGCGCCGCCGCTTAGCGATACCTTCATCCACCGTCAGACCACCGCCAATCAAGTCCGCTTCACCACTGTCACATTGAGCGAAACCGAAACAAAAATTCTCAATGCCGGCGGCCGCGCTCTGGAAATTGAAAAACGTCTATACCGGCAGATTGCCGATCAAATTCTCGCTGAGGCCGCGAACATCTCCGCCGTCGCCCGTGCGCTTGCGGAAATTGATCTTGCAGCCGCTCTTGCCACACTTGCCCATCAAAACGACTGGTGCAGACCAACCCTCGATGACAGTCGCGATTTCCATGTCGTCGGCGGGCGTCATCCGGTTGTCGAACAGGCTCTAAGAAGGGAAAACAAGCCCTTTATCGCCAATGATTGCAGTCTTACGGATCATCCTATCTGGCTGCTTACCGGCCCCAACATGGCCGGTAAGTCAACGTTCCTCCGGCAAAACGCCCTCTTCGCCATCCTTGCTCAAATCGGCGCCTACCTTCCGGCAAAAGAGGCTCATATCGGGATCGTATCGCAAGTCTTCAGCCGCGTCGGCGCCTCTGACGATCTTGCCCGCGGACGCTCGACATTCATGGTCGAAATGGTCGAGACCGCCGCGATTCTAAATCAGGCTGATGACCGCGCGCTCGTCATACTCGACGAAATCGGTCGCGGCACGGCCACCTATGACGGCCTTTCAATCGCATGGGCCACGCTTGAACACCTCCACGAAATCAACAGATGCCGCGCGCTCTTTGCCACCCATTATCACGAAATGTCGGGGCTTGCGGACAAGCTCGACGGCGTCGACAACGCAACAGTCGCGGTCAAGGAGTGGGAAGGCGACGTTATCTTCCTGCACGAGGTTCGGAAAGGCACAGCGGACCGCAGTTACGGCGTGCAGGTCGCAAGGCTGGCGGGCCTGCCGCAATCTGTTGTCGATCGCGCTCGGATCGTCCTCGATGCGCTTGAAAAAGGCGAGAGGGAAGGCGGTACGGCGCGAAAAGCCCTGATCGACGATCTGCCGCTCTTTGCTGCGACGCCGCCAGTTCCAGCCGCCCCCTCCAAATCGTCTGATGTCGAGGAAAGGCTAAAGGATGTCCTTCCGGACACCCTTTCACCTCGAGAAGCGCTGGATTTGATCTACGAGCTTAAAGACCTGCTTTAACTGGCTGGTGTCGACGACACGCCCACCTGAGCCGGTCTCAAAAGCCGGTCATGAAGCATGAAGCCCTCATTCATCACCTGAATGATGTCGCCAGCCTTGGTATTCGGCACAGGGGCCTCAAACATAGCTTCGTGACGCTGCGGGTCGAATTTCTCGCCCACATCTGGCTTTACCTGCTCGATGCCATGCTTTTTGAAAACATTCAGCAGTTCGCGCATGGTGAGCTCGACGCCCTCGATGAGCGGTGCGTTCGCTTCACGGTTTTCGTCAGGAATGGCCTGCAAAGCGCGCTGAAGGTTGTCGTATACGGGCAGCAAGTCCCGCGCGAGACGCGATCCGCCATAGTTCTCAGCCTCGCGCCGGTCCCGCTCTCCCCGCTTGCGAGCGTTCTCCGCGTCCGCAAGGGCACGCATGAACTTGTCTTTCAGGTCGTCTCGTTCCGCGCGCAAGGCGTCCAGCTCGGAAGCCCCCTCATCGGCGTCCGCGCCCAATTCGAGCTCATCAGCTTCAGATTCTAGCTCGTCGAGTGACTTCGGTTCGGCGTTCTGCTCGGCCATATTCAATTCCTTCACGTCCGGTCGGCCAAGAGCCGCCCGACCAATTGCGCTGTATAATCCACGATCGGCACGATCCGTCCGTAATTCAGGCGCGTCGGCCCGATCACGCCCACAGCGCCCACGATCTTACGGTCGGCGTTCATATATGGAGAAACCACCAAAGAGGAACCCGAAAGTGAAAAAAGTTTGTTCTCAGAGCCAATAAAAATGCGCACACCGTCGCCTCGATCCGCCAGATCGAGGAATTCGGCAATATCCCGCTTGCGCTCCAGGTCATCGAAGAGCTGCCGGATCCGCTCCAGATCCTCTTCGCTCTCGCTGTCACCCAGCAAATTCCCCCGCCCGCGAACGATCAACCTCTCGGTTGATTCGCCCTTGTTCTCCCAGACGGCCAATCCGCTCTCGACCATTTCCCGCGCAAGCCGGTCGATCTCTTGACGCCGCCGACTGATTTCATCCTTCATCACGCGGCCCAGCTCGGAGATCGTCCGTCCTTCGGCCAAAGCGTTGATAAAGTTCGCGGCCTCTCGCATGGATGAGGGCGTCTGGCCCGGCGGCGGCGTAAAGAGCCGGTTCTCCACGTGCCCATCGGCAAAGACCAGAACAACCAGCGCCCGATCCGCGGCAAGGGATACGAACTCAATATGTTTGATCGCCGCTTCATGCTTTGGCGCAAGCACAAGGCTCGCCCCATGGGTCACACCCGAAAGCGCAGAGCCCACCCGATCCAATAGCTGCGGTATATCCTGCTGATTGCCGCCGAGCGTCTGATCCAGCTTCTCACGATCTTCGCCCTGCAAGTCGGCGACCTCCAGAAGTCCGTCAACGAACATGCGAAGACCCGACTGCGTCGGTATACGCCCCGCGCTAATATGAGGGCTTCCTAACAAGCCTAGATACTCAAGGTCCTGCATAACATTGCGGATCGTCGCGGCGCTGACCTTTTCAGACATGGTTTTCGACAAGGTGCGCGAGCCAACGGGGGCGCCTGTTTCCAGATACCCCTCAACAACCCGTCGAAAAACCTCTCTCGAACGGTCGTTCATTTCTTCGATCAGTGGCGGCTTTACTGTCATCAGTTCAGGTCCAGCAATTACACTCGATGCGGCACGCGCAGCGTCGCCATTAAATCTGACGGGCAATTCAGGTCAATCAGGGTTGGAATTCCGGCGCTCTCCGCGTATCCGTGACGCGAAATTAGCAGGAGTCCCCAATGCGCCCGTCCGGTAGACAGATAAACGAAATGCGCCCGATTTCAATTGAGACCGGCGTCACCCGCCATGCAGAAGGATCCTGCCTCATCAAATGCGGCGATACCCATGTGCTCTGCACGGCCAGCGTTGATGAGCGCGTGCCGCCGTTCATGAAAAACTCCGGGCTTGGCTGGGTCACTGCCGAATACGGGATGCTCCCCCGCGCCACCCACACGCGGATGCGGCGCGAGGCGAAAAACGGACAGTCCGGCAGAACCCAAGAGATCCAGCGCCTGATCGGTCGCAGCCTTCGTGCCGGTGTTGATCGCGTTGCTCTGGGCGAGCGTCAAATCACTGTAGATTGCGATGTTATTCAGGCAGACGGGGGAACGCGTTGCGCTTCGATTACAGGCGGATGGGTTGCGCTGCGACTTGCGATCAATGCGCTGATGAAATCCGGTGATGTGATCTCCGATCCACTCTCCGATCCGGTTTCCGCGATCAGTTGCGGGATTTACGCGGGCCAGCCTGTGCTCGACCTCGATTACCCCGAAGACAGCGAAGCAGGCGTTGACGGCAATTTCGTTATGACCGGAAACCGATTGATCGAAGTTCAGATGTCTGCCGAGGGCGCAACCTTTAGCCGTGAGCAGATGGACGAGCTGTTGACCCTGGCAGAAAAAGGCAGTGCGGAACTGGCAGCTGCACAACTGGCAGCGACCCGATGACACGTCGCTTCGAAGGTCATGATCTGGTCGTTGCCACCCATAACCGTGGCAAACTTGAAGAGATTGCCGCGTTATTGGAGCCATTCGGCGTAAAGCTGACCTCGAATTCAGATCACGGCCTACCCGAACCGGAGGAAACCGAAGACAACTTTATCGGCAATGCCCGCATCAAAGCACATGCGGCAGCTCGGGCGACGGGCCTGCCAGCACTGGCTGATGACAGCGGCATTTCCATCGACATCCTCGACGGCGCACCCGGCGTCTACACTGCCGATTGGGCGGAAACGCCGAATGGCCGCGATTTCGTAATGGCGATGGAGCGGACATGGACAAAAATCGCGGAAAAGGCCGGTAACCCCCCGTATTCGGCCCGGTTTTGCTGCACGCTGGTTCTGGCGTGGCCGGATGGTCATGACGAAGTTTTCGAAGGCATCATGCCCGGGCAGATCGTATGGCCGATGCGAGGTGATCAGGGGCACGGGTACGATCCTATTTTTCAGCCCGACGGCTATGACGTAACCTTTGGCGAGATGGATCGCTGGGAAAAAAACAAAATCAGCCACCGTGCCGACGCGTTTCGGAAGCTTGTCGCGGGCTGTTTTGCCTGAGAATTGGCAGCAGAGCGGGTTCGGCCTTTATATCCATTGGCCGTTTTGCGCCGCCAAATGCCCGTATTGTGATTTCAATAGCCACGTCAGCGCGCGGATTGATCAATCCCGCTGGCGCGACGCCTACATTCGTGAGATCGCCCGAGCGGCCGAACTGACAGAGGGGCGCGTGCTGTCGACCGTGTTTTTCGGAGGCGGAACACCCAGCCTGATGGATGGCGAAACCGTCCAAGCCATCCTCGACGAGGTGCGCCGCTCCTGGCCTGTGTCGAATGACATCGAGATTACGCTAGAGGCCAATCCTACCTCCGTAGACGCTGCGCGTTTCGGTGCCTACCGAGAGGCCGGCGTCAACCGTTTGTCTATGGGGATTCAGGCTCTAAACAACGATGACTTGCGACTTCTTGGCCGACTACACAGTGTGGAGGAAGCGTTTTCAGCATTTAAAATCGCCCGCGCGACTTTTTCGCGAGTAAGCTTCGATCTGATCTATGCCCGACAAAACCAAACTTTGGCGGACTGGGGATCCGAGCTTCGCCGCGCACTTGATCTCGCCGTTGATCACCTGTCGCTCTACCAGCTGACAATTGAGGAAGGCACGGCCTTTGGAGACCGCTACTCGGCTGGAAAATTACGCGGGCTCCCGAATGATGACCTTGCTGCAGATATGTTCGAGGCGACCCAGAGGATCACAGAAAGCTACGGTTTTCATGCCTATGAAACCTCAAATCATGCACGAAGTGGCGAAGAATCCCGTCACAACCTTATTTACTGGCGCTACGGCGACTACCTCGGCATCGGTCCCGGCGCACATGGTCGGTTATCCTTCGGTCCGACGCGACAGGCAACGGAGGCGTTCCGCGAGCCTGGCAAGTGGCTCGCAGCAGTATCGGAGCATCGTCGGCCGGAACATCCTGTTCAGCACTTGTCGCAAGATGATATTCTCGCTGAAATGCTTCTCATGGGTCTTCGGCTACGAGAGGGGGTTCCGGTAGCGCGCTACCTTCCGCTGGCAAATGAGGAAATAATAAACAATATCAATGAGTTGGTAGAAGATGGGCTGCTCGTGCTAGCAGCGGAAACACTCACCGTATCTGACGAGGGCCGACCATTGCTCAACACGATCCTTCGTAAAATCCTCGGCGCCTAGCCCCCGGACAGCACCCGCATCAGATCATCAAGCTGGTCAAACGACCGGTAGTTGATAATCAGCCGTCCGTTTTCCTTGTTGGGGCTATGATCAATCTCGGTTTTCATTCCCAGCGCAGCAGATAGCTCCTGCTCAAGCGCCACAGTATCCGCATCCTTCCGGCGACCTGTAGGGCTTGGTTTGGTCGCGGTGGTTTTTCCGGTCCCTAGACCCTTTTTAACCATCTGTTCCGTCGCCCGAACAGACAGTCCTTTTTTGATAATAGCCTGCGCGAACGCCAGCGCATCTTCTTGCCCGACGAGTGCGCGTGCGTGCCCAGCAGTCAGCTTGCCAGACGTAACCATCTCCTGCACCGTCGGCGGCAGGCTCAGGAGGCGCAGCAAGTTCGCAATATGGCTACGGCTCTTTCCAAGCGCCGCGGATATTTTTTCCTGCGTATGGCCAAAACGATCCATCAATTGCCGATAACCCGCAGCCTCATCAATGGCATTCAGATCGTCCCTCTGAATGTTTTCGATAATGGCGATCTCCAGAACCTCAAGATCGCTTAAATCCCGTACGATTACAGGAACCTCATGCAATTGAGCACGCTGCGCCGCTCGCCAACGGCGTTCGCCCGCAACAATCTCGTAATCACCGGCACTATTGGGTCGCACAATCAAAGGCTGGATCACGCCTTTCTCTTTGATTGACGCAGCAAGGTCATCCAATAACGCCTCATCAAATTGGCGTCGTGGCTGATCGGGGTTGGGGACGATCCGGTGAATGGGCAATGTCTGTTCGGCCTGCGGCGAGTCGGGGGATTTGTTCTCCTCGGGCAAATCAGCCAAAAGAGCAGACAGCCCACGCCCTAAGCCTCTGTTTTTATTTGTTTTCTCAGCCATTTCTGCCTCCTATCGAAGCTCGTTTTGGATAAACTCTTTTGCCAATTCGCGATAGGCTTGGCTGCCTTTGGATGCACTGTCGTATTCGAGGATCGACATAGCATAAGACGGCGCTTCACTTAGCCTGACATTGCGCGGAATACGGGTCTCATAAACGAGCTTTCCTAGGTTATCCCGCGCATCCGCTTCGACCTGCTGGCTCAAGTTATTTCGGACATCATACATCGTCAGAACGACGCCTGCGATCCTCAGATCAGGATTTGCAGACTGCCTAACCTCGCGCAACGTCAACATTAGCTGCGACAGCCCCTCCAGCGCATAGAACTCCGCCTGGAGCGGCACCAGTACCGCATCTGCGGCGACCATAGCATTGACCGTCAGAATATTGAGCGAAGGCGGGCAATCTATCAGGATGACATCCAGGCCGAACGCATCCATTGCCGCCTGCCGAAGCGCGTCGCGAAGGAGGAAGATTCGCTTTGCATTATCAATAAGTTCGATGTCGGCGGAGCTTAGATCCGTCGTTGCCGGAACCACCAGAAGGTTCGGGCTCGATGTCTCGTGGAGGATCTCATAAATTTGCTTGTCGCCCAAGATGAGATCGTAGGTGGTCGCCCCACGTGCCTTTGGTTCGATACCAAGGCCAGTTGAAGCATTTCCCTGCGGATCAAGATCGACCAAGAGCACCTTTTTCCCCGCCTCCGCGAGAGCGGCAGCCAAGTTTACCGCCGTTGTGGTCTTGCCGACACCGCCTTTCTGGTTCGCGATGGCGACAATTCGAGGGGGGTTGTGGCGGCTCAGGTCAGGCACGTTTCAATCCGTTTATTGAAAGTATTTGCGCGGTTTTCTCGGTGATACTTGGTGTCTTGGTGATTTCAAAGCGCCAATACCGTTCGGCATCGCGAATTTCACCGTCAGCGCTCTGTCCTTTCGGAAAGAGACAGACCCCTCCTTCCCGCAGATGCGGGTGAGAGAACTCGATAAGCTGGGCGAGCGGTGCCAGTGCGCGCGCAGAGATCACGTCTGCGGACAGGTTTGGAACGGCGTCGATCCGTTTTGCATGTACTGTCGCATTCAATCCGAGCTCTCGAATAGCGGTGCGGAGAAAGACGCTTTTTCGCTGATCGCTCTCGATCAGGGTGAACTGCGCGTCCGGCTTCGTCTCCAGAGAGAGGGCGGCAACCACAATCGCCGGAAACCCACCGCCACTCCCGAAATCTGCCCAATGATCGAAATTCTGGGGTGCCAACTGAAAGATCTGTGCTGAATCCCGTATATGGCGATCCCAGATGTCATCGATCGTTGACTTTGCGATTAAATTGATTTTCGGCGTCCATTTCTCGACCAGAGCAGCAAATGCCTCAAGACGCTCTAATGTTTCACGTGAAACATTCGTGCCTCCGGGTAAATCCAAAGATCGGATCATGCGGATTTTGCGCCTTCTATCTTCTTCACGCGCGAAAGAATCAACATAATGGCCGCTGGGGTCATTCCGTCAATACGCCCGGCTTGGGCAATGTTGGCGGGCCTGGATGCGCCAAGTTTCAACTGAAGTTCTTTTGAAAGCCCTGTAATTGTTGAATAATCCACATCGTCGGGAATTCGGATCGCCTCATCCCTCTCAAGAGTTTCCACGTCACGCTGCTGGCGTGCAATGTAATGTGCATAGAGAGCGTCTCTCTTGATTTGTGTCAGCGTCTCATCCCCGATATCCGCTGCGTGCGGCACGAGTTCCAGTAGATTTTGACGCTCAAAGTCATTCAAAGAAAGCGCCTCAAGCGCCGATTTCGATGGTCCATCTGCATTCAGGTTCGATCCCGTCGCGGCAATACTGCGAGCCGAAAGGCTCACTTCCGCCAACAACTCCCGTGCAGCAGTGATTTCGTCCATTTTTCGAGAGTACTGCTCCCAGCGATCATCACCGACGCAGCCGGCCTCTCGACCCATCTCCGTCAGCCTTTGATCCGCATTATCTGCACGCAGAGCCAAACGGAATTCCGCCCGCGATGTAAACATGCGGTATGGCTCGGCAACGCCGCGCGTGACAAGGTCATCAATCATCACACCGATATAGGACTCCCGACGACTAAAAGTAATCTCATCACCCCCATGCGCCCGACGCGCTGCATTAAGCCCCGCAATCAGACCTTGCGCGCCGGCCTCCTCGTATCCTGTGGTTCCATTGATCTGACCCGCTAGATAAAGCCCCTGAACATGTCGAATTTCCAGCGTCGGCTTTAATGAACGCGGATCAACGTAATCATACTCAATCGCGTAGCCCGGCTGCAAAATGGCGGTGTTTTCCAAGCCGCGTATCGAATGCACGTAGTCATGCTGTACGTCTTCAGGCAGCGACGTGGAAATGCCGTTTGGGTAGACCGTGTGATCATCCAGACCCTCGGGCTCTAGGAAAATCTGATGCGAGTCTTTTTCCGCAAACCGCACGACTTTGTCTTCGATAGACGGACAGTACCGCGGTCCAACACCCTCAATACGCCCCCCGTACATGGCAGACCGATCCAGATTTGAGCGGATTATGTCATGTGTCTTTTCATTTGTGTGGGTAATCCCGCACGAGATCTGCCGCGCATGCGGCTCTCGGGAAAGAAATGAAAACAGTGTTGGTTCATCGTCCCCTGGCTGACTCTCCAGCCTTTCCCAATCAATGGTCCGGCCGTCCAGCCTAGGCGGTGTCCCCGTCTTCAAGCGACCGAGCGGAAGACCAAACTCGTCCAGCCGTTCCGCCATTTTTATCGATGGCTTATCTCCCATCCTTCCGCCGGAATAGGAAACATCACCGATATGGATCACGCCCCTTAGAAATGTTCCGGTCGTCAAAACCACAGCCGTAGCACCAATCTCGGCACCGTCCGCCATGACCACTCCGGCTACACTGCCATCTTTCTCCATTTTAAGGTCGACCGCTTCGCCTTCAATAATCGTTAGCCCATCCTGCACATCCAGCATCCGCTGGACCGACTCTCGATAAAGAGCGCGATCAGCCTGAGCCCGCGGCCCTTGAACGGCAGGCCCCTTCTTGCGGTTCAGAAGCCTGAATTGGATACCCGCCGCATCGGCAGCGCGCGCCATAACACCATCCAAAGCGTCAATCTCGCGGACCAAATGCCCCTTGCCCAGCCCGCCAATTGCGGGATTGCAGGACATCACACCAATGCCGTCACGCTTCAGCGTTACAAGCGCGGTTTTTGCTCCCATGCGAGCAGACGCAGCGGCTGCCTCGGTTCCTGCATGGCCCCCACCTATCACAATCACATCGAAATCATTTTGTTTCACGTGAAACATCCTCATTTCCCGATGCAAAAACTGGAAAAAATCTCTCCCAGAATTTGCTCGACATCCACACGACCCACAATTTGATCTACCGCCCTACAAGCAGATCGGATCTCTTCCGCGACGATATCATCTCCGGCACCGCTCTCCAGCAGCACCCGAGCTTCCCTCAAATGATCAAGCGCACGCAACAAGGCTATTCTATGCCGCTCCCGCATCGCAATGCCCACATGCGCAGTTCTCTTACGCAACTCACTGCCAACCATACCGATCAACGCGTCAATACCCTGACCCGTCACGGCCGAGATACCAAACCCGTCGCCCGCAACGAAATCCACCTTGCTATGGGCGACCACATCACCGTCCTGCACCCCAACAATCGGACCGCCCCCAGGTAAAAGCAAATGAATCCGCAGATCAGCCTGTTCCGCTCGCTCAATAGCGCGCGCTATTCCGATCCGCTCAATCGTATCTTCTGACTCCCTGACTCCAGCTGTATCAAGGAAGGTGACTGGAAGACCCTGAAGATCAAGCCGAACCTCGATCACATCCCGCGTCGTTCCTGCAATTTCGGATGTAATCGCAGCGTCGCGGCCAGCTAGCCGGTTTAAAAGCGTCGACTTTCCCGCATTCGGCGGCCCTACGATCGCGACTTCAAAACCGCTCCGAATTCGCTCGGCAACGCCCACACCTTCGGCCTCGACACGCATCTCAGCCATCGTCGCACTTAAAAGCTCTACCACCTCCGGCGAAACATCGACTGGAACTTCCTCATCCGCAAAATCAATAGTCGCCTCGATCAGAGCCGCCGCCCGCAAAAGCGACGCCCGCCACCCCTCAGACTTCTCACCAAGCGCACCGGAAAAAACCCTCTGCGCCTGCCGCCTCTGCGCTTCCGTCTCCGCATCGATCAGGTCAGCCAGTCCTTCAACCTGCGCCAAATCTAGCCGACCGTTTTCCAAGGCACGGCGCGTAAACTCGCCTGCCTCAGCCATCCGTAGTTCATTTCTTGCACCCAGTTCGGCAAGAACGGCCGCAATAATCGCCGTGCTACCATGCAAATGCAGCTCGACAACGCTTTCTCCTGTAAAACTCCGCCCGGAAGCAAACGTCAGAACAAGCGCTTCATCCAGAACATCGCCGTTCGCAGCATTTACCCGCCGCACAGAGCGTCCATGCTCCGGCAACGGCCCACACATCTCCTCCGCTACAGAACGCGCGTCTGCACCGGAGATCCGCACAACGGCAACACCAGCTTTTCCCTGCGCCGTCGCCAACGCAAAGATCGTCTCCATAGAACTAACCCTTTGTTTTTATTGGGTTAAGTATTCATTGAGTCGAAGAAATCAGAATTCGTCTTGGTCTGCTTCAACTTTGAAATCAGGAACTCGATCGCATCTGTCGTGCCCATCGGATTGAGAATGCGCCGCAGCACAAAGGTCTTCTGCAGATCACCCTTATCAATAAGCAGGTCTTCTTTCCGTGTCCCGGATTTCAGAACATCGATCGCCGGGAAGACCCGCTTGTCCGCAACCTTACGATCCAGCACAATTTCAGAGTTACCCGTGCCTTTGAATTCTTCAAAGATCACCTCGTCCATACGGCTGCCCGTATCAATAAGCGCTGTCGCGATAATCGTCAGCGAACCGCCCTCTTCGATATTCCGCGCCGCGCCAAAGAACCGCTTCGGTCTTTGCAGAGCATTCGCATCCACACCACCGGTCAGAACTTTACCAGAGGACGGGACAGTCGTGTTGAACGCTCGTCCAAGACGCGTAATCGAATCTAACAGGATCACAACATCTCGCTTGTGCTCGACAAGCCGTTTCGCCTTCTCGATCACCATTTCCGAAACCGCCACATGCCGCGAAGCCGGTTCGTCAAAGGTCGAGGATACCACCTCACCCTTCACCGAGCGCTGCATGTCGGTCACTTCCTCTGGTCGTTCATCAATCAACAGAACGATCAGATAACACTCCGGGTGGTTCCGTTCGATCGAATGCGCGATGTTCTGTAGTAATACCGTCTTACCCGTCCGCGGCGGCGCAACGATCAACGAACGTTGCCCCTTCCCTATTGGCGCAACAAGATCAATGATCCGCGCTGAACGATCCTTGATCGTCGGGTCCTCTTCAATCTCCATTTTGAGCCGCTCATCTGGGTAAAGCGGCGTCAGGTTGTCAAAATTGACCTTATGCTTCGCGCGTTCAGGATCCTCAAAATTGATCTGCTCTACCTTTGTCAGAGCGAAATAGCGTTCATTCTCACTCGGCTCCTGAATCACGCCTTCCACGGTGTCACCCGTGCGCAGCGAATACTGCCGGATCATATCCGGGCTGACATAAATATCATCTGGGCCCGGCAGGTAGTTGGCCTCTGGCGATCTCAGAAATCCAAACCCGTCCTGCAAAACCTCCAGAACACCGTCGCCACCGATGACCCAACCCTCATCAGCACGCTCCTTGAGGATCGAGAACATCATATCGCCCTTACGCATCGTCGAGGCGTTCTCGATATCCAGCTCCTCCGCCATTGACAGAAGGTCTTTCGGGCTCTGGGCTTTCAGGTCAGCCAGATTCAAACGGTCATCAGCCATTTGCACATCCTTTTGCGGCCGCAATGACGGCCCGCACATCATAATTTCAATCGGAATACATCCCACCGGACGGTGAGCACACTGTCCCTACGCTGCTTTTAATACGTGAGTCAATCAATCCCGCTAAAACGGGCGGACGATCACCATAACGACGATCACCAGCATGAGCAGCGTCGGCACCTCATTCGCGATCCGATAGGTTCGCCCGTTACGGGTGTTTTGACCTTGCGCAAATTCTTTGCGCCTCGCAGACAGCCACCCATGCATCCCACTCATCCCGATCACGCAGACCAGTTTGATCCAGGACCATGCGCTGCCCCAATCAAACATACCCATACCAATCAGGATCAATCCGAACAGCCACGATGAAATCATCGCAGGCGTCATGATCACCCGCAGCAATTTTTCTTCCATGATCTGGAAAGTCTGATCCAACTCGGAACCAGGTGCCGCCCGCTCTGCGTGATACACAAACAGCCTCGGCAAGTAGAACATCCCCGCCATCCAAGAGATCACAGAGACAATGTGCAGCACCTTGATCCAAGGATAGGCAGCCCAGAGAAAGTCGGACATGAACAGCTCCTGTTTCGAAGCAATAAAAATAAATAAAAAGATATAGAAAGGAAGTAGGTTTTGATGTGCTGTGAATATCTCGGGATTATCGTGTTTTCCACAGGATTATCCGGAGGCGGGCCCCAGAATTCACAGGCCATGTTAAACGAGAAAATGAAATTTATCTCGTAATTTCAATAATCTATAAATTATAACTTAGTTAGCTGTTCAATTTTTGTTCTGATTGACACACTGTCATCAGATGAGTCGTCCACAACAATCAGGTTATCCTTTTCCAGAGAGGATAAGGCGACTAGCTTATGGGCATGAATGATGAACTTCCCCACAGTCTGATGCCGAAACCCGTTATCCCGCCTTTTCTCCCGTGAGTCCCCCTCACTGTTGTTCTCAGGTTTATCCACATGGCTGATCCCCTAATCCTTGCCTCTGGCTCCACCATCCGCGCCCAGCTCTTTCAGAACGCCGGCATCACCATTGCCTCGATGCAAGCGCGGATCGATGAAGATGCCATCAAATCCGCCCTCCTCGCCGAAGACGCCACGCCCCGGGATATTGCGGATACGCTTGCGGAAATGAAGGCGCGCAAAATATCGGAAAAACATCCCCAATCTCGGGTCATCGGCTGCGATCAGGTTCTCGAACACCGCAATGACATTCTCTCAAAACCAACGACACTTGAGGATGCCCGCTCTCAGCTTCTGCGCCTACGTGGTCAGACGCACCGTCTGCTTTCGGCGGCCGTGATTTATCACGAGGCGAAACCGGTCTGGCGGCACGTCGGTATGGTTCGATTGACGATGCACAGATTTAGCGATGAGTTTCTTGAGAACTATCTTCATCGCAACTGGCCTGCAATTTCCGACTCTGTAGGAGGTTACAAACTCGAAGAAGAGGGCGTTCAGCTTTTCAATCGCGTCGAGGGTGACTATTTCACGGTTTTGGGGCTTCCCTTGCTGGAAGTCATCAGCCACCTCAAACTGACAGGGTATTTGCCATCATGACTGACCACCCCTATCCCTTGGCAGGCGTGCTTGGAAATCCGATCGCCCATTCCCGCTCGCCCAAACTTCACCGTCACTGGCTCAAAACCTACGATCTTGTAGGTGATTACGTGGCTTTGCCGGTAGAGGGCGATAATCTCGAAACAGTATTGAAAACCCTGCCAAAAATGGGTTTTGTCGGGGTCAATGTCACCATACCGCATAAGGTTCACGCCCTTCATATCGCAGATCAGGTCACTGACCGCGCCACACTGATCGGTGCTGCGAACACCCTGACATTTCTGCCCGATGGCAAAATTTACGCTGATAATACAGATGGCTACGGGTTTATTGAAAACCTTCGCCAGAACGCTTCCGGCTGGCGTGCCAATGCCGGTCCTGCCGCTGTATTCGGCGCAGGCGGCGCAGCACGGGCCATTATCGTGGCTTTGCTCGATGCCGGTGCACCCGAAATCCTTCTGTCAAACCGCACAAGGGCCAAGGCCGAAACGCTCAGGCAGGAATTCGGATCCCGTGTACGCGTCGTTGAGTGGGTGCAGGCCGGCAATATGTTGGAAGAGGCAGCAACCGTGGTTAACACCACATCGCTCGGAATGAAGGGCGCTGCAGAATTTCGTGTTCCCCTAGACGGTCTCCGCCCTGACGCGGTTGTTACCGATCTTGTCTACACGCCGCTTCGCACGCCCCTTCTCGATACCGCATCCGAAATGGGCTGCACCACGGTTGATGGCTTGGGGATGTTGCTTCATCAGGGCGTTCCGGGCTTCGAACGTTGGTTTGGAGTCCGTCCCGAGGTGAATGATGCGCTGCGCAAGGCTGTTCTTGCATGAGCAGTCTGATCGGCCTCACCGGATCGATCGGTATGGGGAAATCCACGACCGCAAAAATGTTCGCTGATCAGGGTATTCCGATCTGGGACGCTGATCGCGCTGTCCACACGCTTTATGCGAAAGGCGGTTCAGCCGTTGCTCCAGTGGCGGAGCTTGTCCCGGATGCGCACAAAGAAGGCGCCATCGACCGAGACTTGTTAAAGCAGGCGCTGGCGAAAGATCCTGATCTTTTCCAAAAGCTCGAAGCCATCGTTCATCCGCTCGTCGCACAAAATCGCGCAGAGTTTATTAGCGCCCATGCAGATGCGCCAATACTCCTCTTTGATATTCCGCTGCTTTTTGAAACGGGCGCTGAAAAATGGCTTGATGCCGTCGTGGTTGTCTCCGCACCGCCAGAAATTCAGCGCAGCCGTGTTCTTGCACGGGAGGGTATGACAGAGGATCGGTTTCAAATGATCCTCTCGCGCCAGATCCCAGACGCCGAAAAGCGGTCGCGGGCAGATTTCGTTATCCCAACCACCGATCTGGACACCGCTCGCCAGAGCGTGACACAAATACTCGACCAGTTAAGAAAAGAGACCCCCGATGCGTGAGATCGTCCTGGATACCGAAACCACCGGATTCGAACCGGGAGAAGGTGACCGGATCGTTGAAATCGGCGCGGTGGAGCTGATCGGACACGTTCCCACGGGCAAGACATATCACCAGTACATCAACCCACAGCGCGCGATGCCCGAAGAGGCGTTTAAGGTCCACGGTCTCGGCGACGAATTTCTCTCGGATAAACCGCTTTTCGCAGATATCGCCGATGGGTTTCTTGCATTCATCGGGGATGCCAAGCTGGTCATTCATAACGCAAGTTTCGATATGAAGTTCCTGAACGCGGAATTGGGCTGGGCGAAACGGCCCCTCATCCCGAATGACCGCGCGCTGGATACCCTTGCCATCGCGCGTCGCAAATTCCCCGGCTCGCCCGCATCCCTTGATGCGCTCTGCCGTCGGTTTGGGATCGACAATTCCTCGCGGACATTGCACGGGGCACTTCTCGACAGTGAAATTCTGGCCGACGTTTACCTTGAGCTTATCGGTGGTCGGCAGCCGGATTTCGCGCTTGCGCAAAATTCAGCGTCTTCTTCACAAGGCGGCTCCAGCGATAGCAACTGGCGTCCGACCCCACGCCAGACCCCGCTCCCATCCCGCCTTACCGAAAAAGAAGCCGCCGCCCATGCAGCCTTTGTTCAGGCATTGGGCGACGGCGCTCTTTGGAAAACCGGTTCCTGAGGCCAAAAGCCTTAGTTGGTTGGCTGACCTTCTTTTTGTTCCTGTACGCGACGCGCAATCTCGTTGCGATAAAGTGCAACAAAATCAATCATTTCCAGATTCACAGGCGGGAAGCCGCCATCACGGCTGATATCGCTGACCAGACGGCGCACAAATGGGAAGGTTATGCGCGGGCATTCGATCATCAGATAGGGGTGCAGCTGTTCGTTCGGCAGTCCCTCAACGTGGAAAATACCAGCATATTCCAGCTCAATCACGAAAAGCGTTGTCTGGTCGGATTTCGACGTCGCAGTCACGTTCAGTTTCGTGATGACCTCGTATTGGTTTTCTGCGTTCCGCTTCCGCGCATCGAGGTTCACCCCGACCTTGACCTCGGGCTGCACGTCGCCTTGCGCGCCTTTCTGGACAAGGATGTTCTCAAAAGACAGGTCGCGAATATACTGCGCCAGAACCTTCATTTTTACCTGTGGCTGCTGCGCTTGCTCCGGCGCTGCGCCTTCCGCCTTGTTTTCCGGCGTATCTGCCATTTCTTCTCTCCGATTAAAAAAGTCCGCGACTGTCTAGCAGTGCGATGCAGCGCCGACAATCCCAGCTTGTGTCAATGCCGCGTCCAGCCAGAGTTTCCGTTTGAATCCGGTGCGCCCGGATCATTGTCGGGCGTTACATCTTCGTAATCAATGTCAGTAACAACACCGTCATTCTCGCTCGGGTAATGCGCGTGACGCTGCCGCTCCGCCTCAAAAGCCGCGACAGTCGTGCGCGCTTTTATCCAGTTAAAGACCGCGCGTCGTACCGGCGGCAACAGCAGTGAAAATCCGACGGCGTCGGTAAAAAACCCCGGCGTGACCAGCAGCGTCCCTGCCACAAGGATCATCGCGCCATGGGCCAGCGGCTCTGCCGGATTGCGCATCTCGTCAAAGCTCCGGCGGATATTGGCCATTTCGCGGGTGCCTTGTTGACGCAACAACCACGCGCCCAATGCGGCCGTTGCCACGACGATCAGAAGTGTCGGCCACATACCGATCACGCCACCCACCTGAATAAACAGGCCGATCTCGATCATCGGAATGCCGACAAAGATCATAAACAGCCACATAATAACACCTCTGTTAGTCCGTCCTCCGGTGGACTTGACCCCACCCGTATCCTACATAAGTGGCGAGTGGGCGGAATTCTACGCCGCATTCCGTATTGATGAGGTATTGATGAATTCTCCGATCATCCAGTTGCTTGTTCTTGCAGGGATCGCCATTTTTCTGATCCTGCGTTTGAAAAGCGTTCTCGGCACCCGTGAAGGTTTCGAGCGTCCCCCCGTCGCCAAAACCGAAAGCGACGAGCGCCGCGATGCGTTCGAAGTGATCGAGGGTGGACCGGATCATGACATTACCGATCACGCCGAAGAGGGCAGCGAAATGGCAGACGCACTCGCTGCAATGAAGCGTGCGGATGACAGCTTCAATGTCGGTGAGTTTCTCGGCGGTGCACGCGGCGCATATGAGATGATCCTCATGGCCTTTGAAAATGGCGAACTCGACGATGTGGTCCCCTATCTCTCTCCAGAGGTATATGAAGCCTTCGCCGAAGTGGTCGACGAGCGCGAGAAACAGGGTCTGAAAGTCGAAGCGACCTTCGTCGGCGTCAGCGACACGACCCTTGCCGCCGCCGAATTTGATGCCGACAGTGGCGAGGCCGATATCACCGTTCGGTTCACAGGGGAGTTCACCTATCTCGTGCGCAATGCAGAGGGCGAGGTGGTCGAAGGCAGTGCGACAGAAATCAAGCGCCAGCGCGACAGCTGGACCTTCTCCCGCACCATGGGCACTAACGACCCGAACTGGCTTCTCGTCGCAACGGGCGAATAACCCAATGCAGCGCCGGCTCGAATTCACTGGCCCTGTGGTCCAATGAGCCGGCGCGGGCGCAAGCTTTCCAGCGATGAGCAGCAGCTCTGGGATCGTGTCGCCGAGCGCACGATCCCTCTTGATTCACGCCCCACGCCCGCACCTTTTTCAGAGCCGGATCAAAGGCCCAAACCGAAAAAGCTGGCTGAACACGCCCATGACAGGGAAATCTCCGCTGCGAAATCCATTCGCGGTTTCCGCGTTGGCGAAAAGGCCACTCCCCCCGCCCGTCACCACGATTTGGCGCGGCCTATTGCGGATCATGTCCGAAATGCGCCTTTGCACATGGATGCGCGCGCCTTTGGTAAAATGACCCGCGGGAAGTTAAAGCCGGACGCGCGGATCGACCTGCATGGTATGACCATCGAAGAGGCGCATCCGGCGCTGATTTCCTTTGTTCTGGGTGCGCATGACAGGGGTCACCGCCTGGTGCTCGTCATCACCGGAAAAGGCAAAGATCGCGATGCTCCCGGCCCTATCCCGGCACGCCTCGGCGTTTTGCGACATCAGGTTCCACAATGGTTGTCTCTGCCGCCTCTTCGCCACGCGGTCTTGCAGGTTACCCCTGCGCATCAGCGGCATGGCGGGCACGGAGCCTATTATGTCTATCTACGCCGCCGCGGTGCCTGAGCGCATTACGCTGGCAATCCCTATGGCGACAAGTGCAGACGCGATTACAAAAACCAGTGAAATGCCCAGCATTTGCGTCTCCAGTCCAATCCCTGCCGTAATGAGATAGCCAGTCACACCCGGCCCGATTGCCGAGCCGAGCACCATAATCGCCGATGCCATCGCCTTGATCGAACCGATATAGCGCGTGCCATAGAACTCTGCCCAAAACGCCGCAGGAAGTGTCGCATTAACTCCTGTCGAAACCCCCAGACAGACAAACGCAGGCAATGCCTGAAGCGGCGTCTGGGCGAATGAGAAAATGATGAACGCTACCGCAAAGGGCAATTGATACACCGGCATAATTCGCGCGGTTCCGAACCGGTCGATCAAAAGGCCGGATACAACCATCGCGCTGACGGCGCTGAGCGTGTAAATCGGGAAAAAGGCCACCAGCTCCAGATGCGCCCAGTCCTTTACCTCCGCGAATTGCACCTGCTGGAAAAAGAACGCGGTATTAAACGCAGGCGGCGCCAGTAGCGCCGGAATTAACAGCCAGAACATCCGGTGCCGAAGCACCTCGTTCCGCCGCCAATGACGACCCTCCAGTCCGAACGCCTCTGTTTCCGCGGCAACAGCGCTGGGCGTGCGTTCCAGCCGCAAAAGGCGGAGCAGGATCGGCAGCAGGACCAGCGCACCACCTGCCGCGACCACCCATAGCAGACGCCAGTCGAATATCGCCATCAGGGCCACAAAAATGACCGGCAGGCTTGCCTCGGCCAGAGAAAACCCAAGTGAAGCAACCGACAGCGCCTTCCCGCGCGCCCCGACAAACCACCGCGCCATTGCGACGGTTCCGATATGGCTCATCATTCCCTGCCCGCTGAACCGCAGCGCAAAAATCACCACCGGCAGCAGCGCGGCGCTCACGTTCCACGCCATAAACAGGCAGGACGCCATCAACAGTAGCAGCGTCACCGCTCCGATCACCCGCACCCGGAATACATCGGTCAGCCCGCCGGCCCAGACCATCACTATCGCTGATGCCGTCGTCCCCAGCGCATAGATTCCACCCCACGCCGCGTGGGTCAGCCCAAATTCGGCGCGGATCTCACCTGCGAATAACGAGATAAAAAGGTCTGCCCAAAGGCGGACCCGAATGTCAGCAGGAATCCCGCAGACAGGAACGGCGCATTTAAGCGCAGGAAATCAAGCTGTCGCATGCCTGATCTGTCGCGCGGTTCCGCTCAAAAGAAAAGCGTTTTCTAGAGCACGTAGCGGCTCACGTCCGTCGAGCGGCTCAATTCTCCCAGATGTTCTTCGACAAATGCATCGTTGACAGTCACGGTCTCGCCCGCCCGGTCTGGCGCGGTATAGGACAGCTCCTCAAATACCCGCTCCATCACGGTGTAGAGCCGCCGCGCACCGATGTTTTCCACAGCCGAATTCACCTCTGCTGCGATCCGCGCCAAGGCGTCTATCCCGTCCTCAGTGAATTCTACGGTCACATCTTCGGTGCCCATCAGCGCCTTGTATTGCAAAGTCAGCGCGTTGTCGGTCTCGGTCAGGATGCGCACGAAGTCCCCCTCCGTCAGATCGCGCAACTCGACGCGAATTGGCAACCGCCCCTGCAGCTCCGGCAACAGATCCGAAGGCTTCGCCACGTGAAACGCACCAGATGCGATAAAGAGGATATGATCCGTTTTCACCGCCCCGTGCTTTGTCGAAACGGTCGTTCCTTCGATGAGCGGTAGCAGGTCACGCTGGACGCCCTCACGGCTGACATCGCCACCACGCGCCTCGGCTCGGGCGCAGACTTTGTCGATCTCGTCCAGAAAAACGATACCGTTTTGCTCCACCGCATTTATCGCCGCTTTCGTGACTGTCTCGTCGTCCAAAAGCTTGTCCGCTTCTTCCGATAAAAGTACGTCATAGCTCTCCGCCACGGTCATCTTTTTCCGAACGGAGCGCTGAAACGCTTTCCCGAAAATATCCCCCAAATTCATCATACCGGGCATTCCGCCGCCACCCGGCTGCCCGGGGATTTCAAAGCCGCCCAGAGGGTTTGACTGGTCCTGCACTTCCAGCTCAATCACCGTGCTGTCCAGTTCGCCGCTCCGCAGCTTCCGCCGGAACGCTTCACGCGTGCCCTCTCGCGCATCGGTTCCCGCCAGCGCCTCGATCACGCGATCCTCGGCGGCCTTGTGAGCATTGGCCCGCACCTCGTCGCGCATCTGCTCGCGGGTGTTTAAAATCGCCACGTCCACCAGATCGCGGATGATCTGCTCTACGTCACGCCCCACGTAACCGACTTCCGTGAACTTCGTCGCTTCCACCTTGATAAAAGGTGCCTTTGCCAGCTTCGCCAGCCGCCGCGAAATCTCGGTCTTGCCCACGCCGGTCGGCCCGATCATCAGGATGTTTTTCGGATACACCTCGTCGCGCAAATCATCGCCTAACTGCTTGCGCCGCCAACGATTGCGCAAAGCCACTGCGACGGCGCGCTTGGCCTCTTTCTGACCGATAATAAAGCGGTCCAGCTCGGATACGATTTCACGGGGCGTCAGATCAGTCATTTCTTCAGGCTTTCCACCGTCAGGTTTCCATTGGTGTAGACACAGATATCGGCGGCAATCGCCATCGCGCGGCGGGCGATTTCTTCAGCACTCAGGTCGCCGTCAATCAGCGCGCGCCCGGCGGCAAGCGCATAGTTCCCGCCCGAGCCGATCGCGGTCACATCATGCTCAGGCTCCAGCACGTCACCAGCGCCGGTGATGACGAACAGGTCTTTGCCGTCAGAGACAATCAGCATCGCCTCCAGCTTCTGCAGGTATTTGTCTGTTCGCCAATCTTTTGCCAGTTCGACCGAGGCCCGCGCCAATTGTCCGGGCGCCGCCTCCAGTTTCTTCTCCAGCCGTTCAAGCAATGTGAAAGCGTCGGCCGTTGATCCGGCGAAACCGGCGATCACGTCATATCCGCCGGGTGACAGCCGCCGCACCTTGCGTGCAGTTCCCTTGATCACCGTTTGACCAAGGCTTACCTGCCCGTCACCGGCAATGACCACCTCGCCACCCTTGCGAACACCGATAATCGTTGTGCCATGCCATCCGGGAAAATCGTTGTCAGCCATATGCCCAGCGTCCTTTTTGCCTTTTTTCCTATATGGCCGCCGCCGCCCTCGCCCGCAACCACACACAAGAAAAAGGGCGCCACACTGGGCGCCCCGTTTCAATTCGCTGTGCGACCACTCAGATGGAGCTGTTGATCCAGTCCGCGAGCGCCGCTTTCGGGGCAGCGCCAGCCCGGTTCGAAATCACTTCGCCGTCTTTGAAGATGAAGAGCGCCGGAATGCCGCGCACACCCATCTGGGCAGGGGAATTCGGGTTTTCATCTACATTGACCTTGGCAATTTTGATCTTGCCGTTCATCTCGTCGGACAGCTCTTCCAGAGCGGGGCCGATCATCTTGCAGGGGCCGCACCACTCTGCCCAGAAATCCACAACAACAGGGATATCGGACTGGCGGACTTCTGCGTCAAACGTGTCGTCGGTAACAGCTACGGTTGCCATAAGGTCTCTCCTTGGCGCTATGTCTAGGGCGGGAACCCAAGTAGCCCACAACAGATGGTCAAGGGACCGATACCCGCATGAGCGCTTCGTGGATCAATTCTTCGGGAACAGGCATCAGTTTCGTCTCTGCCGTCCACAGGATTGCACTGTGAATGGGCCGGTCAGGATAAATCTGTTTCAACGCCGATGAATACGCCCCCAGCTGCCGCAGGATTGCTTCGGGGATCTCCTCAGCTGTGTCCGGCACGACGCGGTTCGTTTTGAAATCGACAGACAGGATCCGGTCGTCACTGACGATCAGCCGGTCAATGGTTCCATGCATCCGCCGACCACCCAATTCCGGCAGGTTTGCCGTAACCGGCACCTCGGCCAATCCGGTCTTCGCGAAAAGAAACGCCAATGCTGGCTCGTTCACAAGCCCGATTGCATCTGCTGCGATCTGGTCCGTGTCCGGCACCAGAGCCGCATCTGGGTCGTTTTCGCAGATCATCCGTGCGATCTCTGCACGAGCGTCTGGCGCAACTTCGGGCAAATATTCCAGCAGCCGGTGCATCAGCCGTCCCGTCGCCAGCGCGACTTCCTCCGAAACACTATTGCCATGCTCTCCCGCACCGCCCATCAGGGATTTCTCTCCCCCCAATTCTGATGGCGCCAGCGGCCTCGCCCGTTGTGGCGGCGCTTTGGGTTTGCCGAAAACCGGCCGGTCCGGTAGCTGGGCTGACACTTCGCGCGCATCCCGCAACTCTGGCGCCTCCCAGTCCAGATCAGCGAGCCTCCTTCCCTCTCCCGTCGGTGTTTCCAACGGCCCCGCGTCCATAGCGTCCATTCCTTCGGCGATGGTGCGATACCAGTTGGACTCGCTATCGCCGCGCTTCCCCGCGCCCGTAACGATCAGCCACTTTTCCGCACGCGTCATTGCCACATACAAAAGCCGCCGCCGTTCCTCGTCTTGCTTTTCAAGTGCCGCATCGACCAGTTTCCGCATGGCCTTCGGTTGTTCGCCCATATTCGGAAGCCATAGCGTGACTGGTCCGTCTGATAGGAACATATCTGTTTTCCGGCTCGGATCAGCGGCCGTTCCGGGCAGAATGACGATGGGCGATTCCAGCCCTTTCGATCCGTGAACAGTCATCACGCGGATACGATCCCCTGCGGAATCCAGCTCGCGCTTCAATTCGGTTTCCCCTCCCGTGATCCAGCACAGGAATCCTGTCAGGCTGGGCGTCGCGCTCCGCTCATAATCCAGTGCCTGAGACAACAGTGCGTCAAGGCTGTCTTCAGCCTCCTCACCCAGCCGCGCCAAAAGCCTCAGCCTGCCGTTGTGCTGAATCAGGATGCGCTGGATCAGCTCATAGGGGCGCAGGAAATCCGCCTGATCCCGTAAATCTCTCAGGATTGCATAGGTTTCGGGATACACCTCTTTCGCATCCCAAAGCGCGGGCCATAGGTATTTCTGGCTTCGATAATGCGCGAGCGTAAACAGCTCCTGCTCGCTCCACCCAAACAGCGGCGAGCGGAGTGCGGTCGCGAGCGACAGATCATCCTCCGGCAAGGCCAGAAAGTTCAAGAGCGCCAGCACATCCCGGACTGCGAGCGAGCTTGAGACGATAAGCCGGTCCGCCCCCGCAACATCCAGACCCTTATTCTTGCACGCACGAATGATCTGTTCGCCCAGCCCTTTCCGCTTTTGTACAAGGATCAGGAAATCCCCTGCACGCACGGGCCTTCGGTATATCTTCCGCGTATCGGAGTCTTCGTCGGGGATGGTTTCTTCGCGGATCATTCGCGCAATTTCATCAGCGATGGCCTCGGCCAGCCGAATGTCGTGATGCTCCTTGCTCGGCAGGTCCACAGGTTCGTACCAGGGCGTTTCGTCTTTTTCCTGCTCAGCAGGTTCCAGCACCGGCCATAGGTCCACGCGCCCCGGCAGATGCTCCTTAAAGGCAAGATGCCGCATGTCCTCGTCCAGCCCTGCACGGCGCGAACCCTCAAAGCACTTGTCTACCAGTGACAGGATCGCATGAGAGGACCGGAAAGAATGCTGTAGTGTCATCGACGTGAGCCGCTCGCCCACCGCGCCCAATTGCGTGTCGAAATGGTCCCGCATCTGGTCAAACCCAGCGGGATCCGCCCCTTGGAATGAATAGATTGACTGCTTCTTGTCTCCGACGACGAAAATCGTCCGCTTTCGCTCGGGCTGTGCTCCCTCGCCGCTGGCGAATTCGCTTGCCAGTGCACGCACTACGTCCCATTGCGCTGGGCTGGTGTCCTGCGCCTCATCCACAAGAATGTGGTCAATTCCGCCATCGAGCTTGAAAAGCACCCATTGCGCAACGGATGCATCCGTCAGCAGTATCCTTGCCTTTCGGATCAGATCATCGAAGTCCACAAGCCCCGACCGCAGCTTTCGTGCTTCGTATTGCGCGATGAACTCTGTGGCAAATGCATAGAGCGCCTCACTCCTCGGCAGGGTGTCCAGCGCCAGAATAGTGTCTTGTGCTGCTTCGATCTGCATCATCCATGAGTCGATCTCGTCCAGAAACCCTTCGCAGGCCGTTCGCACCTTCTTGTGGTTTGTTTGCGGGTAGCGCCCGATTTTCATTGCGCCCTTTGAATCGCTCAAAACAGAGAGCACCGCCTCATATCCCGCGCGGTCAGGCTCGCGGAAATCCACCCCTTTCAGGATCTCCAGATCGTTCAGATAAGTGTTGCTCAGTTCATTTCGCACCGATGCGATCTGATCGACAACGCCGTCGCCCCCGCTAAGCGCTGCGGCAAAAGCCGAGTTATAGCTATCGTCCGCCGCCAGTCCCAGCGCATGTCGCAGGTCCATAGTGCTGCATGGCTCGGCAAAGTCTTCCCGCCGCTTTGCGACGAGCTTGGCAAAGTCGATCAGGTTCCCGTCGTGCAAATAGCGCAAAACCCCGTCGATCACTGCTGCCTGCGGGCCACTTGCCATCGCGTCCAATGTCTCCATCAGCGCGTTTTGGGCCGAAATATCGTCCATCTCGTGAAATTGCGGGCTGATACCCGCTTCCAGCGGGAACCTGCGCAGGAGCATCGCGCAAAATGAATGGATGGTCTGGATCTTAAGCCCGCCCGGCGTCTCGATTGCGCGGGCAAACAGGCGCCGCGCGTCGCGTAGGGTTGTTGCATCCGGTGTGACGCCCGCGCCCATCTTCTCCAGATCATTGCGAAGCGCCTCATCCCCCATCATCGCCCAAGCGCCAAGCCGCGAAAACAGCCGGTTCTGCATTTCACCCGCTGCTGCGGTCGTATAGGTCAAACACAGGATATTCTGCGGGTCCGTTCCCTCCAGCAGCAGCCGAGCTACCCGGTCTGTCAGCACACGTGTCTTGCCCGACCCTGCATTTGCCGACAGCCATGTCGAATTCTTCGGATCGGCTGCATCCACCTGTTTTTGCGAGGCGTCATCTCTCTGGATCACGACAAATCCTCCCGCACCGGCCGATCTGTCATTCCCCACTCTCCGAACCGCGCAAGATGGTCGAAGTCATGCTCCTCGTCGGCCTTTTCCACAGCCATTCGAGCGGAATATCCCAGTCTCGGGTTTTGCCACGCTTCAAGTAGCTCGATGAAATGCGCCCAGGTCTCATCGGCACTTACTTTAGCAAGCGGGGCCGTAACATCCTTTTTCCCTTTGCCCACCCCGATAAAGGCCGCATGCGCTACGTTCCTCTTTCCAACCTCGGAAAACCCTCCACGCTCAATCATCGCGGCTTGCAAGAGCAGCTGTTTGTCAAAGTTCAATTGCTGCTTTTCATTCGGAATAGAGCCTGTTTTGTAGTCATACAGCAGCGCCGACCCATCTCCCGCCAGATCCACACGGTCCGCCTTCGCGGTGAGCGTGAATTCCGGCGACGGGATCTTGATTTCACCCTCCGTCTCGAAAAACTCCGGCGTCGCAGCCTGCTGGCGCTCGATCTCTCCTGCCAGAAACGGAGCCACCGCATCGGCAAGCCGCACTTCCCACAACCGGCGGATCGTCGGCCACGGACAGCCCTGATCCAGATAGCGCCGCGCCACGGCCATGAAGGTGTCAGCTGTTTCGGCATCCGCCGGATCGTGGCGCTGCTTGATAAAATCCTCGAGCGCGTCATGAATAATATTCCCGCGCGCCATTGCGGACGGGTCCGGTGACAGTGGCAAAAGCCGTCTCAGCCGAAGTGTCTTGCGTGCATAGATCGCATAGGGATCACGGATCAGCGTTCGAATTTGCGTCACCGACAGCTGCTTGGGTCGCGTTGCGACCGGCGGCGCAGGGCAGGGGCGTTTTGCGGGCGGAAGGTCGTCGATTTCCAAACGCGTGGGCGTCGCCAGCGCAGTCGCCGCTTGCAGCCAGCGCGCGCCTTCCGCTTTCATCCTTGCCAGCCTCTCCGGGCCGCCCAGCATATCCAGCCCGCCCAGCAGATTTTCCAGCCGGTTCAGCCAGCGCGATGGCACAGTTTGCGCGTCGGATGACCGCACTGCGCGGCTTAGCCACACCTCCTTGCCACAGATTGCTTGCTGAAAGTCATGCGCGGAAAGCCCGATTTGCCGCTCCGGCAGCAACAGCCCCGCTTCCGCTCGCATCGCGCGATTGAGCCACGGGTCGGGCGAAGGCGCAGCCGGCCAGACACCATCATTCAGGCCGCCAAGGATCACCAGATCCGCCCCCTGAACCCGCGCCTCCAATGTGCCCCAAATCTTAATACGCGGGTCGGAAATTTCCGAATTTCGGACCTCTCCACGCGATAAGACAGATCCGAAAAGGCTTATATAGTCTCTGTTATGCAGTTCGCCGCCAGCATCGGCGTGCTGCTTCAGCTCAGCCATTATGCCGGAAACCACGCGCCCGGCATCCTCGTCCCACAGCGCTCCGCTTCCCGCGTGTTCGGGGCCTGCGGCAAGTTGCTCACTGCGGCTGATATGTTGATCGAGGAAGGTTGCCAGCGGCAGCGTTTCATCGCTGTGCATATTTTCTGTCGCAGTGCCAACCCAATCTGCCCACTCCACTCGGCCCAGATCTGTCTCGCCGGTTTTCACCGCCCAGCGCATTAGGTCTGCGCGCGTGGGGTAGGGTGGCCCGTCACTCCGCAGCCAGAGCTCCAGCTCCCGTGTCCGCCGCAGATGCGGGCCGCGATCGGATCCTTCAGAGCTGTTCACCAACGGGTGTTTCAGGATCGTCAGAAGCGCTTCGGCCGTCAACGGCCCCGTAAAAAGCGCCGCAACATGCCCTAAAAGCCGACCGGGCGGCGAAAGCTGCGCAGGCTGACCAGCGCTGTCGTCAGGCGTCAGCCCCCAGCGCCGCAAAACGGCCGCCACCTCCCGTGAGAGCGTCCGGTCCGGTGTGATCAGCGCACAGATCTTGTCCTCCTCCACAGCCGCGCGAAGCCTTAGCGCAATAGTTTCCGCCTCCATGCGTGGCGATGGCGCTTCCAAAATTGTGAGTCCCTTGGTGGCGGCGTCCAGATCACCCAGCTTCGGCCCTTCCGAAAGCCACTGATCGGTGACAGGCGCTGGGCGCATCGCAAGAGAAACAAGCCTGTTTCGCCCTCGGTTCCGGGCAGGCACATCGGCCCACGGCGTCACCTCATCCGCCTGCAGCCCGAGGCGCGCCATCAGTGCTTTCGCACGGTATTGAGGATGGTCCTGATCTGACGCCCCGAGCAATTGCCAGTCATCCGCGCTCATGTCCTCGTCAAATCCAGGCAGGACGACGGCTCCCTGCGGCAGCCGTGCGACCGCCTCCATCAGATAGGCGGTTGCGCCCCGTGAACCTGTCGAACCGGCAATGATGATCGGGTGATTTGGAGGCGATTCCTCCCAATTAGAGACTGTTTTTTCAATTACCAGCCGCTGACGTGTCTCAATGTCCGGCTTGCTCGCGCTGTCATCGAAAACCGACTGTACAATGTTGAAAAATGCTAGTGATCGCGCCCAGTGACCCGACTTGTCACTTACATCCAGCTGCCGGATTGCCTCGGGAGAGACACCCTCCCCATGCATCTCGTCCATCAATGCGGCCAGACTGTCAGAGAGGTCATAGACCGCACTCTTCGGCGCAAGATCCGGCGCGGTTTCGATCAGCCGCGATACAAGCTGCGTCAGCTCCAGACGCCGCCTGAGCGGCGAGACTGGCGGCGGAATGTCAGCCGCAAGCGGCCTGAATGCCAGATCGCTGAGCAGCTGGACGCGTGGCAAAAGGCACGGTGGACCGGCGTCAAACAACTCACGCAGCCGCGATTGCATACGTCGCGTGTTTACAAAAATCTCAACCCGCGCGCGCTCTTCTGGTGCTAGCGCAGCGAAGCGCTCTTCCAACCCGTCAACAAACCCGCGCCCGAAATCTACCCCCAATGGCAAAGCAAAAACGCGCGGCCGGTCAGTTGAGTCAAACATCGACAGCCCTCATACCTGCCGCGATTTCACGGCACCGCGTTTGCCACGCCTCAGGCCCGATCAGTTCCGCAGAGCGCCCAGCCCCATCTGTTGAAAGCTTGATGGTCAAGGCGTTTTTGGGCCGCGCGTCCCCCATCCGGTCGGGCCACTCAATCAGGCAAATCGCGGTCTCCATCGCTGAATCTAGCCCCAGCTCAAACAGCTCGTCCGGGTCTGTCAGCCTATAAAGGTCACAGTGCCACAGCTCCCCGTGCCGGACCGCGTAGGTCTGCACCAGCGTGAATGTCGGCGATGGTACGTCTTCGAGCACCGCCAGACCCTCCTGAATCAGCGCCCGCGCGAGGCAGGTTTTGCCCGCGCCAATGTCGCCTTCCAGCAAGACCACATCTCCTGCGCGCAGGTGCGATTCAAGCACACGACCCAGCCGCTGTGTCGCGGCTTCGTCAGCGAGCGGAATACGGGTCGGGGGATCGTCGGCGTCCATGCGCCAAGACTAGAATGTCCTGCCCGCGCCGCAAGCGGAAACCGCTCTCCTCAGGCGTTGACGGCAACAACCTCGCTCTCGAAAAGTGACCCAGTTTCCGTCTCTGGTGTGTAAAATGATACCACGCTTGCACCTCCGGAAATCCGTTTGATGTTCATGCGCAGTGCCATTCCGTCCGGCCCCGTCACAGGCAGGGTTTCGTGACGGTTCGGCACGCGGTTCGGCAGCGCGTCAAAGGCCTCGCGGCTCAGTGATTTCTGACGCCAGATCCACTTTTGGCCGTCAAAGCTCTCACATTCCGATGGCAAGACGCCCCAAAGCGAACAATAGGCCGAATTCGCTGCCAGAACCTTCCCCGTATCCGCGAGCAGTAAGAGTGGTGTTTTGCTTTGTTCCAGCGCGTCTTTCCAGATCATGTTGAGTCGTCGCGCCATGCGTGCGGCCGCCAGCTGCGGCGAAATATCCTCGAACAACAGCGCGCAGCTTCCACTTGCCTGCGGCCGCCCGCTGACCCGCAATGTCCGATCGTCCGGGAGCACCCAATCCTGGTTATAGGAGCCTTCCTCAGCACCCGCTTCGATTGCCACGACCGTTTGTCTCCACGCGCTGTAATTCGTCGGCTCCGGCAGTATCTTTTCGTCTCGCAACAGGCCGAGAAACCCTTCAATCGTCGGTTTGTGGGTCAGCAGTTCCGGCTTTAGCCCTAAGACCTCGCATAATGCGGGGTTGAAGCTGCACAGCCGCCGGTCCGACCCAAACAGCGCCAGTCCGATCGACAGCGTGCTAAATGCCGAACCAACAGCGCCGATCATGGCCGTCCTGTTGCGCGCCTCTGCTTCAATTTCCGTGATGTCACGGGCGACACAGGCGGCCCCGTCCTCCATTTTGCGCACTCTCAGCCGGTAGCGCCGGGCCTCTTCCTCGGCTCCAAGCGTTACATCGCCCTCCACGGTTTCAAACAGTCGCGTCGGCGGCCATGTGGGGATGGTCCCCGGTTTTGCCAGACGGTCCACAAGCGCGAGATAGGCGGCATTGGCCCACGTGATCGTCCCGCCGGCGTTTTCCATCCACATCGGATCCGGCGCGAGATCGGCGACCAAGGAAAAGTCGCCACCATTGCCAGCGCGCACCCTTTTATCGCGCCGCCCCTCATGAATTTCGATCCGAACCAGACCGGACCAATAGCGCGCCTCCATCCGGTCGCCGGTTCCGTCAGCGGCACTGATTGCCAGAAACCCCCGCCCGCCCAATCGGCTTAGTCGCTCCTCCAGATGCGGAAAACGCTTTGAAAATACCGCCAGAAAACGGTCCCAGTCCGAACGCCCATCGTTCGACGGGGGGAGCAAGGATACCGCAGCCACACTCATTTCGGTGAGAACGCCCCCATCAAACAGAAAAACGGCGCCGGCATCTTCTGGCAGTTTGGCTGTCCCTGCTTGCCGCCCGCGCCCCGATAAAAGCGCCCAGACAATAATTCCGACAAGGCCGGAATTTATGGCGATGATAACCCAAACACTGATTTCCAGCATGTCAGACCTACTCTCGATTCTGACCTGCAGCTTTGTGGGTTAAGGTTAATGGGACGTGAATCGCCTCAGGTAATCGGCTTGTTCTCCCCCAGCCCGCCGCTCGACGGTGGGTCGATCTTGTTGCGGTCCCATTCGACCATCACCAGCGCACCCACATCACCGCGCCCCGCCAGCTCCGCGCCGCCATTGGAAAAGGTCAGCCGCGCCCCGGAGCGTTCCAGCAACGTCTTCGAAATGAACAGGCCCAGCCCCATACCTTCGTACTCGGGCCGCTTCGCGGTGTCTTCCGCGTGGCTCCGACGCCGCACAAACGGCGTCCCGATTCGTCCGATAACAGAGGCCGGATACCCCGGGCCGTCATCGGCAATCCGCAGCCGGATCGTGCTTTCGGTCCATGCGGCCTCGATCACCACGCGGCTATTCGAAAAATCGACGGCGTTCTGGATCAGGTTGCGCAGCCCGTGGACCACCTCTGGACGTCGCTCGATGACGGGCTGGCGCTGGGGCTGGTCGATTTCTGCGGCCACAGTGATATCGACCCGTTTCCCGCGATCACTATGCGGCTCGGCAGCTTCGCGCACGACCGTCTCCAGCGGCGCACGCCGCATATGCAGGTCATCTTTCCCGCTGCGCCCCATAGAACGCAGGATATCGCGGCATCGATCCGCCTGCTCATTGATAAGAATGGCATCGTCCCGCAGGTCGTCCTGATCCGCCAGTTCACTCACCAGCTCAGAGCTCACCAGCTTGATTGTCGCCAGTGGCGTGCCCAGTTCATGCGCTGCCGCCGCCACCACACCGCCAAGGTCGGTGAGCTTTTGCTCGCGGGCCAGCGCCATCTGCGTAGCGAGCAGTGCATCGCCCATATTGTGCATTTCGACCGTCACCTGTCGCGCATAGAGCGACAGGAACACCACGCCGATCATCAGAGCGATCCAGAACCCGAAAAGAAACGTCGGCGGAAGCGAGAGCACCTCGCCGCTGACCGTAAGCAGTTCGAGATGATTGCGCGACAAAAGCCCGATCAGCGCGATTGCAATCAGCCCCATCAAGAGCGTGCTGCGCATCTGCAGAAACGTCGCCGCAATCGTCACCGGCGCGAGGATCAGGAGCGCAAACGGATTGTTCAGACCGCCGGTCAGATACAGCAAAAGCCCCAGCTGCAAGAGGTCGAACAACAGGATCAGGAGCGCCTCCCGTTCGCGCAGGCGGCGATTTTCCTCGAACAGAAACGTTGAAAACAAGTTGGCGAGCACCGAGGCACCGATGGTCATGCTGACCAGCCCGGTCTCTACTTCCAGATCAAACCAGTAGACACCTGCGACAAGCGCCGCAATTTGCCCCGTAATGGCGACCCACCGCAGAATGACCAGCGTTCTGAGCCTCACCCAGTTGCTTCGACCGGGATCCTGAAATACTTCGAGCTCAGACACCGCCATGGCCGTCTCCTCTTGCGACAAGCAGCGTCATTGTTATGTGCGCTTGGACGGGGGATCAATGCGTCCGACGGCCCGCGCCAACGAAAACACCGCCCGCACCCGAAAGGATCCGGAATGAGAAAGCAAATCGCCCTTTCAGCCGCCGCACTTGTCGCGCTTGGCATCGGCGGCACCTATCTCTGGACCACGATCAAGGAACCCGCCCGTCAGCTCGCCGCCTGCTCTGGCAGCACTGTGGCCGGCGGCGCGATTGGCGGCCCATTTTCACTGACCGACGAGGCAGGCGCCGCAGTGACCGATGCGGATGTCATCACGGGCCCGACCTTGATTTATTTCGGTTACACCTTCTGCCCCGATGTCTGCCCGACCGACGTCAGTCGAAACGCCATCGCCACCGATGTCCTCGAGGAGCAGGGCCACACGGTTACACCCGTGTTTATCTCGGTTGATCCAAAGCGTGACACACCCGAGCGACTGGCTGAATTCACCGATTTCATGCACCCCCGCATGATCGGACTGACCGGAACGCCCGAGCAAATTGCCGCAGCAGCCAAGGAATATCGCACCGTTTACCAGCTGCATGATGACGAAGACCCTGATTTTTACCTCGTTGATCACATGACATTCACATATCTGGCCTTCCCTGAGGTGGGTGTCGTGGATTTTTTCCGTCGCGAAGCCTCGCCCGAGGAAATCGCCGAACGGACGTCGTGCTTCATCAACGCTTTGTGATCGAATTGACCAATCCCCCCCCTGCCGCTACCTCTAGCAGAGCAACAAAGGGAAGATTGGCATGACGAACCCGCTCGACCATGGTGAAGACCGGTCCCTCCTTATCGTCGATGACGACGAGGCATTCCTGCGCCGTTTGGCCAAAGCCATGGAAAAGCGCGGGTTCGAGGTTGAAACAGCAGGTTCTGTTGCGGCGGGCAAAGCCATTTCAACGGCCCGCCCACCGGCCTATGCGGTCGTTGACTTGCGGCTTGAGGATGGCAACGGCCTCGATGTGGTCGAGGTTCTGCGTGAAAAGCGCGAAGACAGCCGTATCGTCGTTCTCACCGGCTATGGTGCCATCGCCACAGCTGTTGCAGCGGTGAAAATCGGCGCGACGGACTACCTGTCAAAGCCCGCAGACGCCAACGACATCGTAAACGCCCTTCTGGCAACAGGCGACGAGCTTCCCCCGCCCCCGGAAAACCCGATGAGCGCCGACCGCGTGCGTTGGGAGCATATCCAGCGGGTCTATGAGCTGTGCGACCGCAATGTCAGCGAGACCGCGCGCCGCCTGAACATGCACCGCCGGACCCTCCAGCGCATTCTGGCAAAGCGCAGCCCGCGCTGATCACACTACATTTCCGCAATCAGTTGATGATGCCGTGCGGAGTAATCTGCGCGCACTTCCACCGGTGGACGCAGCCTGATTTGCAGCGTTTCGGCCATGTTAGTGTCTGTTCTGCCGAAAAACTTGTTCGCCTCAGCCACCGAAAACCCCGCAATCTGCGTCGCTTCCAGCCAGGCGCTGATCTTGTCGGCCCGCTTGATCTGTTTCTTGACCGCGACGGGTAGCTGCGCGGGCAGGCCGAAACGGATGTGGATCGCGGCCGTCAGCCGTGCGTCCAGCTCGCCATAGCCACTTCCGACGGCGGCTTTCACCGGACTGATCATGTCGCCAATCACATATTCGGGCGCGTCGTGCAGCAATGCGGCCAGCCGCCATTTCACGGGCGCTTTTGGATATAAGCGCCCGAAGATTTCCTCCACCAGTAGGGAATGCTCTGCCACCGAATAGGCATAGTCGCCCTTGGTCTGGCCGTTCCACCGCGCAACGAAGGCAAGCCCATGCGCAATATCTTCAATCTCGACATCCATCGGCGTCGGATCAAGCAGATCGAGCCGCCGCCCCGAAAGCATCCTCTGCCATGCGCGCTGTTGTTTCATTTTTACCCCGTTCGTCGAAGCGGCAACCTAAACTGGCCCCCCTCCCGTTGTCGAGATGCCCCCTCAGTGCTATCTGCACCGCCAAACAGAGATTCAGGAGACCGGCACATGCCGCAGGATTACATCATCAAGGACATCGCCCTTGCGGACTACGGGCGCAAGGAACTTGATCTCGCAGAAACAGAAATGCCGGGCCTGATGGCTCTGCGCGAGGAATACGGCACGGCAAAGCCCCTGAAGGGCGCGCGCATTGTCGGCTCGCTCCACATGACCATCCAGACCGCTGTGCTGATCGAGACGCTCGTCGCTCTTGGCGCAGATGTGCGCTGGGCGTCATGCAACATCTTCTCCACTCAAGACCACGCCGCCGCTGCGATTGCTAAGGCTGGCATTCCGGTCTTTGCCGTTAAGGGCCAGACCCTCGAAGAGCATTGGGACTACCTCGACAAATCCTTCATGTTCCCCGAAGGCGCGAACATGATCCTCGATGATGGCGGTGATGCGACGCTTTACGTGCTGCTCGGTGCCCGTGCCGAGGCTGGCGAGGAGATCATCCCCGTGCCGCAGTCCGAGGAAGAAGAAGTCATCAAGGCGCAGATCTACAAGCGCATGAAGGCAAGCCCCGGCTGGTTCACCAAGACCAAAGAAGCCATCAAGGGCGTCTCTGAGGAAACCACCACCGGCGTTCACCGCCTCTACGATCTGCACAAGAAAGGCCAGCTGCCTTTCCCTGCGATCAACGTGAACGATTCCGTCACCAAGTCGAAATTCGATAATAAATACGGCTGTAAAGAGTCGCTCGTTGACGGCATCCGCCGCGCGACCGACACGATGATGGCGGGCAAGGTTGCTGTCGTCTGTGGCTATGGCGATGTGGGCAAAGGCTCTGCCGCCTCTCTCCGCGGCGCAGGTGCGCGTGTCAAAGTCACAGAGGTAGACCCGATCTGCGCGCTTCAGGCCGCGATGGACGGCTTCGAGGTTACGCTGCTTGAAGACGAACTGTCCACCGCAGACATCTTCATCACAACCACCGGCAACAAGGACGTGATCCGCATCGAGCACATGCGCGAGATGAAGGACATGGCGATCGTCGGAAATATCGGCCACTTTGATAACGAGATCCAGGTTGCGTCTCTGCGGAACCATAAGTGGACCAACATCAAAGAGCAGGTGGACATGATCGAAATGCCCTCCGGCAATCGTTTGATACTCCTTTCCGAAGGCCGTCTGTTGAACCTCGGCAATGCCACCGGCCACCCGTCCTTTGTGATGTCGGCCTCCTTCACCAATCAGGTGCTGGCGCAGATTGAACTGTGGACCAAAGGCGAGAACTACGACAATCAGGTCTACATCCTGCCCAAGCACCTCGACGAGAAGGTCGCCCGGCTGCACCTCAAGCGCATTGGCGTGAAACTCACCGAACTGCGCCCCGATCAGGCCGACTATATCGGCGTTACTGTCGAGGGCCCGTTCAAGCCAGAGCACTACCGCTACTAACCGCTTGAATTTCCGATTGAAACGCCGCCTCTCAGGGCGGCGTTTTTCTTTGCTTTAGTCAAATTTTCACGGCTTTTCCTTTGCGGCGCTGCCGTGAATTTGCAAACATCATCACAACGGCCAGAATGGCACGGATACAGTTTTCGCGTGTGGTGGATTGGGAGCACGCGGGGGCAGGGGGTCCGGCGCTGTTCTGCCAGACCCCCTGATTTTCTGGCGCTCTTACCTAGAAGGCGTTCAGCACACCGCCGATCAGCCCGCAGCCGAGGATCGAATAGCCGCTGTCGATCACCGTCAGCTTGAACGGACGAAAGCCATAGGCGTTGTTGATCATTGTCCAGGGCGCAATGAAAAACGCGCCGACGCCCAGCCCTGACAGGACACCCTTCCCAATCGTATCAATGCCCGCGCTGGCAAAGATGTGGCGCATCATGCCCGCCACCAGAATCATCGCAATCGCTGACAGAACAAACGGAAGCGGGCTACCGCCTCCCTCGATCTTGCCCTCCGCATTTCGCGGGATCCCCGAAACCTCCAGCCACTGCTTTGACAGAACCATGTAATACACGGCGCCCAGCACCCATGATGCGGCCGCCGCGACGAGCACACTTACAAATTCCATTCTTGAACCCTCCCTCTTGATAGGAGAATCCTAGATCAGACCTGCGTGGTTTGCCTACGGTTTTGTTTTTCCCAGTCCGCAGATCACCTGCCATTCGTCCTCGGTCACTGGCTGCACGGATAGACGGGAGTTTTTTACCAGCACCATTTCGGCTAGACGCGGATCAGCTTTGATCTGATCCAGTGATACAGTCTCCAAAAAAGGCTTTACCGCCTTTATATCCACACATTCCCAACGTGGATCGTCGGTTTTGCTGTCGGGATGCGCCTCTGCAATAACCTCGACGATTCCGACAACAGCCCGCTCCTTCTGCGAATGGTAGAAGAAGCCGCGATCACCGATCTTCATCTCGCGCATGAAATTCCGCGCCTGATAATTGCGCACGCCATCCCATTCCTCACCCGCATCGCCCTTTGCGACCTGATCATCCCAGCTCCAGGTCGATGGCTCCGATTTGAAAAGCCAGTACGCCATCAGCCAAGCACGCGATTCCATGCCGAAATATGCACTTCAGCGAAAAGCCCAGCCTTTGCATAGGGATCATTTTCTGCCCACGCCTTCGCGGCGGCCAGATCCTCGACGTCCAAAATCAGGAGCGATCCGGCCCACTCGCCAGCCTCGTCCAAAAGCGGGCCGCCTTGCTCCACCACACCCGTTTCTTTCAAATAGGCCAGATGGGCTTCGCGGTTCGCCTTGCGAACGTCCAGCGCGCCTTCTTTGTCCTTTGCCATCAGCATCACACGCATCGTCATTCCTCCTTCAATGGCCGCGCCAGCAACTCGCCGAGCGCGGTAGTGACATCAATTTCGCCGCGTACCAGTCGTGCAACGGCAGAGATGATCGGAAGGTCCAAACCCTCCTTTTTACCGATATTAGAGACTGCTTTTGCTGTCGCTGCCCCTTCCACCGTCACGCTCGGATCAAAACCGTCACCGGTACCGATCGCATGGCCGAGCCGGAAGTTCCGCGACTGGGCAGACATACAGGTCAGCGCCAGATCACCCAGCCCGGATAGCCCCGAAAGCGTGTCCCGCCGTGCGCCCATATGCGCCGCGAGCCGGTTCATCTCGGCAAATCCGCGCGTCATCAGTGATGCGCGCGCGCTTTCCCCGAAGCCCGCGCCAATGCAGGCACCGCAGGCAATCGCGATTACGTTCTTGAGCGCGCCGCCCAGTTCCGCGCCAATCACATCCTCCGTGCGATAGAGCCGCAAAAACGGGGTTGAGAGCGCATCTTGCAGCGATTTGAGCGCCTGTGCATTCCGACAGGCAAGCGTGAGCGCCGTTGGCAACCCTTTCGCAATATCAGCGGCAAAACTCGGGCCCGTCAGGATCGCAACATTGGCGTCACTCAAAATGCCCTCGATCGTCTGTGCGGGGCCAATCCCTGTCTCCAGATCAATTCCCTTGCAGCACGCCACCAGCCGCTTTCCACGCAGATGAGCCGCGTGCTCACTGATAAAGCCACGTAATTGCTGGGCGGGTATGGCAAGCAGGAGCGTGTTATGCTCGAAAACAGTCTCTAAATCAGGCGAAATTATAATGTTTTCAGGCAAAATGACCTCCGGCAATCGGGGCACCTGCCGCGTCTTCTGCGCCGTGCTCATTGCCTCGGTGTCACGCCCCCACAGGGTAATGTCGCGCCCCGCCCGCGCCTGTGCGATTGCCAGCGCCGTTCCGAATGCGCCCGCGCCGATCACCCCCAGATCGCTCATGCCTTCGCTCCCTTCTTGCCTGACCCGATCAGGCTCGGGCTCGTGGTGTCCAGCGGCCAGCGTGGCCGTGCTGACAGCCGCAGATCGTCCAGCTGCCCTGCCGCAAACCGCTCCAGCCCTGCATAGGCGATCATCGCCGCGTTGTCTGTGCACAGTGCCATCGGGGGTGCGAGGAACCTCACGCCCATGTCTAGGCACAGGCTTTCCAGTGCCGACCGGACACCCTTGTTCGCCGCAACACCGCCCGCGATTGCCAGCACCGGCGCGGCAGGCACCTCTGCAAGATAGAGAGCCAGGGCTCTCCGTGTCTTTACAATGAAAATATCGCGAATTGCGGCCTGAAAACTGGCCGCAAGATCCGCGCGATCCTGCTCCGTCAGCCCGCTCTTTTCCGTCACCACCGCATCGCGGCTGCGCAAAATGGCCGTTTTTAGACCCGAAAAACTCATGTTGCAGTCATCACGGTCCAGCAGCGGGCGCGGCAGCGGAAACCGCGATGCATCACCCTGCTCCGCTGAGCGCTCCACGTGCGGTCCACCCGGCTGCGGCAGGCCCAACAGACGCGCGGTCTTGTCAAACGCCTCGCCCGGCGCGTCGTCGATTGTGCCGCCAAGCCGCGAAAAATCTTCCGGTCCGCGCGCGATCAGGAACTGGCAATGCCCGCCGCTCACCAGAAGCATCAGATACGGGAATTCGCAGGCATCCGTCAGTCGCGGTGTCAGCGCATGTCCCGCCAGATGGTTCACTCCCACCAGCGGTTTACCAGTCGCCGCTGCCAGCCCCTTGGCGCACATCACCCCTGAAAGCACGCCGCCAATCAGTCCCGGTCCGGCCGTAACCGCAATGGCGTCAATCTCTGAAATATTACAATTCGCCTGACTTAGAGCCTGTTCAATGCAGATATCGAGCTTTTCCGCATGGGCTCGCGCCGCGATTTCCGGCACCACTCCGCCATAGGCCGCATGTAGCTCCGTCTGTCCCGCGACAACCGATGAAACCACCTCCGCGTCACCCGCCATTCCGCGCACCACAGCCGCTGCCGTATCGTCGCAGCTGCTCTCAATTCCAAGAAGTGTCAGGGTCTGGCGCATAGTGGCTCGGCTTGCACTGGGTTCCATTGCAGGTAACACTCGTTTCACGGTCGAACAATGCTGCATGAAAGAGCCCCCGTGCCTGCCACTCTTCTCCTGACACGGCCCGCACCTGCCGCTGAACGGTTTCTGGCAGAGCTGGAAGCTGCGCTCGGCAGGCCCGTTCCGGCGGTTCTTTCCCCGCTCATCGACATCAGGCCGCTGTCCTATACTCCTCTTGTTGATGGGGATCTTATCCTGACCTCGGCAAATGCCGTATCCGCGCTCGATCCGCAGGACAGGATTGCTGGCCGCACAGCATGGTGTGTGGGCGCATCCACGGCGCGCGCCGCGCGCGACGCTGGGTTCCACGCCCAAAATGCCGATGGCGATGCCGAAGCCTTGATCGCCCTGATCGCCGCACATCGACCCACGCAGCCGCTTGTCCACCTCCACGGGCGCCATCTGCGCGAGGATATCGCGGCCCGCCTTCGTGATTTGGGCTTCTCGGCGGACAGCCGTGTCATTTACGATCAGATCTCTTGTCCGCTCTCATCTACAGCCCAGTCTCTGCTCGCGTCCGAAAAGCCGGTGGTTTTGCCGGTGTTTTCCCCTCGCAGCGCCGCGCTTCTGGCCGATGCTGCGCCTTTCGCCGCACCGATCCACGCTGTTGCCATCAGCGCCGCCGCCGCCGCGCCTCTCGCGCCCTGTCAACCGGCCAGTATGACAATCGCCGATCATCCTGATAGCGCCGCAATGCTGCGGGCAACCTGTCGCATTTTGCAATCGGCCGATTAGTGCCCAGATTGGTTGAGGCCCCCTCGGAACGGGGCTACGCTACCTCAGATCGCTTTGATCCCAGTCGCAAGGAAATCGACCAGTGGCCAAAAAGACCCCTGACACCCCCTCACAGGACGCAAAGCCAGCCGAATCTGAGGAGATCGTCAACGAAACCACTGAAACCACAGGCGATCAAACTCCAAGCGAAAGCACCGAATCACAGGATCAATCATCACAGGATCAATCCCTCGAAACGATTGAAGATGCAGAAGTAATGGACGAGGCTCCTCCAGAGCCAGAGCCAGAGCCAGAGCCAGAGCCAGAGCCAGAGCGCCACGACCGCGCGCCAAATCACGAAGGCACCTCTGTTGCTCCATTGATTCTCGCGGGCGTGGTCTCCGCAGCGATCGGGGTTGCCGGTGCCTATTATCTGCTCGAGCAGCGTTTTCAGGGCTTCGTCCAGCAGCAAACCGACAGCAGCACCGATCTCACGGGCCAGCTTTCCGAACTGGAAAGCGCCGTCGCAGGTATCCGCGCGGAACAGGATGCAATCGACATCCCGGGGCGCATCGCATCCACCAATGCGGAATTTCTCGCCCGCCTTTCCGAACTTGAGGAAACCGTGTCGAACACCCTCACCGACATTGATGCCCGCCTGACCGAGCTCGAGCGCCGCCCCAATGCCGACGGCAGTCTTTCGCAAGAGGCACAAGCCATCTACGAAGCTGAAATCGCAGCACTTCGCGACCAGATCGCTTCCCAGCGTGAAGGCATCGAATCCCTTGCAGCCGAGGTCTCCGGTAGGCTCGAAGAGACCCGCGCCGAAGCTGCCGCAATCGAAGAGGACACCGCCCGCCGCGCGCAACAGTCCGCCGCGCGTGCCGCACTCGCCCGCGTGCAGGCGGCGATGGACAGCGGAAGCGCGTATGGAAATGTTCTCCCCGATCTCGAACAGGCGCTGGGCTCCCCCGTTCCTGATGCCCTGTCCGATGCCGCCTCTCGTGGAGTCGAGACACTCTCCTCTCTTCAGGAGGCTTTCCCCGATGCGGCTCGCACAGCCCTCGCAGCCGCCCGCCGTGCCGGTGAGTCCGGCGAGGACGAAAGCAGCTTCCTCGGCTTTCTGAAATCACAGTTCGATGTTCGTTCCGTCGCCCCGCGCCAAGGCACCGATGCCGATGCCGTCCTATCCCGCGCCGAAGCCGCTCTGCTTTCCGGTCGCTTGACCGATACTTTGGCCGAGTTGGAGACCCTGCCCGTCAGCGCCCGTGACGCGCTTGCGTCATGGATCGCCCGCGCCGAGGCCCGCAGCCGGGCCTTGAGCGCTGTCAATGAATTGTCCCTGTCCCTGAACGAGTCTTGAGGCGCCCATGCTCTGGTCTTTGATCCGTATCCTCGCATTCGTCGCCATCGTCACCGCGCTGACTTACGGCGCGGTCATGCTCTCCGATATGCCGGGGCAGGCGCTCCTGACCTTCGGCGGCGTTGAAATACCGCTCAGCCTTCTGGAACTTGCGTTTGTGCTGCTTGCGCTCGCTGTCCTCGTCTGGATCGGGCTCAAGCTCTTGGGCCTCGTGATGGCGGTGCTGCACTTCCTCAATGGGGACGAAACAGCCATTTCCCGCTATTTCACCCGCAACCGAGAGCGGCGCGGCTATCAGGCCCTGTCCGAGGGGATGATGGCGCTGGCCTCTGGCGAAGGTCACCTCGCTCTGGCAAAGGCCGCCAAAGCCGAACGCTTCCTCGACCGCCCCGAACTCACCACCATTCTCACCGCGCAAGCCGCTGAAATGGCCGGTGATCGCAAAAAGGCCGAGGAAACCTACAAGCGCCTCCTGCAAGACGACAAGACCCGTTTCGTCGGCGTTCGCGGCATCCTCAAGCAGCGCCTCGCCGATGGTGACACAGAAACCGCTCTGAAACTGGCCGAAAAAGCTTTCGCGCTGAAACCCCGCCATGCCGAAACGCAGGACATCCTCTTACAACTCCAGGCAGGGCAGGGCGATTGGAAGGGCGCGCGCGAAACCCTCACCGCCAAACAGCGCAGCGGCCATCTGCCAAAAGATGTCCACAAGCGCCGCGACGCCATCCTTGCACTTTCCGAGGCGCAGGAAGTCTTTGCCGAAGGCGCCACGATGGAAGCCCGCGAAGCCGCCATCGCCGCCAACAAACAGTCCCCCGATCTGGTGCCCGCCGCCGTCCTCGCCGCGCAAGCTTTCATCGAAAACGGAAAGCCCAAGAATGCCGCGCGGCTGTTGGCAAAGGCATGGGCCGCACAGCCCCACCCCGATCTGGCCGCTGCTTTTGCCCGCGTCGCGCCTGATGAGACCCCGCAGGAACGGCTCAAACGCTTCACCGCGCTGACCAAGAACCAGCCCGATCATCCGGAAACACGTATGCTTCTGGCCGAGCTGAACCTCGCCGCCGAGGATTTCCCCGCCGCCCGCCGTGCGCTGGGTGATCTGGCCGAGAGCGACCCGACCACCCGCAGCCTCACGCTGATGGCCGCCATCGAACGCGGCACCGGTGCCGATGATGCCGCCGTCCGCGCGTTTCTCGCAAAGGCCGTTACCGCGCCCCATGGCCCGCAGTGGATCTGCGAGAGCTGCCAGCATATCCACGCCGACTGGGCGCCCACTTGTGAGAATTGCGGCGGCCTCGATACGCTGGCGTGGAAGCAAGCCCCCCGCAGCCCCCTCGCCACCCCCACCGGCGCAGAGATGCTTCCCCTGATCATAGGGACAGAGGTCCACCCCGCAGAGGACGACGCGCCCCCTGCGCCGATCGACAGCGAAGTGATCGAAGCGGAACCTGAAAAATAGCTCTTTTCTGCCCGCAAGCAGGGCACGAAAGCGACACCCGAAGTTACCTGACATTATTTGTTCATCTGCAATTCGAGCGGTGGATAGCCATATTGAACCCGTGATTGCTCATGTTGGGTCCTCAGTGTTTGCAGAGTTGGTTTCATGTACGATCAAGTGCTAAAAGAATTCATGTTAAAGAGATTTCGAAACCGCAGCGAAAATCTAGTTCAGAAGCAAATTCGCGAAGTCATCGATCGGCACGGTGCCGAGCTGCATGAGAAAGTTCGCGTGGCGGACATCGTGGACATCAGCAAGCTCGACCGCCGCGAACTGGGCACATATGCGCTCCAATCGCATTTCGACTTCGTGTTGACCGACCAAGATCAGCAAGTCGTCTTTGCAATCGAGTTTGACGGGCCGGGACACAACCCGGTCAACGACGAAAAAAAGAACTCGATCTGCGTTCAGGCCGACCTACCGCTTTTCCGCATATATGGCTTCCAAGAGGTGCGCGAGATCAACGCCATGACGTTGACGCGCTACCTTGTTGAGTTGGTCTTCCACGCTCGCGTTTTCCAGCAGCGGAAGGAAGATGGTCAGATGGATCCGACCGAACCGTTTATGCTCAGCGCATTCATCAAAGACGGCGCCAAGCACATCTTCGATAGCGAGTTCGACTTTATTGCGAACGGGAACGGGAAACTGACTCGCGCGCTCCAGAAGCATGGATTGGCAGACGACCCGCTCCCACATCTCAGCATTAATCGCCTCACCGTGAGGTCACCAGACGACGAACTGCGCGCATACATAGCAATCAACTCGACAAAGGGTCCGATCATGGGCAGGTCGAGTGTGCGGATCAGTATGCCATCACCGGGATTCCTCGCGGACGTTGGTAGTATCCAGATGGAGCTTGGGCAGTTTGCCGAGGGTATGGCCTCTGACGATCTCCTCGAGAATATTCGTCTAGTCGGAATTGGGGCGGGACACGTCGTTACACCAACCGACGAATTGATCGGTGAGATCAAGGACCTCTGTCGGCAGGGATACGCGTTCACGGGTGGCGGCGGCTCCAGCCGCGCCAATGTCGATCTTATGGCCGCATTTACTTCTGCTCGCGGCGGTAAGCTGTTTTGAGAGTTTGATCATGGAACCTAAGTAATTCTTAACCATAATTACCCATTACCTCTTTTTTGCTCTCGCCGACGCCGACAGCGAAGCGATCGAAGCGGAACCCGAAAAATAGCTCTTTTCTGCCCGCAAACAGGGTGCTAAGAGCCACGCCGGAAGCCGCTGTAGCTCAGCTGGTAGAGCACGTCATTCGTAATGATGGGGTCGGGGGTTCGAGTCCCTTCAGCGGCACCACTTTCCTCACAAATCAGCCCCTGCTCGACGAGAGCTTGCTTCGTGGACGGGGAGTCGGTGGAACATCTGGGTCAAAATAGTACCGGACGCACCCGGAGGCGCGACCATGCCGTTTGTCGATATCCGCTACGCCGTGGCCAACCGTGGCCCGGAGGAAGTGCGAGCCTTGCGGGGTGACCTGTGACCGGGCTAGCCCGGTCTGACTGAGAGGAAACCTTGCGACGGAATCCTACTCGTCTTTTGGGGCGTCGAGCGTTGACCATGTGCCGTCTTTCAGGGGCTTTGGCGGTGCCTCGCAGGTTCGTTTGTGAATGCTGACCTTCGCGATGAAATTCGCGGAAACAGGGGCCGTGACAAACAGGAAAGCCATAATCAGGAGTTCGTGCATCGAAGGATCGCCTGCCGCCATCGCATTCAGGATCGAGGCCAGCAGCAGCATCCCGATGCCCAGCGTTCCGACCTTCGTCGGCGCATGAAGCCGTGTCATCGGATCGTTGAACTTCAGCAGCCCGATTACCCCCACGATCACAAAGCCAGATCCGATAAGGAGCGACAGCGCAGCGCCCAGTGTTGCCAGCATGGAAAGTGTCATTCGATAATGTCTCCCCGCAGCAGGAAGCGCGCCAGCGCCACCGTCGAAACGAAACCGAGCATCGCGACCAGCAGCGCCACTTCGAAATAGACTTTCACCCCCTGATGAATGCCCAGCACGATGATGAGGCCCAGCGCATTGATCACCATGGTGTCGAGCGCCAGGATCCTGTCCCCCGTTGTCGGCCCGATGACCAGACGCACCATGGAGAGGATCTGGCCGGTTGCCAGCGCCACCAGCGCGATGATCAGTGCAATATCGAAAAACCCTTCAATGGACATCATGCGAAAATCTCCAGCAGGCGGCGTTCGTAGCGGTTCTTGATGTCATCCCGCACGGCATCGGGATCATCGGTGTGCAGCACATGAACAAGCAGACTGTGCCCCTCGTTCGAGAGATCGGCCGAGACCGTCCCCGGTGTCAGCGTGATCGTTCCGGCCAGCACCGTGATTGCCTCAGGCTGCTTCAGTTCGAGCGGCACCACGATCCATGCCGGCTTCAGCCGCGCATTCGGCACCGACAGCACGATCCACGCGACCTGAAGATTGGCGACGATAATGTCCCACAGCACCACGATTACATAGCTGAACATCTTGCCCAGCCGGATGCTCTTCGGCCGGTCCGGCCACCAGACCGAGGTGATCTGCGGAATGATCGTGCCCAGGATCAGGCCAAAGACGACCATCCCTGCGCTGATCTGGTTTTGCAGCATCACCCAAACCGCTGCCAGCAACAGCGTGAGGAACGGGTGTGGGAATAGCCAGCGGTAAGCACGTGCCATGTCAGTGTGCCTCCTTGGGGTTGCTCAGCTTGCCCGGCGTATCGAGCACCAGTGAGAAATAGCTCTCATGGTCAAACAGCTCTTCGGCAATCTCGGTGGTGTAGCTATGTACCGTTCCGGCAAATACCGTATGCGCCACCAAGAGCGCGAACAGCCCGCCAATGGCCGCATAGGCGAGAGCGCTCGGCCGTGACAGGTCTGTCGCCGGTTCGACTGTAGCCTGCGTTCCAAGCGCCTTCCAGAAAACGATGCTCCCGGCGCGGGCAAATCCGACGACGCTGATCAGGCTCGACGACAGAACAATCGCCCAGACCCAGACGACCAGATCGTCGCTATATGCCGCATCCAGAACCATCAGCTTTCCCAGAAAGCCCGAAAGCGGCGGCAGGCCTGCCATCGCAATGGCTCCGGCAAAGAACATGCCCGCCGTCATATGGGTTCCCATCATCGGGGGTTGCGCAGTCAGGTCCAGCGTTCCACGCCCCGTCCGCACCAGATCGGTGATCAGAAACAGGATCGCTCCGGCCAGCGTCGAATGGACAATGTAATAGAGCGCCGCACCGATGCTCGAAGGCGTGAACAGCGAAATCGCCACCATCACCATGCCCATCGACCCGATGATCGAGAACGCAACCAGACGGTCCAGCTTGCGTGCAGCCAGCACACCGATCATGCCGATCGCGAGTGAGACCAGCGCCGCAGGCAGTAGCCAGAGATCGTGCATCCCGCTGGTGACTTCCAGTTCAGGAGGGAAGATCATCGTATAGACACGGATGATGGCATAGGCGCCCACCTTGGTCATGATCGCAAACAGCGCCGCGACGGGCGCGGGTGCTTCGGCGTAGCTCGACGGCAGCCAGAAATGCAGCGGTACGAGCGCGGCCTTGATGGCAAACACCAGCAGCAAGAGCACCGCTGCGATACGGATGCCGACGGTCTCCTCCGCACCGATCAGCGTGACGCGCTGGGCGAGATCCGCCATGTTCAGGGTGCCGGTCTCGGCATAGATCGACCCGAGTGCAAACAGAAACAGGGTAGAGCCGATCAGGTTGAACAGCACATATTGCACGCCCGCCCGCAGCCGGGCATTGCCGCCCGCGTGAATCATCAGCCCGTAGGATGCAATCAGCAGAACCTCGAAGAACACAAAGAGGTTGAACAGGTCGCCCGTCAGAAACGCGCCCAGAATGCCCATCAGCTGGAACTGGAACAGCGCATGGAAATGCCGCCCGCGTTCATCCCATTTCGAACCGATGGCATAGAGCAGCACAAAGAGCGCCAGCACCGAGGTCAGCAGCACCATCAATGTTGAAAGCCGGTCCCCGACAATCACGATCCCGAACGGCGCGGCCCAGTCACTTAGCCGGTAGTAAATCACCGAGCCGTCCGAAACCTGCCAGACCAGCCCGATTGACAGCGCGATAAGCCCCACGATCCCCGCCAGCGAAAATACCCGCTGGATGCCGATATGGTGGCGTGCCGTCAGCACCATGAACGGGGCCAGCAGCGCCGGAAGCACGATGGGAAGGATGATCCAGTGGGTCATGGCCGTTCCTCCGATGCATCTGACTCCGGCTGATCGTCAACATGGTCGTCATCCGATCCCAGATAGGCACCCAGACCGATCATCACGACAACCGCCGTCATCCCGAACGAAATCACAATCGCCGTCAGAACCAGCGCCTGCGGCAGAGGGTCGGTATAGGTGATTGCCGCATCGTCCAGAATGGGCGGCGCGCCAATTGTCAGCCGACCGGATGCAAAGAGGAACACATTCACCGCATAGGTGAGCAGCGACATTCCGAGGATCACCGGAAAAGTTCTGAGCCGCAGCACGAGGTAAATCCCCGCAGCCGTCAGCACCCCGATGGCAGAGGCAACGATCAATTCCATATCAGTTGCCCTCCTTCAATTCGGCCGTCTGAACCGGCGGCGGGTCGGACCGTGACGGATCAATGTCCATCGGGAATTCCGCATCCGGCATATCCGCACGCCGCGCCAGCCTAGAGAAACTTTCCAGTGAGAGCATCACTGCCCCTACAACGGCGAGGAAGACGCCAAGGTCAAACAGCGCCGCAGTCGCCAGCTCGAATTTGTCGAACGGCGGGATGCGGACATAGGTGAAGGCCGAGGTCAGGAAGGGCTGCGCGACGAACCACGATCCGATCCCCGTGAACCCCGCGACCAGAACGCCCGCGCCGATGACCCCGTGATAGGGATAGCGCAGCCGTGCTGACGTCCACGCAAAGCCGCTCGCCATATATTGCATCACCACCGCGATCGAGACGATCAGACCGGCGATAAAACCGCCACCCGGTTCGTTGTGTCCGCGCAGGAAGATATAGAACCCCACAAGCAGAACGACCGGCATGATCACGCGGGTCAGAACCACCATCATCATCGGATGCATGTCGCCCGCCCTCGGCTGGTCCGGGACGCGGTTCAACAGCCGCCGCCGCACTGGGCCGTTCAGCAACGACTCCGTCAGCGCGTAGATCAGCAGCGCCGCAATTCCCAGCACGATGATCTCGCCATAGGTGTCGAAGCCGCGGAAATCGACGAGGATCACGTTGACGACGTTCGTGCCGCCACCGCCCTTGTAGGAATTCGCCAGATGAAATTCCGAAATCGGCGTCGTGACTGCCTCCCGCAGCATGTAGTGATAGGCCAGCGCGAACGTCGCCAGACCACCCGCCACTGCCACCGCCGCATCACGGATACGCCGCAGGACGGTGCTTTCCACAGGGGTCTGGTTCGGCAGGAAATTCAGCGCCAGCAACAACAGGATGATGGTCACGACCTCGACCGTAAACTGCGTCATCGCGAGGTCCGGCGCACTCAGATATACAAATCCGATAGACACCATCAGCCCCACGATCCCGATAAGGATCAGCGCCAGCAGCCGGTTGCGATGCAGCAGCACCAGCCCCGCCGTCGCCGCCACCAGCATCCCCCAGCCCGCAATCGGCACAGCACCCGCGGCTTGCAACTCACGCACCGGCTCCGCGACGGTTCCGGTCGTCCACGCATGGTATCCCGCGGCAATCATCGCCACGAGCCCGATCATCGCGTAGCGGGTGAACGATCCGTTGTGCAGCGGATGGATGATGCTCTGCGCCATCCGCGCTGCGGCTTCAACAATGGCCTCGAAAATGACCTTCGCCTCTGGCCGTGGTGTGGTCTCCCATACCTTGAGCAGGGGCTTGTAGATCAGCATCAGGGCGAGACCGCCGACAACCGCGATGATCGACATATACAGAGCTGGCACCAGACCGTGCCAGATCTTGATATATTTGACTTCGAGCATCGCCACGTCCCCGATGACGGCTTTCGCCACCAGAAACACGAAATCCTGCACCAGAAACGGCGCGACACCGATCACCACCACCAGCGTCACCAAAATCGCAGGCGGAACCCACATTCCCGCACCCGGATCATGCGGCTTGTGCGGGTAGTCGTCCCGCACCGGGCCGAGGAACGTATGCCCGATAAACCGGAAGCAATAGGCCGCCGAGAAGAGCGACCCGACCGTCGCCAATACAGGCACCAGCCACTCGCTGCCGAACAGCATCGTATGGGTCGCCTCTTCCAGCATCATCTCTTTCGACAAGAACCCGTTGAGAAACGGAATCCCCGCCATCGACAGCGCCGCAAGCGTGGCGATCCCGAATGTGACTGGCATCAGCCGGCGCAACCCCCCCAGACGGCGAATATCGCGCGTATGCGCTTCGTGATCGACAATCCCCGCAGACATAAAAAGCGCCGCCTTGAACGTCGCATGGTTGAGAATGTGGAAAACAGCCGCCATTGCGCCAAACGCCGTTCCCGTGCCCAGCAGCATCGTGATCAGGCCCAGATGACTGACCGTAGAAAATGCCAAAAGCGCCTTCAGGTCGTGTTTGAATAGCGCGATCACCGCTCCCAGAACCATTGTGATCAGGCCCGCCGTGGTGACGATCACAAACCATTCCGGCGTGCCGGACAGAACCGGCCACATCCGCGCCATCAGGAAAATACCCGCCTTCACCATGGTCGCCGAATGCAGATAGGCCGACACGGGCGTTGGCGCGGCCATTGCGTGCGGCAGCCAGAAATGGAACGGGAACTGCGCCGATTTGGTAAAACATCCCAGAAGGATCAGAATGAGCGCCGGAACATAGAGCGGATCGGCCTGTATCAGCGCGCGGTTTTGCAGGATCACGCTCAGGTCATAGCTGCCGACGATCTGACCGAGGATCAGCATCCCGCCGATCATCGCCAGCCCGCCCATACCCGTCACTGCCAGCGCCATCCGCGCACCCTGACGGCCCTCTGGCAGATGTTTCCAATAGCCGATCAGCAGGAAGGAAGACAGAGAGGTCAGCTCCCAGAAAACTAGCAGCAACAAAACGTTGTCGCTGAGAACGATCCCCACCATCGCGCCCTGAAACAGCAGGAGATAGGTGAAAAACTCGCCCATATTGTCATCACGGCTCAGGTAATGCCGACCATAGGTGATGATCAGCAAGCCGATCCCAAGGATCAGAAACGCGAAAAAGAAGCCCAGACCATCGAGCATCAGCGTGAAATTCAGTCCCAGCGCCGGTATCCACTCCACCCGCGCCGTCACCACCTCGCCCGCCAGCACGGTCGGCAGATTGGTCAAAAGCCCGATAAAGGCGATCAGCGATACGGTGAAGGTCACGCCGGCACAGGCCGCGCGACCGGCCGAATTCATGACCCCAGGCAGAAGTGCTCCGAAGAAAGGCAGGGCAACAACGAGAAGTAATGACACGGCTCGATCCTATAAAAATATCTCAGGACGGTTGCGCATAACCACCCCACTGCTTTTGGGCAACGCTTCGCGCCACCTTAACGACAAGCGTCCGGTCCGAAAACAGTCCTGACAACTTTACTCAAATTAGTCGCAGTTAGCACGACCGCAAGTCTGGATTACGGAAGGAGTCGCAAACCATGTTAGATTTGCAGATGTGCTTTCCTCGGCACTGTTGCCGCCAAACGGCGTTTCCCCATAGTCAGACCATAGGAAACCGCCTCTCGGGAAAGCATTCGGCGTGGCGGTCGTTGCTACAGATTTTCGTTCTGGTAGTTGCTCACGAAGGATTGGAAATAGCTGAAGTTGTTCTCCACCGTCTCGCGGTCATCCAGCCGCACGCAGGAAAACGTCGTCGGTCCGCCGGAGCCGTTGATCGTCAACTCGCCTGCGATCTGCACAAAGGACACATCCGAAATCAGCAGGTTCTCGTCCGTCACACCGACAATGGTCCCGTAGCTCCGGCTTTCCTCGACATGCTCTAGGTCCGTCGCGACGAACTGCCCCCACCACGATGGCTGGTTTGTGTTGAAATCGTAAAACGACAGCATCGCCTGATACTCTACAGGGCGCAGACCGTTGAATTCCATGTAGCGGATCGCGCCGTAATAAGGATCGTCAAAGACCGAGAAAAACAGCGTGCCCATGGTCGAGAAATGCCCGTCGTTCGTCGGCTGGCAATCGAACATCTGAGATGGGAAATCGCGCAGGAAGCCCGCTTGTGCGGCCTCCCATTCGGCCATGTCGCCCTCCGCTTCGGCCTCATAATCGGCGTGGACCAGTCGCATCAGGTCCGCCAGCCGTTGCGGGATAGAGGCCGCCTCGCGCACCGTGACATTTCCCGCTTCCAAATTGATGTATTGCAGATCGCTGCGGCAGAACCGCTCCATCGCCGCTTGCGTGCCCGCACCCCAGACCCCGTCAATCGCCATGTCATAGGGGTAGTGGCCGTAGGTCTGCAAAAGTTCCTGCGCCAGCATCCGCTCCACCACGGGTAGGGCATCGAATGAGCCGCGTATCCCCGGCATGTAAGGCGCACAGACCGTCGCCAGCGCCGAGGTGCAGCCCTGAGAGCCGTTCAGATTTGTGCAACTTAGCCCGCCTGTGATGCGCCGCCCATTCAGGCTGACCGCGCATTCAGACGCACCGTTTTCCGCCACACAGTCGATCGACAGCCCGTTCGAATATCCGAACTGTGCACCAAAGGCGTTCCCGCATTCGTAGGACAGCGTCGCCTCCGTGCACGTTCCAGCCTCACACAACAGCACCGCTGGTGCATCTTCCTGCCCCTCGTAATTGGCGCAGGCAGCCAGGGCCGGCACCACCCAGATCAGGCTCATGAATAGGGTGGTTGCTATAAGTCTGATCATCGCGTCGCTCCACAAATACGTTCGCCTTCCCTGCATTGAGGCGATTGAGCGCAATGGCCGCACCTTTCAAGTATCCATATGAGACTAGCCGCCCTCTCTTTCGGGGTGGTGACTGCGCCCAGACATGAAAAAGCCGCGGCAGTCGCCCGCCACGGCCAATAGATCCGGTTTCAGTTCGTTTTACTGAAGATCGACAAAAATCGCGGAGTCGACACCCGCTTCCGCCAGCGCTTTCTTGATCTGGTCAATCGCCGCCACATCGGGCGAGCTGACGACAACCACGTCATTCACCATAAGGGAGTAGAGTGTCAGGCCTGTATCTTCGTCCGCTTCCGGCTCGGCAGGGGCGTCCGGTTCGTAGCCAGCCAGATATTCCGCAGCGGCTGCGCGGGATTTCGGCCCCCACTTGCCGTCATAGGACACGCCGATGGTGTATTGCACATCCATTGTCGTCTCGCGGCTGACGGTGCGCCCCGCATTCAGGTCGCGAAGGATGGCCTTCAGCTCGTCCTCATCCGCGATCCGGTCGGGAACGAAAACATTCGTGCAGGTTTCCACGTCCTCGTAGCGGGTGACAGTCTGCGAGCTGCGCTCGTTCGCCACCGCACCCCCGATGATGGCGCCAATCGCTGCGGCACCGTCATCGCCGGTCGCGGCCTTACCCAGCAGTCCCCCGATAATCGCTCCGCCGAGGACATTCTCCGGCGATCCACCGCGCACAACCTCCTCATACGGCACGCTCTGGGTGGTGCAGCGGGTTTCATAGCTTCCGGCCAGCGTCTGGGAGGCCAGTAAAGCTGTCGCAGCGGCAAGGGTCAGTATCTTCATTTTTTGCTCCATATGCCCGCCATCTGGCGGCGCGTCGGTTGAATTTGGCAAGCCTGAGTCGGGCAGCGTCCCGCCTGCGGCTCTGATAGGCCACATCTAGCGATTTGCATGTCTGTTATTCAATAACGCCCCCGATGTCCGGCGCTTTGGGCGGCGAACCGCTTGGCCCCATGCAGGGCAATCTCGCGCTCAGGCCCGCCCGGGATGGATGTTCACTTCCACGAAATCGGCCAGCGAATTCGCAACAAAGCAGTACCGGTGCGCCCGCTCCTGCATCACCTCCATCTCCGCGTCACTCACGCTAAAGCCGGTGTCGAACCGTACCACCGGCGCCAGATCGAGCCGCGTCACACTCATCTTGCCATCAGGGTTCCGCCCCAGATGAGCCGTCGCGCGGTCATAGTAGCTTGCCACCGGCCAGCCCGCCTTCGCCGCCAGCGCCAGAAACGTCATCATGTGGCAGCTCGACAGCGCCGAGGCCAGAGCCTGTTCGGGGTTGGTGCTGTCAGGGTCACCACCATAATCCGGCGCCGCATCCACCGAAACATCAGTCTGCGGGTTGTAGATCACCGTATGCTGGGCCGAATATTTGTTTGGCTTCAATACAGGTTCGACCCGCTGCCAATGCAATTCGATGGATAGGTCTGACATCCGCGTGTCTCCGTTCTCTGGCGCTGCTCGCGCGATCTGGCCCGACCATACGCCTCGCATTGCCAAAGAAAACCCCGCAGTCATTACTCTTTCCCATCAAACGCAAAGCGGCGCGGCCAGAGATCCCAGCCGCGCCGCCCGAACTCGCGCAATGGATCGTTATTGACGGGAAATCCCGTATTCCGCGGCTCCCAGATCAAAGGACATACCGTTGGCTGTCAGGTCCAGATAGAGCCCCAGCCCTGTCGTTCCCACGGTGTCAGTGTCCTTGAACCGGATGG
>JAEPMR010000049.1 GCA_017643845.1 Marivivens sp. | reverse complement strand
TTGACCGTCAAACGCGGCGCCACACTCAAATGGCTTCCGCAGGAAACCATCCTCTTTGATCAGAGCCGGCTCCAGCGCCGTTTGCATGTCGATCTTCATCACGACGCGGGCCTACTCCTCGTCGAGCCGGTCCTGTTTGGGCGCACGGAAATGGGCGAGCAGGTCACGCACGGCCACTTTATAGACCGCGTAGAAATCTGGCGCTCGGGGCGGCCTGTTTTCATCGATCGCACGCGCCTCTCCGGTGCGATTGCATCCCGGCTCGCCCACACCGCAATTGCGGACGGTGCGCGCGCGATGGCGCTGGTGGTCTACGTCGGCACCGATGCCGAGGCCCAGCTCACCAGCATCCGCCGCACCCTTCCCCAAACCTGCGGCGCAAGCCTCCTCTCGCCTGACCTGCTGGTCGCACGCTTCCTCACAACAGACGGCTTCGCCCTCCGGTCGGCACTCATTCCCGCCTTGCATCGCCTTGGCAAATCCGAAATCCCCAGATGCTGGACGCTCTAACATGAACCTCACCCCCCGAGAAAAAGACAAACTGCTCGTCGCTATGGCCGCTGAGGTCGCCCGCAAGCGACTGGCGCGCGGCGTAAAGCTCAATCACCCCGAATCCATCGCTCTGATCACCGATACCGTCGTCGAAGGCGCGCGCGATGGTCGCTCTGTCGCCGAAATGATGCAGGCCGGCGCAGAGGTGCTGACCCGCGACCAATGCATGGAGGGCGTTCCAGAAATGATCGCCGAAGTGCAGGTCGAAGCCACATTCCCGGATGGGACAAAGCTCGTCACCGTCCACAACCCGATCCGCTAGAAAGACGCCACCATGATCCCAGGTGAAATCATCCCCGCCTCTGGTACCCTGACCCTTAATACGGACCGCGAGCCGATCACCCTCATGGTCGCCAATACCGGCGACCGTCCCGTGCAAGTCGGCAGCCACTACCACTTCGCCGAAGCGAACAGCGCCCTCGCATTCGACCGCGAAGCCGCCCGCGGCTGTCGCCTCGACATTGCCGCCGGTACCGCCGTTCGCTTCGAGCCGGGTCAGCGGCGCGAGGTCCAGCTAATCCCTATCAGCGGCTCACGGCGCATATTCGGTTTCAATCAGCAGATTATGGGGGTCATCTGATGCCAGCCACAATCAAACGCTCCGACTACGCCGCGATGTTCGGCCCGACTACCGGTGACAGGGTCCGCCTCGCCGATACCGAATTGTTTATCGAGGTCGAGCGCGACCTGACCATCTATGGCGAAGAGGTCAAATTCGGCGGCGGCAAGGTCATCCGCGATGGCATGGGCCAATCCCAGATCACCCGCGCCGAAGGCGCCGTTGACACAGTTATCACCAACGCGCTGATCGTCGATCATACCGGCATCTACAAGGCCGATGTCGGCCTCAAGGACGGCCTGATCGCCGCCATCGGCAAGGCGGGCAACCCTGACACACAGCCCGGCGTCGACATCATCATCGGCCCCGGCACCGAAGCCATCGCCGGAGAAGGCCGCATTCTCACCGCCGGAGGCTTTGACAGCCATATCCACTTCATCTGCCCCCAACAGATCGAAGACGCTCTGCACTCGGGCCTGACCACCATGCTCGGCGGCGGCACCGGTCCTGCCCATGGCACCTTGGCGACCACTTGCACCCCGGGTCCTTGGCATATCGGGCGGATGCTGCAGGCGGCCGATGCTTTCCCTATGAATCTCGCCTTCGCCGGCAAGGGCAACGCCTCGCTCCCTGCGGCGCTGGAGGAGCAGGTTCTCGCCGGAGCCTGCGCCCTCAAGCTGCACGAAGACTGGGGTACCACCCCCGGTGCCATCGATTGCTGCCTGTCGGTCGCCGATGCCATGGATGTCCAGGTGATGATCCACACCGACACCCTCAACGAGAGCGGCTTTGTCGAAAACACCGTCGCCGCCATGAAAGGGCGCACGATCCACGCCTTTCATACCGAAGGCGCAGGCGGCGGGCATGCACCGGACATCATCAAAATCTGCGGAGAGGCACATGTGCTGCCCTCCTCCACCAATCCCACACGCCCCTTCACCGTCAACACGATCGAAGAGCACCTCGATATGTTGATGGTCTGTCATCACCTCGACAAATCCATTCCCGAAGATGTGGCATTTGCCGAAAGCCGCATCCGGCGCGAAACGATCGCGGCCGAAGATATCCTTCATGACATGGGCGCATTCTCGATCATCGCTTCCGACAGTCAGGCCATGGGTCGCGTCGGTGAAGTGCTGATCCGCACATGGCAGACCGCCGACAAAATGAAGCGCCAGCGCGGACGCCTCCCCGATGAGACCGGCGACAACGACAATCTCCGCGTTCGCCGTTACATCGCGAAATACACGATCAACCCGGCCATCGCCCACGGTCTCTCCCACGCCATCGGCAGTATTGAGACCGGAAAACGCGCGGATCTCGTGCTCTGGTCCCCCGCCTTTTTCGGGGTGAAGCCGGAAATGGTGCTCCTCGGCGGCACGATCGCCATGGCGCAGATGGGCGACCCGAATGCCTCCATCCCTACACCCCAGCCTGTCTATTCCCGCCCGATGTTCGGTGCCTACGGTCGCTCGGTCGAACACTCCGCCGTCACCTTCGTGAGCGCCGCCGCCGCGCAAAACGGCATTCGCGACAGCCTCGGCCTCGCCAAACAGGTTCAGCCCGTCACCAATACCCGCGCCATCGGTAAATCCGACCTGCGACTGAACAACGCCACACCGCATATCGAGGTCAATCCAGAAACCTACGAGGTGCGCGCCGATGGCGAGCTCCTCACCTGCGCACCGGCCAAGGTTCTGCCCATGGCCCAGCGCTATTTCATGTTCTAGGGGACAGGCCACATGCACACAGCCAGCACCGTTGCACCGTCACACCGCCCTGCGGATACCGTCACCCTGAGCTATGAGGCCCGTTTTTTGCGGCGCAAGGTTCTGACCTCCGACAGCGGCGAGGCGTTCCTCGTCGACCTGCCCCGCACCACCTCTGTCGATCCAGGCTCCGCCTTCCTTCTCGATGACGGGCGCCTGATCGGAATTCATGCGGCGCAGGAAGCCCTTCTTGAGATCCGCGCCCCCGACCTGCCCCGCATCGCGTGGCACATCGGCAATCGCCACACCCCCTGCCAGATCGAAGCCGACCGCCTGTTGATCCTTGCCGATCACGTGATGCGCGACATGCTCGAAACCCTCGGCATTTCGCCGCAAGAGATCATCGCGCCATTCACCCCCGAAGGCGGCGCATACGGCCACGGGCGCACCCACAGCCATGCCCACTGATCCGACGCTCACACTGGCACAATGGTTTTCCCCTGCCTTTCCGGTCGGCGGGTTCCATTTCAGCCACGGGCTGGAATGGGCAATCACCACACATCGGGTGACAGACAAGCCTTCACTCCAGAACTGGATCGAGGATCTCCTGCTCCATGGCTCCGCACATAATGATGCGCTCCTGATCGCCGCTGCCTTTCACGCGCCGCCCGAAAGCCTGCCAGAGCTGGACGCCACCGCGCGCGCCCTTGCCGCCTCCCGCGAAAGACGGCTTGAGGCCGCCGAGATGGGCACAGCCTTCGCACGGATCACCGGCGACCTCCTTGGCGCGCAATTCCCCGCGTTCACCTACCCCGTCGCCATCGGTCACGCCGCGAAGCGGGCAGCCCTACCCATCGAGCCGACGTTACAATTCTATCTCCAATCTGTTGTGACAAATCTCGCAAGCGTCGGCATGCGGCTGATCCCCATTGGCCAGACCCACGGCCAACAGATCATCGCCGCACTGTCGGATTGCTGTCATCGCATCGCAGCAGACACGGCCTCCGGCGATCTCGACGCCCTCGGCGCGTCCGCGTTCATGTCGGACATCGCATCGATGAACCATGAAACCCAATATTCAAGGATCTTCCGCACATGAACGGCCCGCTTCGTATCGGAATCGGCGGCCCCGTCGGCGCTGGCAAAACCACGCTGACCGCCCGCCTTGCCGAAAACCTCCGCGACACACATTCCATCGGCGTCATCACCAATGACATCTACACGAAAGAGGACGCCGAGGCCCTCATGCGTCTGCAAATCCTCCCCTCGGATCGCGTCATCGGCGTCGAGACCGGGGGTTGCCCCCACACCGCAATCCGCGAGGACGCCTCGATCAACCTCGCAGCCGTCGCCGAAATGGTCACGCGCCACCCCGACGTTGAAATCGTGTTGATCGAGAGCGGGGGCGACAATCTCTCCGCCACATTCAGCCCCGAACTGGCAGACCTGACCATCTATGTGATCGACGTCGCCGCCGGCGAGGAAATCCCCCGCAAGGGTGGCCCCGCCATCACACGGTCCGACATCCTCGTGATCAACAAAACCGACCTGGCCCCCCATGTCGGCGCCGATCTGTCCGTCATGGACCACGACGCCCGAAAAATGCGCGGCACCCGCCCGTTTGTTTTCTCGTCCCTGCGCACTGCCGAAGGCGTCACAGAAATCCTCGCCCTGATCGCCCGGATCGGTGGGATTACCCTCCCAGACACGATAACGGCCACAGGGTGACGGCAATTGACAGGGCGTATCATCCTCGACGCATTACAATCGCGCGGAATGTCCCACGCAGAAGCCTAGGCGGGGAGCCAGGCCGTCGCTTCCACCTCAATCAAAACCGCCTCGCTAGGCATCATCGCACTGACTTCGACAACCGTCGACACAGGCGGTGTATTTGGAAAAAACAGCTTCCGAACCGAGTTATATCTCGGAAAATCATCGAGGTTTCGGAAGTACTGGACCAGTTTGAAAACATCTGAGATGGAACCGCCCGCCTCCTCCATCGTCGCGCGGATGCGGTCAAGGACATACCAACTCTGGCATAAGATCGGTCCATCTTTAACATCAACACTGAATTCACCCGTCTGTCCGATCAATTTGGCGGCGTTTGCAGGAACGTCCCCGAATCCGTTGACGATTTTTCCAGCGCCGGGATCCACAGCGATTACACCAGAGAGAAAGACAAAGTCACCGCGCCGCTGCCATGCCGAATAACGGGCCAAGGGTTTCGCAGAGAGAGTCATATGTCAGATCCTTTCAGTGATCGCAGCTTGCGGTCCACTTTCCCGAGGAATGCTGCGCATTCCGCGTCACTCCTCTGGTTCATGTCATAAAGTTGCATCCAAATGGTCTTTGTGCGCGTCAGGAATGGGTGAAAGAGTCCACGGGTCCAAACACGCCGCCCGGGATCGCCGATCAGTTTCAGCCACCACCATGGGCTGCCGGACGTGGTGATCCCAACAAACAGCTTCAGATCCCACAACAGAAATCTGGCGCGCGCGCCCTTCTCTTCAGAGACCGAAAACGTCACTTCGGGAAGCCAGACGCAATCCAGCCACCCTTTCAGCATCGCTGGCATTCCATAGTACCAGGTCGGGTAGATTACGACCAAACCCTCCATCCAGCGGATATCGTCCACATATAGCGCATTGCGCTCCATAAGCTTCTGCGCTGAACCGAGGTAATCCAGCCGTTCTTCTGGAGACATAACTGGATCGAAGTTGTCCCGATAGAGGTCTCGACCACGTAGCTCATGACCCGCCTCGGCAAGCGACGTCATGGCGGTCCGAAAGATCTCCGCTCCAAAGCTATCCTCGTTGGGATGACAGAAAACGACAAGCAGCCGCATTTTACTCTGCCATTTCCGGTCGCCACCCACGGGTCTTGCCAGGATTCATCAACCCCCTTGGATCCGCCCGTCTTTTGAAATCGACCTGACTTGTATCGATTGTCTTCATGCCACCATCCTCGATCGTCACGACATGCGGATCAAACACCGTGCAACCGTCGATCTTTTCGAAACTGTCATTGATTTCGCGAATCCGGGCCTCGTCGGACCAACGCACCAGTGGTATGGCAAACACCTGCAACTGCCCGCCCATCATCGCGATTTCGTGGTGCCAGTAGACTTCATCTCCAAAGCGGGCCATTTGACCGGGTATCAGCGAGCGGTCAAACGGTTGCGGATAGGACACCTGCGAATAGGTCCAGACGCTCGGCTCAGATTTCAATGCCTGCAATGTCGTATGATTCCACCCGCACTCCCAGGCCGGAGGCAGATGCGCCACAGTGATTTCCTGATGGGACATATCCAGCGCGACGACCCCACCATGGCCCGTTACGAGCGCCTCGAACCGTGCGAAGTCCTTCGGCGCGACCATCGCAAAAAGAGCATCATGATCTTTCGGGAAATGATCCGAAAGCCTCCTGTAATATGGCGAAAATCGTCGATCAACGACTGACAACAAATAGCAATCAATGCCCTCGGCGTGGGCGGTCAGTGCGGCATTCAGCGCGGACACATAACCATCAAACAAGACGATAGAATGCCGCCAGTCTGTGGCTGGCCGCAACTTGAAATCCATCTGTGTGATAATTCCGTTGGTCCCGTAGGCGTGCTGGACAAGCTGGATGTCGCGACCCGACAGCTCCACAATCTTCGGTTCAGGCTCCACGGTCACGACCCGCACATAGCTAACATTCCCGTCATCGCGCAAAACACCATGCCGCAGGGATCCGATCCCTCCAGACCCTCCCGCCAGAAACCCGCCCATAGTCGCAAATCTTTTTGTGGACGGAAACATCGTCAGCATCTGTCCTGTTTCTGCCACGGCCTTCTCGACCCGCTCGATACGCGCACCCGCCTCACAAACCACACGCCCGTCCGAAATTTCCAATACGCGGTCAAGCTTGGTCATCTCCATGATTACGCCGCCTTCAAGCGGAACACATTGACCGTAGTTACAGGTTCCACCTCCCCGCAGTGTCAGCGGAATGCGCAGTCGCGCGCAGGCGGCAGCGACGGCAATCACGTCGTCCTCAGTTTCAGGTCGCACCAGAAGCTGTCCCTGACACTGGTCGAGATCTTGCTTAAGTATTGGGGAATACCAATAATAATCGCGCGACTTCGCCAGCAGCATTTTTGGATCATCGAAGCACGGAACTGAGCCAATCGTTTCTTTAAGTTCTGCTAAAAGCTCTTGTGAAACTGCCATATTTTAAACCTCTTGCACCTGCGGCATTTGCCTGCCTTTGCGCCAGACCGTCCGTGTAATCTCAGGGCGGGCCAAAGCCGCATTGATGTCACCCGCTGGAAGCAGGATAAAATCGGCCGCCGCCCCCGTTCGGATCGAATATTCCTCAAATGAAAACAGCCGAGCAGGTATAGCCGTCACCGCATTAAGCCAGTCGGACGGTCGCATATGCGCGGCAATCCACCCCAGCCTGAGTGTCTGGAGGGGATCGAGCGCGCCAAAAGGCACGAACGGATCCCGCACATTATCGGTCCCGAGCATCACTTCAACGCCCGCATGCCTAAGCTCGTGTACCGGGGCGATCCCCCGCAATCGTGGCGTGCGGTCTGCTGCCATGTCCTGCAGGTATAGGTTTGCGGACGGCTGAACCGTGAAGGCCACGCCTGCCGATGCCGCCGCATCTGCGATCCGGTTGAACTCGCTCTCTCCACGCTGGGACAGCGAACACGCATGACCACATAAAACCCGACCGCCCATGCCACGCCGTGCAGTCTCGGCAATGATCACCTCGATGGCGTTCGCCTCCAGCTCCAGACCTTCATCTACATGAAAATCGAGCGGCAGGTCGAATTTTTCAGCGAGTTCAAAAGCCGCCGCAATGCGCTCCGCCTCGCGACCGTTGCGATAGACAAACGCGCCGATAACGCCGTGATCGTCGGCAATTCTTGCGGCAATTCGTGTAGTGCGATCCGTGTCGTCGAACATCTCCAGTCGCAACAGGCTCGCCTGCTGAACGCGAACGCGATCACTCCATTCCTCGGCCACCTCTGCAACGACGCGCCAAGCTATTGGCACCTCCTCAGCATCCCAGTCCACATGGGTCCGCAAAGCGCGGCAACCCGACCGGCTGACTTCGCCAAGCGCCCGGTTGATCCGCTCCCTGAGGTCAGCCTCACTCCAGTTCTTCTTGTCAGCTTCGGTGGCATCGATGGCGCCAAATAGCCCCGGTTCCATTGCCCGCGCACGTGTCGCGATGTCGAATTTGTCCAGATGCACATGGGGTTCGATCAACAGCGGGATTATGGTTTGGGTTGCCTCACCCGTATCAGGCGAAATCTCTGCGATATACCCACCCCTCAGTGTCATACGGACGACCTGACCGTCCAAATTGATCCGCCGCAATTCGGTCATAGGCCCAGATCCGGCGTGGTCGATGCAATCACCGCATTCTTGTCCAATGACGCAACCTCACAGAGCAGCTTCCCGATTTCGGCCACGGCATGTTCAATAACCGCGACGCCTTTTTCCACCGTTGCAGCACCGGCATTTCCGCAGGCGCCGGACGGATGCTGGTCTTCTGCGATCCATGCGAGCTTGCCGCCGGGGTTCAGCCCCACGAGTTCATTCTGCGTCTCGATCCGCTTTGCCAGAGGAACGAAATTCGCGGCCTTCGTCATTTCGACGAGATCAGGCCGCAGGGCGAGCATGACGCTTGTTTCCATATCTCCTGCATGGAGACCAAAGCGCTCCTCATCAGGTTCGAACAGGCCCTTCGGTAACCCCATCGCAAACCAACTGGCGGCGACGACAATCATACCATGTCGCCGCCGGAGATCCCGCGCGACGATATCCATCGGTGCAATCTGCCCGCCATGCGAATTCAGGATGACAAGCCGCTCGACACCAGCTCGGGCGATGCTGTCACCGATCTCTCGCCACACTTGCATCACAGTTTCAGCCGTCAGTGTCAGAGTTCCCGCGTAGGAAATATGTTCGTCGGATTTTCCGATTGGTATAGTCGGCAGAAAAAGCACCCTGAGATCATTGTTCAGTTTCGGGATGGTTGCCGCGATCAAACCGTCAAGAATCGCCTGATCAACGCAGACCGGCAGATGTGGCCCGTGCTGCTCGATCGCCCCTACTGGTAAGACAACCACCAGATTGGATTTGTCCAATTCAGCAATCTCACTCGCGGTGTAATCTGCCCAGAACTTGCTCTTCATCAGCTGTTACCTCCCACAGACCGCAGAGGGCGCCCAGCTGTCAGACCTCCGACCACCTTGATAATCGAATTCCGATCAATCCCGAAATGCCGATATAGATCCGCAACAGTGCCCGCCTGACCAAAATGCTCGACCCCCAATCCGGCGGCACGATGGCCACAGACAGACCCCAGCCATGAAAGCGTGGCAGGATGTCCGTCAATGACCGTAACGATCAATGCATCTCTCGGCACATCGGCCAGAAGCATTTCGATATGAGAGCGGGTATTGCCGCCATTGATGCGCGCGGTTTGTGCGGCCTGCCAGCCTGCGTTCAACCGATCCGCTGATGTCACGGCAAGGATGCCCACACCACGCCGCCCTTCCGCAAGCGACGCCGCGGCGGCAATCACCTCGCTTGCCACCGCTCCCTGATAGGCAATGACGACCTCGGCATCTGGGCCCGGCCGCCGCATCCAGTATGCGCCGTCAATCACACCCTGCCTGATGTCATCCATCGTTCTGAGAGGCTGCTCAAGCGTGCGCGTCGAGAGTCGCAGATACACGGAGCCCCCGCATTGCTCCCGCATCCATTCCGCAGGTGCAGAGATATCGCGATCGCGCTGCATGTAGGAAAAAGCCCACTCGATGACGCATGCCAGTTCATCGGCAAATGCCGGCTCGAAACTGGCCAGCCCATCCTGACTCATCCCGATAAGCGGGGTTCCAATCGACTGATGCGCGCCCCCCTCGGGCGCGAGCGATACGCCCGACGGCGTTCCCACTAACAAGAACCGCGCATCCTGATAGCACCCGTAGTTCAGCGCATCGAGGCCACGGGCCACAAAGGGATCATAGACTGTCCCGATTGGGAAAAGCCGTTGCCCGAAAAGCGAATGAGACAAGCCAGCAGCCGCGAGCACCAGCATCAAGTTCATCTCTGCAATACCCAGTTCGAGATGCTGCCCTTCGGGTGAAAACGCCCATTTCTGGATCGATGCTATATTCTCGTCACGAAATGTATCGGGCGCGGATTCGGGCGCGAATAGACCCCTTCGGTTCACCCATGGTCCGAGGTTGGTCGAGACGGTCACATCCGGCGATGTCGTCAGGATGCGTTCGGCCAGCCCACCATCCAGTTTCGCGATCGAATCGAGGATCTTGCCAAATGCCGCCTGCGTAGAAATTTCTGCATCCATCGGTGGCGTCAGCGCGGGCACAGGCACCTTATCAGCAAATTGTCGCCGCGGACCGGAGTTAAACGGCACCCGCGCCATAATCCTCTTCAGGTCTTCCTCGCCAATACCAAGTCCTTCGCTTCTGCCCCATTCTCGCCCGTCACGAATGCCCATTCGTTCCTTGAAATCCTGCATCTGGGATTTCGTCATCAAACCGGCATGATTGTCCTTATGCCCCGCCAGTGGCGTGCCTCGGCCCTTGATTGTGTAGGCTATGAAGACCGTCGGCCGGTCGTGAAGGCTGCAAATCTCGAAGTTTCGCTGGATCGTTGTACGGCAATGTCCGCCCAAATTGGCCATCAACTCGGCAAGTTCATCATCGCTCCGCCGCCCAACCAGGTCACAGAATTCGGCCTGATCCCCCAGGTCGTCAAGCAACCGCTTTCGCCAGGCCGCGCCGCCCTGAAACGTCAAAGCGGAATAAAGCGGGTTCGGGCAGTGATCGATCCACTTCTGCAGAGCATCACCTCCAGGCTCAGCAAATGCGGCGACCTGCAACTCGCCGTGTTTAAGCACAACTACGTTCCAGCCAAAGGTTTCAAATATGCCGGTTATTCGCTCAGACAGTCCTTCGCGTACGACCCCATCGAGGCTCTGGCGATTGTAATCGATGATCCACCAACAATTTCGTAGACCATTCTTCCAGCCCTCTTGGAGGCATTCATAAATATTACCCTCGTCCAGCTCCGCATCACCCACCAGTGCAACCATGCGGCCATCGTCGACATTCCCCCAGTCCCGGGCACGTACATAGTCCCGAATGATCGCTGAAAACGCAGTCATCGCGACGCCCAGACCGACAGATCCAGTTGAGAAATCCACGTCGTCGGGGTCTTTGGTCCGGCTGGGATAGGGCTGAACGCCACTAAATCCGCGGAAATTTTCCAGCCGATCCTGATCGAGTCTCCCACAAAGATATTGAAAAGCATGGAAGAGTGGACCGGCATGGGGTTTAACCGCCACTCGGTCTTGCGGGCGCAGAATTGCCCCATATAGGACCGACATCAGCGTTACCATCGACGCACATGAAGCCTGATGCCCACCAACTTTCAAACCATCCGAATTGGGGCGCAGATGATTGGCGTTATGGATCGTCCAGCATGAGAGCCATAATAGCTTGCGCTCGATGAGAGCCAGTTCTTGCATTGAAAGGCTCATGCGCCCTTCCTCCCCGCAAATACGTCTGCGAGCGAAACGCCAGCGGGCAGGCTCAATATAGCATAGCCCAATCCCTCAAGCGTTACCCCGCCCTGCATGGCCTGGAACCCGCGCGCCATTTCCTCGCGGACACCGGCAGCCAGTTCGGGCAGAACGACCGGATCCCCAGAAAGGTTGAATACGCACAACACATCGCTGCCTCGGCCAAAGGCCAGGATTCTGTCGTCGAGGTCCAGAAATTGAGTGCGCCCGGTCTGCAAAGACGTCTTTTCTCGCCGCAAGGCGATCATCGCCTGATAGTGCGACAAAATGGAATCCGGCCCTGACTGATCCGCCACGTTCCTCGCAATCTGCGAAGGTTTGATCGGCAGCCAGGGGTCGCCATTTGTGAAACCGGCGTTGGGCCCGTCGACCCAGACCATCGGCGTCCGGCACCCGTCCCGCCCTTTGTAGTCCGGCCAAAACGCAATACCTGAAGGATCCCTGAGTTCCTCGAACTCCAGTTCCGTTTCGACCTGTCCCAGCTCCTCTCCCTGATAAAGAAAGATTGATCCTTCGAGGGACAGCAACAGTGTTGACGCAAGCTGAGCGATGGCGTCTGGCTCGCCATATTCGGACCAGCGGCTTACATGGCGCGCGGTATCATGGTTGGAAAATGCCCAAGCCGGCCAGGAAGTCGGGCCAGCCTCGAAGAATGTCTCGACCACGCCCCGGAAATGCTTCGGTGAAAATTTCGGCCCCAAGAGATCAAAACTATAGGCCATATGCAGCCGGTCATCACCACGAGTGTAGTTCGCCATCACCTCGCGCCCGCGATGCCCCGCACTGATCTCTCCCACCAAGACCCTATTGTCATAGCTGTCTGTCAAGGCTCGTAGCTCGGTTAGAAACGCCAAATTCTCTGGGCGCGACTTTTGAAAGATATGATCCTGAAAAAAGTAGGGGATGGTGTCGAATTCGATCAGACCCTCCGGTGCTACAGGGTTCGAACGCAACTCCAGATCGTGGAAATAGTAGTTAACAGTATCGAGCCTGAACCCATCCACCCCCATTTCCAACCAAAACCGCATGTTTTCGAGGTGCCACGCCCGCACCTCGGGATTGTGGAAATTGAAATCTGGCTGACTGGGCAAGAAATTATGCAGATAGAACTGCTTTCTCCGACTGTCCCAAGTCCATGCCGGGCCGCCGAAATGGGACAGCCAGTTATTGGGAGGTGTGCCATCTGAATTTGCGTCGGCCCAGATATACCAGTCAGCAAAGTCATTGTCCCTCGACTGACGGCTCGCTTTGAAACACGGATGTTGATCGGATGAATGGGAAAGAACCTGATCAATGACGACTTTAAGGCCCCTTGCATGTGCCTCACACAACAGCAGCTCGAAATCTCGAATTGTGCCGAATAGCGGATCGACCCCACGGTAGTCGCTGACGTCGTAGCCCATATCCTTCATGGGTGACGAGAAGAACGGCGACAGCCAAATCGCATCGACGCCCAGCGCCGCTATGTAATCGAGACGATCGACAATACCGGCAAGATCACCGATGCCGTCACCGTTGCTATCTTGGAACGAGCGCGGATAGACCTGATATGTCACCGCGCCGCGCCACCACTGGGATGTCTTTGTCATTCCGTGGCTCAATCCGGCAATTCAACGTAGATCATGCCGACATCGACCTTGACCGGATAGGTTCGAAGAGCCTCGCAAACAGGCGCACGCCGTGCTGAACCATCACGAATGTCGAACCGCCCGTTGTGCTTCGGGCATTCGATCTCGTAGTCCATCAACAGCCCGTCGGCGAGATGCACCTTTTCGTGTGTGCAAAGCCCGTCAGAGGCAAAAAACTCATCGTCCTCCGTCCGATATATCGCATAGGTGCGACCACCGTAATCCCAGCGCATCACATCATCGCGGTCAATATCATCAGCGGAAATAGCTTCGATCCAAGGCATCTTGAGCTCCCGTCAATGCTGTTGTCGCGGTCCGAAATTCGGTGCACCTGCACCGTCCGGTAGCACCTGATGAATGTAATGGTTCTGATCCCTGATTTGTCGGATCATCACCGGAAACAGCTCCCTCCACGTCGCCAGTAAACCTTTAGGTTTCGGGCAATCATGTTTGATCGCTTCATGCAGGGCTGGCAGCGCGTGATAGGGGACCATCGGGAACATATGATGTTCGACATGATAATTCATGTTCCAGTAGATGAACCGCAACGGCAGCGGCAAAAGGATCGTCCGGCTGTTCAGCCGATGATCAAGCACATCCTCAGCAAGTCCCGCATGCTGAGGAAGCCCCATGATCGGCAGCAGCCACACACCATAGGCACGCGGAAGCCCGATCAGCATTGCTGGCAGAATAGTCCCCCAGACGAAACAGGACACAATCACACAGCCATAGATCGCTAAATGTATCCGGGCTGATAGAACTGCACGAGGAAGCTCGCTCTCTGGCGTAAAATCACGTTCGTCGTCCGTAAAGCGACCCACCGAATGACGACCGAGCGCCAATAGATTTCTCGGCACCGAGGTCAGCCCGATCAGGTTCAGGCCCATCAGGATCATCTGTGGTGGCCTCATCGTGCCAATCTCGGGATCACGCCCTACGATTGTCGTATCCGTATGATGGCGCATATGGCTCCAGCGCCAGATCACCGGATTCCATATCTGCATAAAACTGGCTAATTCGTAGAGCCAATCATTCATCCACCGCGTCTTGAATGCGGTACCGTGCAGGCTTTCATGCCAACGACTGTCCGAAGATGTGCCGTATAATACACCATAGGCCACAAAAAATGGTACAGCCCACCACGTTCCCCAGAAATAGACACCGCCAGCCCCTGTTGTGACCAGCAAGGCCATCCAGATGACAAAATCGCGGATCGCAGGGCCGTCCGTGCGCTTGATGAATTGCTTCAAGACCTTCCGGTCAATTGGCGTCTGGTACCACTCAGCAGAGACAAGTCCGTCTTCAATAGCACGGTCCTTCTCTGGCCCAGTTAGGGAGTAGTTTCGGGATGGCTTGAATTTAAGAGGGGCGAGCAGATCGGTCATGGTTTTTCCTGTTGTCGCGGATCGGCAAGAAACTCAGCCAGCGCTTCAGCTTCTTCCGACTTGAGGTTCACGATTTCCGAAGGGTCAGGAAATTGACCACCGGCAACTTCGTCTCGAAAGGACGAAAAAGCCTTCACGCGCCTGTCATGCAGACGGTCGTATTCGGCGGCGAAATTGTCATAGACGCGGGCATGACGTGGCACATGGCCGGTGGTTTCACCCAAAATGTCTACGGCAAATAGATATTGGACATCGCACCCGGCGCCGGATCCCATCGAAATCACAGTCAGCGGTGTTGCTCTTGAAATCGCAGTCGCGACGGGTTCCGCGACAACTTCAAGTTCAACCGCGAATGCGCCTGCGTCTTCGTAGTGACGCATAACGTCCATTATGCTACGCGCCTCCGCCAATGTGCGGCCAAAGGCACGCATCCCCGTCCATCGGTACTTTTGCGGCACAAGCCCCGCGTGACCGACGACTGGAATTCCCTCTTTTGCCATTTGTTCAACGATGTCGAAATTCATCGCGCAGTAGATCGAATCCGCACCCGCCTCCATCGCCTGAAACGCAGCACGCTTGGCCTCGTCTGCGTTCACGTGATGCCCGTAAACCAGGCCGAAACAGAAATGAGTATTGGGCGCGGCGGCACGCCGCGCAGCGAATTCAGGCCAGTACCCCGAAACAATTATGTCAATCCCTGCAGCCTCAGCGGCCTTGGAATGTTCGACAGACTGAACATTCAGTTCGGTCAACTGCCGCCGCCCCTTCAGCGCTTGGATCTCGTGAACCTCAAGCTTCATATTCACCTCCGGGACAATCACTTTGCCGAATGATCATGGGGGCAGGGACCAGTTCATGACGCACCGCAGTGTCTCCATTGAGGCGCGCAGCCATCATCTGACCTAATTTTATCCCCAACGCCTCGAGGTCCAGATTGAATGTCGTCAGCGCGGGCCGTACATGGGCCGCGACAGGAATATCGTCACAACCGATCAGGGCAACATCCTCCCCGGGCTTCAGGCCCAACCTGCGCAGACCCTCCATCGCAGAGATCGCAATAAGATCATTTCCGCAAATCAGCGCCGTCGGCTTCTGACCCCGCATGAACAGTTCGGTTACCGCCTCCTCGCCGGTCCGATGCGACAGAAAACATTCGATCGTCAGATCAGGATCATAGTCAATCCCCGCCGCAGCCAGGCCTTCCTGAACGCCCTGCATCGTCAGATGCGAATAGGTGTATCGCATTGGCGTTGTTAGAGCGCCGATCTTGCGGTGACCGAGCGCCACAAGACGTTTGACCGCATCGCGTCCGAGTTTCACCTGATCGCGATCTACGAAAGAATGGCTATTCCTCAATGTCCGACCAACCGTGATGAAGGGGAATTCACGTTTTTCGAGCCAGTCGATCCGTTCATCTTCCGGTCTGGTTCTTGCGAAAATCAGGGCATCAGACCGCCCTCGCTCGACAGCACGCTTGATTACTTCCAGCTCGTTGTCGAAATCGCGGGCCAGCGTCACTTGCAGGTCCAGACCCTGCGCCGTCAGAGCCAGCTCCAAGCCATCAATAATGCCCAAAAAATATGGGTCGACAAACTTCGTCCATGGCTTCGACACCATAAAAGTAACGGTATTGGTCTTCTTGAGACGCAAGGTCGAAGCCGCATGGCTCGCCTGATAACCCAGTCGCTCCGCAGATTGCTCAATCCGCCTTCGCGTCTCGGGATTCACGTCACCGTATCCGTTCAACGCGCGGCTTACCGTAGAAACGGATACACCCGCATCTTGGGCGACAGACCGGATGTCGCTTCTTATCGGTGTATTGGCCTGCGTCTTCCGTGATGTCATGTCTCGACCCTCATAATTGCGTATTGATCCTGATGGATCACACCCGAGTCGACCCGACCCGCGAGACATTTTCCAGCGCATTCAAAGGAAATCGGCACCTTTCCCCAATTAAATCCGCAGACCAGCGTTTCCTCAGCGAACACACGACGAAAAATCAGCCACTCGTCATCGGCGCCCAGCACCTCCCAAGATCCAAGTCGAATCGCAGCGGATTGCTTCCTCACTTGGATCAGCGCCCGCGCGTGATTCAGGATTGACCCCTCCTTTGCCTCCTGCTCTGAAATCGCCAGTGGTCCGTGCGCGGCATCCGCAGGCAACCAACCGACGCACTCAGAAAACCCCAAGCTTTCCCCCTCATTCGTCCATGGCATAGGGGTTCTTGCCCCGTCCCGCCCCCGATGGTTCGGCCAGAACCGGATCGCCTCAGGGTCCTGCAGGTGGTGACGCGGGACGTCCGCATGGGGCAGCCCCAGCTCCTCTCCCTGAAAGAGGCAAACAGTCCCTCGCAGACACAAAAGCAGCGCCTGAAGCAGCTTGATGCGATCCACACGGCCCGTAACACCCCATCTGGACGCAACACGCACAACATCGTGGTTTGAAAACGCCCAGCACGGCCACGCTCCGTTTGCCCCGGCTCGAGTTATGGCATCTGCAATATGACCGCCGTTAAGTTTCTGACCCAGCAATTCGAAAGAATATGCTGTGTGCAACAGTCCTGGCCCAGTGTATTCGGCCATCCGCTCCACCTGCTGATCGCAGCTGATCTCACCCAAAAGCATGCGGTCACCGACTTGATCCGCAACATCCCGCATTTGCCTCAAGAAAGGCAGATTTTCCGGCCGCGACCGGTCGTATACATGCGCCTGCATGTAATATGGGTTCGTAGCCCCTTCCTGTGCCGCAGGAGGATTGTCGCGCAGTTCGGGGTCATGCATGAGAAAATTCACAACATCCAGCCGCAATCCATCTACGCCAAGATCGAACCAATGCCGCATGATTTTCAGAATTTCACCACGAACTTCAGCGTTGTGGAGGTTTAGATCCGGTTGCTCAGTCAGAAAATTATGTAGGTAGTATTGCTTTCTGACAGGGTTCCATTCCCACGCATACCCCCCGAAACGACCGAGCCAGTTATTCGGAGGCCCTCCATCCGGCTTGGGATCGGACCAAACATACCAATCCGCTTTCGGGTTATCTCGCGATGAGGCGCTTTCCTTAAACCAAGGGTGCAGATGGGAACTGTGGGAATAGACTTGATCGAGGATGACCCGAATGCCTCTCTCGTGTGCATCGGCAACGAGGTGCTTAAAATCAGCCATTTCGCCCAGCTTCGGCGCGATTCCATAGTAATCTGATACGTCGTAACCGGAATCGAAATTCGGTGAAGGCGAAATCGGCGTCAGCCAGATCGCATCAACCCCGAGTCGCTCCAGATAACTCAATCCTTCGATGACACCCCGCAAATCACCTTCGCCATCCCCGTTCGAATCCAAAAAAGACCGCACATAGACCTCGTAAATGACGGCGCCTCGCCACCATTCACTGTTTGTTTTCAATGCACTGTCCTGTGTTTCCATCACGCGCTTTGTTGATGACTCATTCCTTCAAAGCATTCAAAAACGTTTTTGTAATTCTTGTCAATATCTGCGAAAATCGCCTCAAAATTCACACAACTTCCAGAAAAATCGTTGACGGGCGGCTTTTTTGACGCAAAATCGGCCCAGGTAGCCAAAAACGATTCTGGAGCCGATCTTAAGTCGCGAAGAGACGACGAAAACCAAAAGGGAGAAGAAGATGCGTAGAATTGCCTCAGCTTTTTGCGCAGCGAGCGTTGCCGCAATCATGGCAACGTCAGCGACCGCGCAATCTGCGGGCTGGTGCGCCGGAAACGACATTGTCGTGTTCTCGGGCGGACCAGCTGGTGGAACATTCAACTCGATCATTGACAAAGGTGCAAACCAGGCAGCGATCGATACCGGAGCCAACGTTCAAATCGTCTATTCCGACTGGAACTTTGAACAGATGGTAACCCAGTTCCGCGATATGATCGGGCAGACACCCGAAGGCATCGCCATGATGGGTCATCCCGGCGACTCGGCGCTCATGCCGCTTGCCGCCGAGGCAGACGCCGCGGGGATCAAGGTCATGTATATGAACGTGGACGTGCCTGAAGTGCGTGCACGCTTTGGCTCGGGCTTCGTAGGCGCATCACTCTATGACCAGGGTCGCGCACTTGCTGCCGAAACCATTCGCCTCGCCGCTGATCAGCTTTCCCCCGGCGACACTGCGATCGTCATGTCCCGCTGGGAAGCCGGCAACCGCGCACAGCGAGAGCTTGGCCTCGCCGACGCACTCGAAGAATGGGGTATGGAAGTCATCAAACTGCAGGAAGCAGATGGCGCCTCCGCCGACCAGATGTTGCAGCTTCCAGTCCTGACGTCTGCTGTTCTTACCAATCCGGGGACCAAGCTTATCGGTTATCCCGGCGGTCCTTGGGTCTCGGCAGCTCCCGTATTCATGGATTCGATCGGCGTAGAGCCAGGCAGCATCATCGGTGTCGGTTTCGACATCGGGCAAGGTGTGAAGGAGTCGCTGGAGAGCGGGCACATGCTCGTCACTGCTGACCAGCAGCCCTATCTGCAGGGCTATATGCCGGTTCTTTCGCTCTGCCAGCAATTGGTCTACGATCTCGCTCCGTTGAATGTCGATACAGGCTCGGGCTTCGTAACCGTCGACAATGTCGGCTCAGTCGCGGAACTCGCCAATCAGGGCTTCCGTTAAGAAGAAGCAAGCCCGAGCGCACAGGCGCTCGGGCTTTTTGTATTGGGGAGGGTAAAATGGCTGATCCGAATGGCCCGATTGTAGAGCTGAAAAATATCGTCAAGCGTTTTGGTAGCGTCGAGGCGCTGACCGGCGTTTCAATGACCGTCCGCAAAGGCGAAGTTCTCGGTCTACTGGGGGACAATGGCGCAGGGAAATCTACCCTGGTCAAAACCTTGGCCGGCGTGCACGCGCCAACTTCAGGCGAAATCTGGGTCAAAGGCGTCCAGCGCGAAGCTTGGTCTCCGCTTGCTGCACGCAACGCGGGGATTGAAACCGTATTTCAGGACCGCGCATTATCGCCGCAACACTCGATCGTCGCGAACATTTTCATGGGCCGCGAAATCACCAACTCACTCGGCCTGATCAACGTGCGCAAGCAAATGGACGAGGCAAATCGCTTGATGCGCGAGATCGGCTTCACCTCGAAAGTCTTCAACCCCAATTCGATTGTCGGAAACCTGTCCGGTGGCGAGAGGCAAGGCGTTGCCATCGCGCGGGCCCTATATAATGAGGCGGATGTAATCGTTCTGGACGAACCGACCACCGCGCTCTCCCTAACGGAAACACAAAAAGTCTTCCGTTTCGTAGAAGCCGTGAAGGAGTCAGGAAGAACGGTCATATTCATCGGCCACAACATCTACCATGTCTGGGACATCTCAGACCGCTTCTTTGTAATAGACCGGGGTAAAGAGGCCTTCGAAGGCCCAAAATCCGCATTCGAAGGCGCCGACCACCTCATTCACATGATGCATGACCTGGCCGAAACAGGTCGGGTCGACCAAACAAGTTTGCGCAAGTCTGCGTAGAGGGACCAAAGATGACCGATATCGCTACCCCCAAGGCCGAACCGATCGACACCCGCCGAGAAGCCAGTTCTCTCCGGCGCTTCTACTACACAAACGGTCGCGCGATTAACTCCGCGCTCGCCTTTGTCTGTGTCTGGCTGTTTTTCGCATCGCAGAACTGGGCGCTGTTCATGCACCCGGGCTTCTACGGCTCATACCTGTTCTCGGTCCCCCCTTCGATCATTCTCGCAACTGCACTTGTCTTCGTCATCACCTCAGGCGAGATCGACCTCTCTTTCCCCGCGGTCATCGGTGCGGGGGGCGGGACGTTCATGACATTGTTGATCTGGGGCGTGCCTGTCATTCCTGCAGCGATCATTACACTTTTTCTTGGTGCTCTGCTGGGTGGCGCAGTTGGTGCGATTATTGTCTACGGGCGCATTTCCTCCCTCGTCGCCACACTCGGTCTGTCATTCTTCATCGTCGGGATCGTGAATTTCTTGGCACAGGGCAAGAATCTTGAGTTTCGCGAAGCCGTCGGAACATGGGGAAATACCTTCTTCGTTGGCAAGTGGAATATCCTAGGCCTTCAGGTGCCAAACCACTTCTTCTTATCGATGATCTGGGTTGCCCTGATGTATGTGCTGTTCCGCTATCATCGGTTCGGTGTGCGCGTTCAAATGGTAGGCGACAACCCCGACTCGGCGCGGCAAATGGGTATCAACGTTGAGCGGATCCGCGTCGGTGTATTTGTTCTGACCGGCGTAGCAGGTGCATTATCCGGGCTGATACTCGTGCAGACTGCGAATATGGTTTGGTTCCCCCTTTCAGGCAAAGCCTATCTGCTACCTGTTCTGGCCGCTATCTTCGTAGGTGGCACCCCCGTCTGGGGCGGTGTCGGCACCATCATCGGCGCGATGTTCGGCGCCTTGACCATCGGCCTTATACCATCGGGCGCAGTCGGCGCGGGTTTCGCCGGTTTCTGGACCGAATTTATTTTCGGCATCGTCATCATTGCGACCATGATCGTCCACCGTTTCTCAGGGCGTCGGGTAAGCTGACACTATTGTTCAGGACTAGCTGTCTCGGCATCTG
>JAEPMR010000048.1:7804-21639 GCA_017643845.1 Marivivens sp. | reverse complement strand
GGGTGGCGGCATAGGCGGGGACTGCCTCGAGAATGTCGGCGCAGGAGCGGATCAGCGTCGCCCCGTCGCGCACCAGCAGATTGCAGCCGCCGGAGGCCGGATCGAGCGGGTGGCCGGGAATTGCGAGCACCTCGCGCCCCTGGCGGGCGGCGTGGTCCGCGGTGATCAGGCTGCCGGAACGGTGCGCGGCCTCGACCACCAGCGTGGCCTGCGCCAGACCCGAGACGATCCGGTTGCGAGCTGGGAAATGGCGGGCCTGCGGTGCCATGCCGATGGGCTGTTCGGACAGGCGCAGACCCTGTCCTGCGATGGCGCGGGCGAGATCGGCATTTTCGCGGGGATAGAGGACATCAATACCGCCGGGCTGGACGGCTATGGTGCCATAGGGCAGGGCGGCGCTGTGGGCTTCGGTGTCGATCCCGCGGGCAAGGCCGGAGACAACGGCGATGCCATTTGCCGCGATGTCCTTCGCCAGCTTGCGCGCCATGCGGCGGCCGAGCGAGGAGGCATTGCGGGCGCCGACCATGGCCAGCGCAGGGCGGGACAGGAGCGCAACATCCCCCAGCGCCCAAAGGAGCGGCGGCGGGTCGTCCAGCTGCATCAGAAGCGGCGGATAGTCCGCAGCACCGACAGCGAGCAGACGGGCGCCCATCTTGCTGCCTGCCCGCAATTCGGCAGCGGCGAAATCGGGGCTGCAGGGCTGGTAGCGGCGGTCACCCGAAGCGCGGGCGATTTCAGGCAGGGCCGCCAGCGCATCCTCTGCCGTGCGGTATTCGGCGAGCAGGCGGTGAAAGCTGCGCGGGCCGATGCGCGGAGATCGCAACAGACGGAGCCAGGATATCCTGCCATCCTCCGTGGTGGGTGGGAGTGGGGGGTGAGTGGAAAGATGCCAAGGGTCGGTCATCCCGTGCTCCGCCTGTTGCGCACTCTCTGTAGCGCGCGGGCGGTTAACGCCATGTAAACGGTGACTGGCCGGGAAGCGGCCTAGGCTGCGGCCCCGCCGACAGTCAGCCCCCCAATCAGCAGTGACGGCTGGCCGACGCCTACTGGCACCCATTGACCGGCCTTGCCACAGTTGCCGATGCCGGGATCAAGCTGCAGGTCGTTGCCGATGCCGCGAATTTTCTGGAGCGCGGTGGCCCCGTCGCCGATCAGGGTCGCGCCCTTGACCGGTGCGCCGACTTTACCGTTTTTCACGCGGTAGGCCTCGGTGCAGGAAAACACGAATTTGCCATTTGTGATGTCGACCTGCCCACCGCCGAAACCGACCGCGTAGATGCCGTCCGCAAGATCCGCGACAAGGCTTTCAGGGGCCGCATCGCCTGCGAGCATGTAGGTGTTCGTCATGCGGGGCATGGGGGCGTGGGCGTAGCTTTCGCGTCGTCCGTTGCCGGTGGGTGCGACCCCCATCAGACGGGCATTCTGGCGGTCCTGCATGTAGCCCACAAGGATACCGTCCTCGATCAGTGTGTTTTTGGCGGAGGGGGTGCCTTCGTCATCGACGGTAATCGAGCCGCGCCGGTCGGGGATGGTGCCGTCATCCAGAACGGTGACACCGGGAGCTGCGATTCGCTGGCCCATCAGACCGGCAAAGGCGGAACTGCCTTTACGGTTGAAATCGCCTTCCAGCCCGTGACCGATGGCTTCGTGCAGCAAAATCCCGGGCCAGCCGGGGCCAAGCACCACGTCCATCACGCCAGCGGGTGCAGGCTCGGCGCGGAGGTTGACGAGGGCAATGCGGAGCGCCTCATCAACGGCGGGTTTCCAGTGGGCGGGGTCGATCAGGCCCGAAAGCCCTGTGCGTCCGCCGCCGCCGGCCATGCCGCTTTCGCGGCGGCCGTCCTGCTCGACGATCACAGAGACATTCAGACGCGCCATCGGGCGGATGTCGGTGACGCGCGTGCCTTCGGGACGGAGAATTTCAATCTCCTGGTGGGAGGCGGCGAGATTGACACTGACCTGCACCACACGGGCATCGCGGCTGCGGGCGTAGGCGTCGATTTCGCGCAGGATGTCGATTTTGGCGGGGAATGTCGCATCGAGCATCGGGTCGGCATCGGAGTAGAGTTTGCGATTGGTCGCCTGTGGCCCAGATGCCATCGTGCCGCCGCCATCACCGACCGCAAGACGGGCCGTGGCGACGGCGCGGCGCAGTGCGTGCTCGTCAATCACCGAAGAATGGGCGTAGCCCGCCGTCTCGCCGCGCACGGCACGCAGGCCGAATCCCTCGGACGCATCGAAACTGGCTGTTTTCACCCGCCCGTCATCGAAACTCAGCACTTCGGAGCGGCGCCGTTCGAGGAAAAGCTCGCCGTCATCGGCGCCATGGGTGGCCTCTCGCAGCAGCGAAAGGGCTGTTTCGGCGTCCAGATGGCTTTCAAAAGGGCGAAACGGGGCGTCGGACATGTTTTTTTCCTTGAAGCTGCGGATCGGGGCGAAAAGCGGCTGTTTGCCGCAATGCTCCTTCTTGAGTTGTTGCTCAGGATATGGGACATGCAACGCCGGATACAACGGGATTCCTGCCCGCGAGCAGGGTATGGTGTCCTTTAGGGGCGCGGCACGCGCCAGACAGAACAGGGTATGACATGCGTATGACCAATTTCGTCACCAAGCTTGCGGCGACCGCCGGCCTGATCCTCTCGGGCGCTGCCGCCTCTGCGCAGGCCGTCAATCAGGACCTCGAAATCGTGGGTGCGCCCATTGAACAGGGCGTTGGCTTCCAGCCGGCTGCAACCGAACTGGCCCGCGACCTTCAGTGGCTCGACGGGCTGCTGCTCGTGATTATCACCTGCATCACCATCTTCGTGATCGGCCTGCTGGCGATCGTGATCCTGCGCTACAACAAGCGGATGAACCCGACCCCGGCGACATTCACGCACAACTCGCCGCTGGAAGTCGCATGGACGATCATTCCGATTGTCATCCTCGTCTTTATCGGTGCGTTCTCGCTGCCGGTTCTCTTCAAGCAGCAGGAAATCCCCGAAGGCGACATCAACATCAAAGTCACCGGATACCAGTGGTACTGGGGCTATGAGTATGTGGATGAGGGCGTTGCGTTCGACAGCTTCATGATCGGCTACGGCGAGGGCAACCTGAACGACTCGATCTCGGCTCAGCTCGAAGAAGCAGGCTACACCGATCAGGAGTTCAAACTGGCGACCGATACATCTGTCGTCGTTCCTGTCGGCAAGACTGTTGTGATGACCGTGACCGGCGCGGACGTGATCCATTCGTGGACCATCCCCGCATTCGGCGTGAAGCAGGACGCTGTTCCTGGCCGTCTGGCGCAGCTGTGGTTCTCGGCTGAGAAGGAAGGCATCTACTTCGGCCAGTGTTCCGAGCTGTGCGGCAAGGACCACGCCTACATGCCGATCACCGTCAAGGTGGTCAGCCAAGAGGCCTATGATGCATGGCTGGCAGAAGCCAAGCAGGAATACGGCGTCTAGGACGCATTCGTGATCTGGAGCGGGCGGCATAATGTCGCCCGATCTGTAACCGGCGCACCCGCCCTCTATCTGGATCAGAGATGACCGATATCAGTGCACAGGACACAACCCGCGAGGCAGGCATGGGCGATTATTTCGCGCTGCTGAAGCCGCGCGTGATGTCGCTGGTGATCTTTACCGCGCTGGTGGGGCTGCTGGTCGCGCCGGTTCCGGTGCATCCCTACATCGCTTTTGTCGGCATTCTGTGCATCGCGGTTGGTGCGGGCGCGTCCGGTGCGCTGAATATGTGGTGGGATGCCGATATCGACGTGAAGATGAAGCGGACCGCGAAGCGGCCTATTCCGTCGGGCCGCGTGGCACCCGAGGAGGCGCTGGCGATCGGGCTGACGCTCTCGGTCTTCTCAGTTGTGCTGTTGGGTCTTGCCACGAACTTCGTCGCAGCTGGCCTGCTGGCCTTTACGATATTCTTTTATGCCGTCGTCTATTCGATGTGGCTGAAGCGCTCGACGCCGCAGAACATCGTGATCGGCGGGGCCGCTGGTGCTTTCCCCCCGATGGTGGGCTGGGCCGTGGCGACGGGCGGTGTCAGCGTTGAAAGCGCGCTGATGTTTGCGCTGATCTTCATGTGGACGCCGCCGCATTTCTGGGCGTTGGCGCTGTTTGTGAAATCGGATTACGGCAATGCGGGCGTGCCGATGCTGACGGTCACTCATGGCCGCCGTGTGACGCGCAATCATATCCTTGGCTATACGCTGGCGCTGGTGCCTGTGGCGCTGGGCATTGCGTTCACCTCGATCGGTGGGCCGATCTACCTTGCTGTGGCGGTGGTGATGAATGCGTGGTTCCTCAAGGGCGCAGTGGCCCTGTGGCAGCGGGACGATGCTGCTTCGGAGGCCGACAATCATGCCGTTGAAAAGCGGGTCTTCCGTATTTCGCTTTATTATCTCTTCGCGCACTTCAGTGCACTTCTGGCGGAAACCGCACTGGCTCCGTGGGGCTGGGGAGGCTGGTAATGGCGATCAAGGTCGAACATGAAATCCATACGCGTCGCAAAGGGCGCAATCTGGGGGTCGGTGCGATCCTTGTCGGCTTTATCGCGATTGTCTTTGGTCTGACCGTGGTGAAGGTGATCCAGCTGGGTGACGCAGGAAAATTTGAACGTTTCGATCATGTGGCACGACCACAGCTCGTGCCGGACGCAGAGACAGGCACAGAGGACGGAGCAGGCGAATGAAGCTTTTTGGCCGGACATTGGAAGGACCGCAAAAGACCGCCGTACAGGCGGTGGGCGTTGTTCTTGTGATGGGGTCGTTGGCGTGGGCGTCCGTGCCATTTTACGACTGGTTCTGCCGCGTGACGGGCTTTGGCGGTGTCACGAACGTGGCCGAGACCGGCAGTGATGTGATTCTGGACCAGACGATTACTGTGCGGTTTGACGCCTCGCTGGAGCGGGACATGCCGTGGACCTTCACACCGGTCGAGCGGGAGATGACCGTACGGATCGGTGAAACGGCTCTGGCCTTCTATGAGGCGCATAACCCGACCGATGTTCCGGTGGCCGGTCAGGCTTCCTACAATGTCGCGCCGTATGAGGCGGGGGTATTTTTCGATAAGATCGAGTGCTTCTGCTTTACCGAACAGGTGCTTCAGCCGGGTGAAACCGTGCAGATGCCTGTGAGTTTTTTCGTGGACCCGTCCATCGTGGATGACCGCGAGGGGAAATATATTCACACGATTACGCTCGGATACACGTTCTACCAGATCGACCTGCCCGAAGAAGAGCTGCAGGCGGCTTTGACAACGGCGTCGCCAGACGCCATAGAGACTAACTAGAGAAAAGGCCCCAGGGAAAACCGACATGGCGCACGAAAAGAACCACGATTATCATATTCTACAACCGTCGATCTGGCCCCTTCTGGGATCGGTCTCGGCATTTGTCATGCTCTTCGGCGCCGTCCTGTGGATGAAGGACAGCGGGCCGTGGGCCTTCCTCGTCGGCTTTGTTGGTGTGCTTTACACCATGTATGGCTGGTGGGCGGATGTTGTCCATGAAGGCCAGACCGGCGATCACACGCCTGTGGTGCGGATCGGCCTTCGCTATGGCTTCATCATGTTCATCATGTCGGAAGTGATGTTCTTTGCCGCATGGTTCTGGAGCTTCTTCAAACATGCCATGTACCCGATGGGACCGGACAGCCCGATGGTGGACGGCGTATGGCCGCCCGCAGGGATCGAGACTTTCGACCCGTGGCACCTGCCGCTGATCAACACGCTGATCCTGTTGTGCTCGGGTGCGGCTGCAACATGGGCGCACCACGCGCTGTCGCATGAGAACAACCGCGAAGACATGAAGTGGGGCCTGATTCTGGCTGTTGCTCTGGGTGCACTGTTCACTGTGTTCCAGATCTACGAATACAGCCACGCGGCTTTTGGCTTCTCCGGCAACATCTATGGCGCGAACTTCTTCATGGCGACCGGCTTCCACGGCTTCCACGTGGTGATCGGCACGATCTTCCTGCTGGTCTGCCTGTTCCGTGTGCTGCGCGGTCACTTCACGCCGGAGCAGCACGTCGGCTTCGAAGCAGCCGCTTGGTACTGGCACTTCGTTGACGTTGTGTGGCTGTTCCTCTTCGCTGCTGTCTACATCTGGGGCGGCTAAGCCATCGGGGAGGGTTTCCCCCTCCGCCGAGACAGGATAAGACGCTGCGCGCGGGGCCTATGTCCCGCGCGTTTCTCATTTCAGGGTCCAGTTCGGGGATCGACATGCGGCGGTATATTTTTCCGGTTATGCTCGGGCTTGCGGGCTGTGTAGTGCTGATCTCTCTCGGGGTCTGGCAGATGCAGCGGCTCGACTGGAAGCAGGGCATCCTCAACGAGATCGAGGCGCGGATTGCGGCGGAGCCTGTGGCGCTATCGGAGGCCCCGAGCGAGCTTTACGACGAATACCGTTCAGTGGCGCTGAGCGGGGTTGCGGGGGAACGTGAACTGCATGTGCTGGTGAGCGGCACGGTCGCGGGAACTGGCTATCGCGTCATCACCGCCTTCGAGACTGACGACGGCCGCCGGATCCTGATGGATCACGGCCTGCTGCCGCTGGAAGCGAAGGCGCAGACGGCCCAGAGGCGGCCGATGGATGTAACTGCGAACCTGATCTGGCCGGATGATGCAAATTCATCGACCCCTGCGCCGGATCTGGAAAAGAACATCTGGTTTGCCCGCGAAATCGGCCCGATGGCCGAGGCACTGGAGACCGAGCCGCTGATGGTCGTGCTGCGCAGCACGTCGCAACCTGACCCACGTTTGACGCCGTTGCAGGTAGACACACGCGGCATCAAGAACGATCACCGGGAATATGCGATTACATGGTTTTTGCTGGCGGCTGTTTGGGCCGCGATGACCATCTACCTGCTGACCCGAATTGCACGCCGAAAGGACTGATACGCGATGCGCTATATTTCGACACGGGGTGAGGCTCCGGCCCTGACCTTTGAAGAGGCGATGATGACCGGCCTTGCCCGTGACGGGGGGCTGTATGTGCCCGAGACGATCCCGACGCTGAGCGCCGAGGAAATCGCTGCGATGGCGGGGCAGTCCTATGAGGAGATCGCCTTTCGCGTGATGCGGCCTTTCATCGGTGAGACTTTCACCGACGCGGAATTTCGCAGCCTGATCGACGCGGCCTATGCGGGCTTTGGCCATGCGGCGCGGGCGCCTTTGGTGCAGCTGGGGCCGAACCATTTCCTATTGGAGCTGTTTCACGGGCCGACGCTGGCATTCAAGGATTTCGCCATGCAGCTGATCGGGCAGATGTTTCAGGCATCACTCACGCGGTCGGGCAAGCGGATCACCATTGTTGGTGCGACAAGCGGCGACACGGGCAGTGCTGCGATCGAGGCGTTTCGCGGGCTGGACAATGTGGATGTGTTCATCCTGTTCCCGCATGGGCGAGTGAGCGAGGTGCAACGCCGCCAGATGACCACGCCGAGCGAAGCCAACGTGCATGCGCTGGCGGTGGATGGGGATTTTGACGACTGCCAAGCGGCGTTGAAAGATATGTTCAACGATTTCCAATTCCGTGACGAGGTGGCGCTGGCGGGTGTGAACTCGATCAACTGGGGCCGTGTGCTGGCGCAGGTGGTCTATTACTTCAGCTCCGCTGTGAGCCTTGGTGCGCCGCACCGGAAGGTGAGCTTTACGGTGCCGACAGGCAATTTCGGTGATATTTTTGCGGGCTACATTGCCAAGATGATGGGGTTGCCCGTCGAACGGCTGGTGATTGCGACCAACCAGAACGACATTTTGCACCGCACGATGGAAACCGGCACCCAGACGAAAGAGGGTGTAACCGCGTCGATCAGCCCTTCGATGGATATTCAGGTGTCGTCGAATTTCGAGCGGGCGCTTTTTGATGCCTACGGGCGTGACGGCAAGGTCGTGGCTGAACAAATGGCGGACCTGAAGGACAAGGGCGGCTTTGCCATCAGTCAGGGTGCGTTTGAATGGCTGAAGAGCCATTTTGACAGCGGGCGTGCCTCGGAAGAGGAAACCAGCGCCACGATTACCGCGCAGCGGGATATGACGGGCGAAATCCTGTGCCCGCATTCGGCGGTCGGTGTGAAAGTGGCGGAGGCGCATCTCTCGGAGGTGCCGATGATCACGTTGGCGACCGCGCATCCGGCGAAATTCCCTGCCGCAGTCGAAGCAGCGACGGGCGTGCATCCGGCGCTGCCGCCGCGCATGGCGGACCTCTTCGACCGTGAGGAGCGGGTGACACGCGTGGCGAATGATCTGGCGTCGCTGCAATCCATCATCCGTGCGCGGATTGCGGAAAAGGTGCAGAATTGAGCGTCCGGTTCGATACGTTACCCAATGGCCTGAGGGTCGTCACCGAACATATGCCGGGGCTGCAATCGGCCTCTATCGGCGTGTGGGTGATGGCGGGCGGCCGCCATGAGCGGGTCGAGCAGAACGGGATCGCGCATTTCCTTGAGCATATGGCGTTCAAGGGAACGGCGCGGCGCAGTGCGCTCCAGATCGCCGAGGAAATCGAGGATGTGGGCGGCTATATCAACGCCTACACGAGCCGCGAGATGACCGCCTATTACGCGCGGGTTTTGCAGCAGGACATCCCGCTCGGGCTGGACCTGATCGGGGATATATTGCTGAACCCTGTGTTCGATCCGGCGGAGATTGAGGTCGAACGGGGGGTGATCTTGCAGGAGATCGGGCAGGCGCTCGATACACCTGATGACATCATCTTCGATTGGTTGCAGGAAGTGTCCTATGCCGATCAGCCGATTGGCCGCACGATCCTTGGCCCTGCGGAGCGGGTAAAGAGCTTTGGCCGCGACGATCTGGCCGGTTTCGTGGCCGAGCATTACGGGCCGGAGCAGATGGTGCTGGCCGCTGCGGGTGCTGTGGATCATGACGCAATCATGCGGCAGGCGGAGGCGATTTTCGGTCATATGAAACCGCGCGGCGTGGTGCATGATCTTGTGCCTGCTTATTGGACGGGCGGCGAGCATCGCGAAGACAAGGCGCTGGAACAGGTGCATCTGGCTCTGGCCTTTGAGGGGCCGAATTTCCGTGATCCGGCGATCTATACGGCGCAAATTTATGCGACGGCTCTGGGTGGTGGCATGTCCTCGCGTCTGTTCCAAGAGGCACGGGAGCGGCGTGGCCTGTGCTACACGATTTTCGCGCAGGCCGGTGCCTATGAGGACACGGGCATGATGACGGTCTATGCTGGCACGTCGGGCGAGCGCATTCGGGAACTGGCGGACGTGACTGTGGACGAGATGAAGCGGGCCGCGGATGATATGAGCGAGGCGGAAGTCGCGCGGGCGCGGGCGCAGATCAAGGCCGGAATGCTGATGGGGCTGGAAAGCCCGTCGAACCGCGCGGAGAGACTGGTCCGTATGCTTCAGGTTTTCGGACGGGTAAGCCCGATTGAAGAGACTGTCGAGCGGATTGACGCGGTGAGTGTAGCGGATGTGCGGGCCTTTGGAGAGCGGATGGCGGGGGGCAGTGGCACCTCGATGGCGCTCTATGGTCCGGCAGGGAATGCTCCGCGGCTGGGTGAACTGCGCGACAGGTTTGCGGCCTGATGCTGGGGCGGCGGCGCAAGATACGGATTGAGACCGAGCGTCTGATCCTGCGCCCGCCGCAGCATGGCGATCATCGGCAGTGGGCCGATCTGCGCAGTGAGAGCCGCGCTTTTCTGACGCCATGGGAACCCACTTGGGCGAGCGATCATCTGTCGCGCAAAGGGTTTACCAACCGCGTCTACTGGGCGCAGCGTTCGATTGCGAACGGTGCGGCGCTGCCTCTGTTTCTGTTCGTGCGGGACGAAGAGCGGCTGGTAGGTGCTCTGACGCTGGACAATATCCGCCGTGGACCTGCACAGGCCGGAACCACGGGCTATTGGGTGGGCGAGAAATACGCCCGTCACGGCTATATGCGCGAGGCGCTGGTGGCGCTGGTGCATTACGCCTTTACCACGCTGGACCTGAGCCGTCTGGAGGCCGGATGCCTGCCGGAAAACGCCGCATCACGCGGATTGCTGGAGAGCTGCGGCTATAAATATGAGGGCGTGGCGCAGAGCTATTTGCAGATCAACGGGCGCTGGCGGAACCATGTGCTTTACGCCAATTTGCGGAGCGATCGGCGCGGGCGGACGGATGCGGGCTAAACGCCGCGCGTGATCCGCCGCAGGCTGCTGTCGCGGCTGACAAAACCGCGGTGGAGCGCGCCCAGCACGTGCAGAAGGATCACCGCCATCAGGAGCTTGGTCAACAGGCTGTGCGCGGCGAATCCGGCAGTGTCGAGCGCGGCGGAGGGCGGCACCACCTGCGGCAGGCGTAAGCCGAAAAAGCGAACCGAAATGCCTGTGGCCGCGCTGCCGATCCAGCCGGAAAGCGGCACGAGGATCATCAGGGCGTAGAGGGTGCGATGTGCCCAACGCGCCGCTCGCTCCTGCCACAGCGGAACACCGGAGAGCGGTGCGGGCGGTGGGCTGAGCCGGTGCCAGATGATCCGCAGGAGCACCAGCATGAAGAGTAGCAGGCCAAAGGATTTATGCGCGTCATACATCCAGAGGTTGGCGAAGGACGGCTCCATCGTTTTCAGAACCGTCCCGAATACCAGCATTGCGATCAATCCCACGGCCATGAGCCAGTGGATCAGTCGGGACAGCCAGCCGAAGGTGGTATCGGTGTTGCGTAGGGGCATGGATCACTCTGCGTCGATCGTGGCAAAGATTTGCAGACGCACCGTATCGCCCGCCCATTCGCGCCAGCCGTCGGCGCCGAAATCGGTGCGATCAACGCTGCCGGTGAGTTCGACCACCAGTTCGTCAAAGCCGCCCACCGGTGCGCCCTGCTGCCGAAACAGGCGGGCGTCGAGGGTGACGGGGCGTGTGACATTGCGGATGGTGAGGTCTCCGGTGATGCTGGCACCTGCCTGCGTGCGCCGGATGCTGGTGCTGGAGAAGTACATTTCGGGATGGTTCGCGGCGTCGAGCACGCGGGGCCCGAGCATGGCTTCGGTTGCGAAGGGGAAACCGGCGTGGCCTCCGGCGACGCGCAGGCGCACCGAGACGCTCGAATTTTGCACTGCATCGAAATCGATGGAGATGTCTGCCTCTTCAAGCGTGAAGTTGCCGCGTATCTCTTCCTCGCCGAAGTCATAGAAAAAGGCGACGGCGGAGTTTTCCGCGTCGAGCGTATAGCTGCGCGGCGCGGCCAGAGCCGGCAGGGCGATCAGGCAGGTGAGCAGGGCGAGCAGCGTGCGCATTTCGGGGCCTCCTTTGTCATCAAGGTAGCATGATTGGGCAAAAGGAGAGCAGGTGATCACGCAATGGTGTAGGGAGTTGCTTTGGGGCGGCGAACGTGGTTCTTGCCGCATATGAGCAAAGCAAATCTGAATTCTGTGACGGATGCGTTCATCGCGCGACTGGCGGAGATGCTGGGCGCGGGCGCGGTGCGTGAAACGACCGATAGTTACCTGACCGAACCGCGCGGTCGCTTTCAGGGATCGGGGCGGGTGATTGCGCCGGCCTCTGCTGAGGAAGTGGCGATCGTAGTGAGGGCCTGTGCGGAGGCTGGCATCGGGATCGTGCCGTATGGCGGGGGTACGGGTCTTGTCGGCGGGCAGATGCAGGAAGGTGGGGCCGCGCCGGTTATCCTGTCGCTGGAACGCATGACGCGCATTCGCGATGTTCGGGCGGATGAAAATGTGCTCATTGCTGAAGCAGGTTGTATTCTGGCCGATATTCAGGCTGCGGCACAGGGGATCGAGCGGCTGTTTCCGCTGTCGCTGGCCTCGGAAGGATCGGCGCGGATCGGTGGGTTGTTGGCGACCAATGCTGGCGGTTTGAACGTCTTGCGCTATGGCAGCGCGCGGGCGCAGTGCCTTGGGCTGGAGGTTGTAACGGCTGATGGCGCGATCTGGCACGGGCTGACGCGGCTGAGGAAGGACAATACCGGCTATGACCTGCGCGATCTGATGATCGGGTCGGAAGGGACGCTTGGGATCATTACCGCTGCGGCGCTCAAGCTGATGCCGGTACCTGCACGTGAGGGGACCGCGTTTTTCGCCGTACCCGGCCCGCAGGCAGCGCTGAAACTGCTTGCGTTGGCAGGCAAGCTGATTGGCGAGGGGATTTCTGCCTTTGAGCTGATGCACCGGCAGGGGTTTGATTTTTTGCGTGAGGCGGGCTTCGAGATGCGCTGGCCGCTGGAGCCAATGCCGGAATGGGGTGTGCTGATTGATGTGGGGCTGCCGGAGGGGCTGGAGCCGCAGGCGGCGCTGGAGCGGCTTTTTGAGGCGGCGGTCGAGGCTGATTTGGCCTTCGACGGGGTCATTGCACAGAACGAGGCGCAGCGTGTAGACCTGTGGGCCATTCGCGAGACGATCCCCGAGGCGAACCGGCGGATCGGGTCTGTCAGTTCGCATGATATTTCCCTGCCGCTGTCGCGTATCCCCGAATTTATCGAAGTGGCGGGGCCGAAGCTTCGCGAAATCGCGGATTTTCGGATCAACTGCTTCGGGCATCTGGGTGACGGGAACCTGCATTACAACGTATTTCCGGCGCATGGGAAAACCCGTGACGACTACGAAGCGCTGCGCGGCGCGGTGAAGCGCTGTGTGCATGACCTGACGCATGAGATGGAGGGTTCGGTGAGCGCCGAGCATGGGATCGGACGGCTGAAGGTAGGCGATCTGGAGCGCTATGGCGATCCGGTGAAGCTGACGATGATGCGCGCGATCAAGGATGCGCTGGACCCGAAAGGCATCCTCAATCCGGGCGCGGTGCTGCGGGCGGATTAGGGCGCTTTGAGCGGCGGTCTGCGCCGCGTAACAGCGGCGATTTGGCAACCCGGAGCGCTGCTAATCGCCTTCGAAGGCGCAGAGGGCGTGAACCGGCACGCCAAGCTTTTCCAAAAGCTTTCTGCCTCCGAGATCAGGCAAGTCGATCACAAATGCGCAGGCGATCACTTCGGCGCCGAGTTTCTCGATCAGACGGATGCCCGCCTCTGCGGTGCCGCCGGTGGCGAGGAGGTCGTCAACCAACAGCACCCGTTCACCGGGTTGCAGGGCATCGTCATGCAACTCCATCACCGCCTCGCCGTATTCGAGCTGGTAGGCTTGCTCGACGGTTTTGCCCGGGAGCTTGCCCTTCTTGCGGATCGGGACGAAGCCCTTGCCTAGCTGGTGTGCTACCGCGCCGCCAAGGATGAAACCGCGCGCTTCCAACCCTGCGACCTTGTCGATTTGCGCCCCTGCGTAGGGGTGCAGAAGCTGATCGACCGCCATGCGGAATCCGCGGGCGTCATTAAACAGTGTGGTGACATCGCGGAACTGGATGCCCGGTTTCGGGAAGTCGGGAATGGTGCGGATGAAGTCTTTGACGTTGGGCATGGGGATCCTGTCAGGAAAGAACGCGGCCAGCGACCGCGTCGAGTTTGGATAAAAGAGCGGGGTCGCGGGCGTCGGGGGTGGTCATGATCGCGTGATCGAGGGCACGGTCGCAACCGCAGGGGCAAGGCGATGGCCGCGCGGCGAGACCTGCGGGCAGCCGGGCGACGAGGTCGCGGGCGGTGGCGACATTGGCGGTAAGGGTGGCGATCACCTCGCTCACATCGACCGCGCCGTGATCAGGGTGCCAGCAGTCATAATCGGTGACCAAGGCGATGGTGGTGTAGCACAGCTCTGCCTCGCGGGCGAGGCGGGCCTCTGGCATGTTGGTCATTCCGATGATGTCAGCGCCCCAGACCTCGCGGTAGAGGCGGCTTTCGGCGCGGGTTGAAAACTGCGGACCTTCCATCGCCAGATAGGTGCCGTTGCGGTGGACGGCCGCGCCGAGATCGCGGGCGGTGGCCTCACACA